>CAMATI010000094.1 GCA_945861095.1 Asaia bogorensis | reverse complement strand
CGCCAGGGCTGCATGCTCTATGAACTGATACCCACCATGCCAGAACACCGGCTGTCGCCCCTGATGGCGCGCTTCGCCGAGACCGTCTCACAGTCCCGTTGGTTCTCCGGAATGTTCGAGGTCGTGTGAAATGAGGGGATAGCTGAGGGGATCGGCACCCGCAGTCATCGGATGGACTAGGAGCCTCACTGCAACCGACCTCGGGACGACCGTTCTTTCGTCAGACCGCACCAGCTAAAGAAAAGGGGGTGGCGCCGGAAGGATCGCTGGCGCTTGCCGCAATGCCTGGATACACCCTGGCATCCGTCGACCAAACCGCATTTGCGGCCTTCTTCCCAGGTATGGTCACAAGCTTTTTCGCCTCGATGGGCCTGCGTTCGACAGCATACTTGCGGCTTGAGGCCGAAGCGGTGGAGGTCGCGGAAGTGCCGTTCGACGATTTCCGGGCAATCGTCTATACAGCCTGCCAGGCAGACCCTTCGCAGACTCAATTTGGAGGCAACGGCAGTGGCGGAGCGGGGGTCGTTCAGGCAGCGGTTGGGCAATTCGAACAATGGCGGGGGGAGCGTATCACCGCCAACAGCGCCGGCGGGTGGAACGCATCGCTGCCCGCAGCCTCGGTCGAGCCCTATATCGGCGTCCTACGACGCGTGTTCTACCTGCGGGGGATTCGCTTCATCGTGGAAGACAGCCGAGCGGCCGCGGCGTTTGGACAGGCGGCGATCGCCAACACGTTCCCAGTCGGATCGCAACCCATTTCCGTGCCGTCGGTGACGGTCAATGCAAACTCCATTCCCGCCGGTGCACCTGCGCCAGCCGCTGGGTCAACCGGGGCGGCGATCGCGGGACAGACCGCGATGATCGCGGGATTGCAGGCGCAGATCGACCAGCTCCGAACCGGCCTCGCGACCGGCTCCAACGCGCAAATCGCGGCAAGCTTCGCGCGCGCGACAGCCGTTGGCGTAGAACTGGTGCAAGTCTTCGATCGACCGCTGGCATTTGGTTACCAGGCGATGTTCGTCGATGCTCGAACGGACCCAAGCCGCCCGGCAGATAGCAAGAACCTCGCCGGCTTCGCCCCGGTCTGCAACAAAATCTGAAGGGAGACATGAGATGGGAAAACGTCCGATCAATCGCCCGCCGGCGCGACCCGCCGCCCCGCAAATCTCCGCGATGCCGGTTCCACCGCCGAAGGAGGAACTCGGGCGAGGCCCAGGCAACGTCGTGGTACAGGACATTGCCACTGATCACCAGCCGCTTACTGGCCGCAAACTCGTCCGGGTGATTCCCGGCCACCATACGGATGTCGAACGGCTGCTGCGGACGGGGGTCGCCCTGCGAGTGCACCCCGGAGACCCGGGGGCCGTGGCGGCGGCTTCCAACCCGGAAGGCGCGGGTGCTTTGCCCGTCGGCGAGGCCCTGTTTTTCGAGACATTGGGCATCCTGACAATAAATCCGGATCCGGAACAGTCTACTCGCCTTGCCGCGCTTGTGCTGGACGACAACCCGCTCGACGGCGAGGAGTGGGAGCGTTACGTCTTCGTCGGCGCAGACCCCGCCTATCTGCGGGGTTACAGGGCCGGGGTGGATACTTTGATCGAGCACCTGTTGACCGACGGAGACGCTGGTTCGCTTGTCCCGATGGTGCCCGGCTCGAATGCCGCCGGCCTTGGCCCCTTCTTAGACAACAACCGCACAACCTGGGGATTGAAAGCGACCCGCGCCGATGCCACCCGCTTCACCGGAAAAGACATCGCCGTGGCCGTCCTCGACACCGGGATAGACCTTAAGCACCTCGATTTTTCCGGCCGGGTTGTGGCCCAGGCCAGCTTCGTTCCGGGCGCGCCGACAGTGCAGGACGGGCACGGTCACGGCACCCATTGCGCCGGCGTCGTCGCCGGGCCGGCATCGCCCGTCACGCGGCCCCGCTACGGCGTCGCCACCGACGCACGCCTCTACGTCGGAAAGGTGCTTGGTGATAACGGTATAGGGACCGACACCAGCATTCTGGGCGGGATCACCTGGGCCCTGGATCAGAAATGCGCTGTTATCTCCATGTCGCTCGGCGCAAAGGTGCTCGCCAACCAACCACGCAGCGCGACGTTTGAGCAGGTGGGTCGTCGCGCATTGGATGCAGGATGCGTCATCTTCGCTGCCGCCGGCAATGATAGCGAGCGTCCCGGCAAGATCATCCGCGTCAGCCATCCGGCGAATTGTCGCACCTTTTTCGCGGTTGCCGCGTTGGATGCAAATCTCCGTGTTGCCCCATTCTCCAATGCCGGACTGGAGATAGATGGCGGCCAGGTCGACATCGCCGCCCCGGGCGTACAAGTACTGTCCGCGGTCCCCGGTGGCTATGCCAGGATGGACGGCACGAGCATGGCGACTCCTCACGTTGCCGGCATCGCGGCGCTGGTTGCCGAGGCCGATCCCAAATTGCGTGGACATTCCTTGATGAGCCGCCTATCCCAGATCGCGCTGCGGATTTCGGAACGCTCGGTGGACGTGGGTGTCGGGCTCGCTCAGTCACCCTAACCCGGACGATCTGAACCGCCCGAACCGAGAGGACCATCAGTCATGGCGACCTTGAAAGTGACAGTGTCAATCCCAGACCCAGACACATTCGATGCGGTTGTTGCGCGTGCCAAAGCGGAAGGGTTCAAACTAGAAGCAGCATTCGCACGACTAGGGGTCGCGACCGGGTCGATTTCTGAACAGAATGTGTCAGCGCTGCGGAGCCTGAACGGCGTCGGTAGCGTTGAGGAGGAGCGTTCATACAAGCCAGCCTAAACTGCCCTGCGCCAAAGACCGGCACGGAGGGCGAAATCAGGATGCCTCTGATCGGCGCAACCGGCCCAATCCGTCCACAAACAACGCTTCGCATATCGATCATTGCGCTCAACCGACCCGGCTGGAGTGGCGGCTACCACTTCAGTCGGGCAAGAACGATAACCCCCTACCCCAAAACAATCGTAATCCGCCGATTCTGCCGCCCCTTATTCTCAATCTTCACCACCTGCACCGGCCCAATCTCCCCGGTCCGCGCCACATGCGTGCCCCCGCACGGCTGCAAATCGACCAAACCATCCCCAGCGCCCACCCGCATCAACCGCAACCGCCCCGTCCCACGCGGCGGCTGCACCGACATCGTGCGAACCAGGCCGGGATCGGAGTCCAGCACCGCCTCGTCCACCCACTCGATACGCACCGGATGATCCGCCACGATCAGCGCGTTCAACCCCGCCTCAATCTCCTCCTTCGGCGGCGGGTTGGGCAGGTCGAAATCCAGCCGCGAGCGATCCACGCCAACCGAGCCACCCGTCACCGCCGCGCCCTTGATCAGGCTGCACAGCAGATGCATCGCCGTGTGCATCCGCATCAGCCGATGCCGCCGCTCCCAGTCGATCGCGGCCTCCACCACCGCGCCCACCGGAGGCAGCACCCCGCCGGCAACCGGCACATGCAGGATCGCCTCCCCCTCCCCCTTCACCGCATCGGCAACCGCCATCTCCCCGCCATCCCAGCGCAGCACGCCGGTATCGCCCGGCTGGCCGCCGCCGCGGGCATAGAACACGGTTCGATCCAGCACGACGCCCTCGGGCGCGCTGGCCAGCACGGTGGCCGTGGCGGACGCCAGCGACGGCGCATCAAGAAACAAACGTTCGGTCATGATGTCATCCAGAGTTGGCGCAACCAGTCACGGCGCGCGGCCAGCCACAGCAGGCCAATGGTGGTGATGGAGTTCGGAAATCGACCGGCCAAAGCGGCCTCGATCGCGGTGGCGGCGGGCCAGACCCGCACGCGGATGTCCTCGTGTTCGGCCGCCTCGCCGGAGTGCCAGGCAATCCCGTCGGCATCCGTGGCCGGCGCGGTGACGCGGCCGACGAACAGGTCGCAAACCTCCTCGGACCCGCCCGCGGTCAGGATATAGGCGCCGGCCCATTCCACCAGATCGGCGTCCATCGCCATTTCCTCGCGCATTTCGCGGCGGATGGTGGCCTCCGGGGTCTCCCCGTCCTCACACAACCCGGCCGGCAGTTCGACCAGCACCGGGTCCAACCCGGCGGCCAGAGCCGGAAAGCGGAACTGCTCGATCAGCACCACCTGGTCGGTGATGGGATCATACGGCACCAGCGCGGATGCCCGCCCCCGTCGCCACAGTTCCCAGGTGCGCACCCCACTGACCTCGCCATCGAAACGACGGTGGCGGAATTGCACGACATCCAGCGGAAAAAGCCCGGACCAGACGCGCTGTTCCGACAGGATCTCGACATCGGGATGGGCAGGGATCGGCGCGATGCTGCGTGTGGCCATAGCCCCAGTCTATCCCACCCCCAACCGAAAAACACAGACAGTTTCCAGGCGCGACGACCACAGAAACTGATCGACCGGCGTCGCCACGTCCAGCCGGTAGCCGGCGGCGTGCAGCATCGCCGCTTCCCGCGCCAGCACCGCTGGATTGCAACTGATATAGACAACAACGGGGATTTTCGCCACCGCGACCGACTGCATCTGCGGCCCGGCACCATTGAACGGCGGGTCCAAGACCAGGGCGGCCAGGCCGGACAAATCCTTCGGGGTCAACGGTTGGCGCGCCAGATCCCGCTGCGTCACCGTGACCCGCCCGGCCAGGCCGGCGCGGTTGGCGGCGGCTCGCAGCGCGCCCGAAGCGGGGCCATCGCCCTCCCACGCGACCACAGGCGCGATCCCGGCCAGAGCGAAGGTGATCGTCCCGCAGCCGGCGTAAAGCTCCCCGATCCGTCCGCGCGCCAGGCCCCGCAGCGCATCCGTTACGCAGCCGATGATCGCCTGCTCCCCTTCCCGCGTGGCTTGCAGGAAGGCACCGGGCGGTGGCTGCACCTCGACCCCGGACATCGCGGTGGAGGGCGGGCGGAGCATACAGACCGGTTCCGGCGTGTCGTTGCCCAGCGCCCAGGAAATCCGCGGCAGATCGTGGATGCGAGCGAAATCCGTCAGCGCCAGCCGGTCTTCCAGCGGCAGATCGGCATCCGATCGCAACAAAAGGTCCGGCCCCGCATCGAGCAGGTTCAGCACCACGGATGCCTCTCGCCGCACCGTCTTCAACCCGTTCAGCACCGTCCGCAGCGGCGCCAGCAGTCGGGTCAGGCGCGGATCGGTGACGGGACACTCCGTCAAAGCAACGATATCGGACGACCGCGCCGGATGCAGCCCCAGGCGCAGCGCCCCCTGCCCGCGACGCACCGCCAGATCCAACCGCCGCCGCTGGCCGGGCCCACCGGATATCATCGGCGCGATCGTGGGATCGACGAAACCCGCCCGCCGCAGCGCTGCCGCCAGCAATCCGATCTTCCAGTCCCAATACGGTTCCGCCCGCCAGTGCTGCAACGTGCACCCGCCGCAGGTGCCGAAATGCCGGCACGCGGCGGGCATCCGGTCGGTGCTGGGCGCCACCACCGAAACGAGGTCGGCCGCCCAGCCCTCTCCCCGACGGATGGTGGGACGCACCAGAACCCGCTCATCCGGTAGTGTCGCCTGAATATACAGCGGCGTGCCGTCCTGCATCGCCCCGATCCCGTCCCCATCGGCGCCGACGCGCATGATCGTGGCCTCGAACGCGTCCACCACCACGCCCCGCACCGCCCCAAGGGGCGCCCCTTGGGGCGCCGCCCCCCGGTTCGGCTTCCGACGGGACGCTCGGCTTATCGGCACTGGGAAAAATCTTCGAACGCGCCCGGCACCGCCTGCCGAGGGCGGACCGTGCCGCACAGATCGCGCCGGTCGGATGCACTGTCGACCGCGGCCGGACGCTCCTTCCAGCGCAGATCCATCCGTGAAGGGTCCTGGAAATGGCCAGGCGCCGGGTGCGATCCGATGAACAGCCCCAGCAACATCGCGGACTGGTTGCCGACCTGGCGCACCATGCCGCCGTCGCGCCCGCGCACCACCCCATCTACCACATTGTAGTTCACATCGGCCGAGGATTCGGCAAACCGCACATCGATCCCGGCGGTGTCGAGCAACGTGTTGTGATCGATGACCGTGCGACTTCCCTTGTTCACGTAGATACCGACGTCGGAGCAGAACGCGATCAGGTTGTCACGGACGATACCACCGATCTGTTCGAACCCGGACCGTCCCTCATCGCGCCGCAGAAACTCCCCGGTACCGCCGCCGCCCACCGACAGGCCGACCCGTTGGCCGGCCAGCCCGGACGGATCGCGCAACTTCCATTCGCAGATCACAACATTGCGCTCCATGACGTTCTTTTCGCCGGCCCCCTTGATAAAGGCGCCGTAGGTGGCCTTACCATCTTCGCCGCGGATGAAATCGGCGATGAAGTTGTCGCTGATGATCCAGCCGCTCGCGGCCACCAGGTCGATCGGGGTGATCGGCAGTTGCGTCGCCCGTGGCCGGGAGTTCGTGAAACTGTTGCCGCGAATCACCCCGTTGTCGGGGAAACGGCCCTGCTCTCCATTGATCTTGATCTGAGCGTTCATATCCTCCAACCGGTTGTTGACGATCACGACATTGTTCGCGCCGCCGACGATATGAAACGCGTGCTCGATATAACCGTTTTCCGGCGACCGGCCGCGCACCACCAGGTTTTCGAACCGCCAGAACGGCGCGCTGACCTTGAAGGCCACCTGGTCGTCGAGTTCGATCACCGCATCGCCCAACCGTGCCGCTCTGACAACGATAGGGGCCGCCGCCGTCCCGGCGCGACCGACCACGATATTGCGCCCAGACTGCACATAACGGCCTGGCAGCAACGTGATGACATCGCCGGGTTGCGCACCGGCAACGGCGGCGGTCAAATCCGCGATCCCCGCCACGGCGCGGACCCGCCCCGGCGGCGTGGCCCCCGAACGTGCCACGGCGGCCCCGACATTGGGCGGGATCACAATATCGTCCCCACGCTGCAACCGGTCGACATGCAGCAGCCATTGGCTCACCACGGCCGTTGCCTCCACCATCTGACTTCGATGTCCCATCGCTCGGCGTTCCAGATACGGCGCCCATTCCCGAGGCGTCCGTTCCGACTGGTGCAGGAACCACAGCAGGCCCCCGACACCGAACATGCCGCCAATCATGCCCAGCACCACCAGGGCACGGATCGTCCGAAACAGAAACGACCGACGTTTGCGTACGACCGGTTCGCCATGCTCGTTCAGTTCATGGGTCCGGGTGCGCCGGGACGGGGTGGGTTCTCGCATGGTGCTGTATCCGTTTCCTCGGCGGCATGAATGGGGCGTTGCCCGCTTTAGCGCAGCGCGGCCGCGTCCAGGCGGGAAATGAAGGCCCGCTTCGACGCGTGGCGCACCCGCAGCGCGGCCAGGCGAGCGGAAAAACCCTCCCGGTTCGAGGCGATGTCGCGCAGGTCCGCCAGCGTGATGGTCGCCTCCGCATAACCCGCGGCGTTGCGCTGTTCGATCAACCGCTCGACCGTGTTCCAGGTCTGCGGTTCGCGGCCGACCAGCGCCTGTTGCCGACGTTTGCGGATCGCCTCTTCCTCCGCCGCCTTGCGGCGAGCCGCGTCATCTCGCGCCTGCGTCTCGCGCGTCTTGCGCGCGATCGTTTCCGCCTCCGCCGATCTGCGCAGATCGGCGGCCACGCGGACAGCGTGGACTGGCGCGGACGGCGTGACGGCGCTTTGGACCTGACGGCGAAACGCGGTGCCCAGATGCGGGTCGTTACCATCGTATAGACGAAGCAACAGGTCGGTTCGCGCGGGTTCGGTCATGGCCTGGATGAAGGCTTCGGCGTCGGCCCGGGTCGGTTCCGCCGCGGCCTGGCTGTCCGCCGTACCCGCCGTGCCCGCCGCGGCTTCCACCAGATCTGGGTCGACGGTCAGGAATTCGGCAAAACCACGCAATGCGCCGGTCAGCGGCGCGATGCCGGGCAGCGGTTCCGGCGCATCGTCGCGCATGAAGTCTTCCAGCCCGACCTGATACAGCCATATCAGGTAGAACATCCGCAAATCGCCACCCAGCACCGCTTCGCGCAACGGTGCCAGGGTGGCGAGCCAACTGGTTCCTTCGTCGAAATCATCCAGGTCCAGCTCGTTCAGACCGATCGAAACGATCACATGATCCCCATCCGCCTGGATGGTCATGAAGTCGTCATCGATGAAGAAGCGTTCGACTGAAGCCGGATCGAACAGCCGTCTGGGCAGCCGCATGGCGAACTGGCGCGCTCCCCAATTGGCGACATAGACATACACATCGAAATACCGCGCCAGGAGACGCAGCGGATCGGCTTTCAGGCTGCCGTATTCGTAATGGTTGGTGAAGCTGTTGGACGTGATGCGCGCGCGCGACGAGATTTCGCGCAACGCCTCCCGCGCCGCCGCGTCCAGCGGGCGGTCGATCGACTGGAAGTCGTAGAACTGGTATTCGCTCACCTTGTGGACAACTCCGCAAAGTCTTCCTCACGAAATTCGGTCGGCTGGCGCGTGCCGGACGCGGCGCGGTCGATTTCCGTCTGACGCAGTTCCACGCGGCGGATTTTCCCCGATATGGTCTTCGGCAGATCGGCAAACTCGATGCGGCGGATGCGCTTATAGGGGGCCACGGTGGCGCGGATGTGCTGGAAGATCGACAGCGCGGTGGCGCGGTCCGGCGCCACTCCGGCGGCGAGCAGGACATAGGCCTTGGGCACGGCGGTGCGAGTCGGATCCGGTGCCGGCACGACGGCGGCTTCGGCGACGGCTTCATGCTCGATCAGGGCGCTTTCCAGTTCGAACGGGCTGACGCGGTAATCGGCGGCCTTGAACACGTCGTCGGCGCGTCCGACAAAGGTGAAGTAGCCGTCATCATCGCGTGCGGCGACGTCGCCGGTGCGGTAGACGTCTCGGCCCCGATCCATGAAGCTGCCGTCATCGTTCTGATAGCCGATCATCAACCCGGTGGGCGCCGGGTCCAGCGCGATGCAGACTTCTCCGTCCTTGGCGTCCTTGTCGTCGGGATCCAGCACGCGGATGCGAAAGCCCGGCATCGGCAGGCCCATGGATCCGGCCTTCACCGTCATGCCCGGGGAATTGCCGATCTGGCTGGTGGATTCCGTCTGGCCGTAGAAATCGCGGATGGTCAGGCCCCAGGCGGCGCGCACCTGCTCGATCACTTCCGGGTTCAGCGGTTCGCCAGCGGAACAGATTTCCCGCAGGCTGGTCTTGATGGATTTCAGATCCTCCTGCACGAACATGCGCCACACGGTGGGCGGCGCGCAGAGCGTGGTGACGTTGTTCGCGGCGATCGCTTCCAGCACGGCGGGGGCGTTGAAGCGCGGCTGGTTGACGATGAACACCGCCGCGCCGGCATTCCAGGGTGCGAAGTAACAGCTATAGGCGTGCTTGGCCCACCCCGGAGACGAGATGTTCAGATGCATGTCCCCCGGCTTCAGCCCGACCACATACAGGGTGGAAAGATGCCCGACCGGGTAGCTCTGATGCGAATGCAGAACCAGTTTCGGCTTTGCGGTGGTGCCGGATGTAAAATACAGCAAGGTGGGGTCGGTGGCCTTGGTTTCTCCATCCGGCGTGAAGTCGGCAGACGCGGACAGCAGGTCGTCGTAACGATGCCAGCCCGAGGGCGCGTCGCCGACGGCGATCCGGGTGACGGTCGGGTCCAGCCCGTCGAATTTCGCGGCATCGGCGGCGGCGGTGACGACGTGGCGCACGCGGCCGCGGGTGAAACGGTCTTTCAGGTCGTTTGTTGTCAGCAATGCTGTCGCCGGAATCATCACCGCGCCCAGCTTCATGGTTGCCAGCATCAGGTCCCACAGCGGCACGACATTGCCCAGCATCAGCAGCACGCGGTCGCCGCGTTTGACACCGAGGGCGCGCAGCCCGTTGGCAACCCGGTTGGACCGGTCCGACAGGTCCGCGAAACTGAGCGTGGCGGCGCCGTCGCCGACAATCTTCAGCGCAATGCGTCCGCCGGACGGCCCCCTCGCCAGTTCCGCATCGAACCAGTCGAGCGCCCAGTTGAAGCGATCCAGTTCCGGCCAGCGAAAATCGCGATAGGCCGTGGTGTGATCCTCCCGATGGGCCAGCAGGAAGTCCCGCGCCGTCTTGAACGCCTCCGCACCCATGGTATCCTCCGTCATTCGCTGCGTTGGCCGCATTATGCCAAGCGGCGGCGGCGATGGATACCGTCCCGGGATATCGGCCCAGGATATCGCCCCGGGATATCGACATCAGAAGATGCCCGCTGCCAATCCCGCCGCCAACGCGGCACCCAGGTCTTCGCAGCGCGCCAGGTCGTCGGGGCCGATCACCTTGGGCGCCAGGATCGCGTCCGGAGTCTGCGCCCGGGTGATGACGACGATCGGTTCGGCGACCACGCGCAGCCGCCACCCGGTGGCGATCCGCTGGACCTGGCGCACCGCGTTCTGCCCGTCGCTGCCGGCGCAGACGACCAGCGCGTAGGGCCGGCCGTTGATCCGATCCAGCACCGGATAATAGCAGCGGTCGAAGAAATCCTTCATCGGACCGGAGATCGCGGCCAGGTTCTCCGGCATCGCGAACACCAAGGCATCGGCGGCGAGCACTTCGTCCGGTCCGGCCTGGATGGCGTCCAGCAGGTGGGTCTGGACGGTGGGTTCGGACAGGGCGCCGAGCAGGACGGCCTCGGCCAGTTGGCGGGTGCCGCCGGTGCGGGAGTGGTAAACGATCAGCAACGTCTTCATGCGGCGGAGTGTGGACGATGCCGGGGGGTGCTGTCAGGTCCCCGGGGGTGGGCCGATGCAACACCTTTCACGCCGGTTCCGTGAGTTCGCGCCCCAAACCGGATTGGGGCGCGAGCAGGACCAACCGACGGGCAGTAATACCAACTGGTGGACACATCGCCCCACCGGCACCGAAACAGCATCATGGCGGCCACGGGGCCGGCATGATGGATCGGCCGCGGCCATGCCATGGAAGGACCTGTACTTAACACCGAACGGAGCCGTTATGACTGCGCGTCGTCTCGGCACGGCAACCGACATCGACGGCCGGTCGGCGAAGCCGCCGAGCGTCGGGGCGAACGCCTGTTTTCCGGGCACGCGTAAAAGGCAGGTTAACGGCGCCTGTTCGAAACGAATACCCCCGTTTTTCGCATGGTTTTGTAATGGAACCCCCCGATATCCGCATGACATTGCAATGACCGGAACACCCGCCCGAACTTAAAGTAGAATCTGAGGAACCGGCGAAATGCGGCGCCAATCAAGTCTGTAGCGGCCTATCCTGGTGTGCCATGGCAACTGTCGGCACCGACGCGTCAATCGCCCTCTGACACTGGGTCAGGAAAATTAACCTTTGCGTTAACCCTTGCACAATTTCTCAACAACATCCGTTGTATCAAATAGTTATGCGCCGCTCTTCCTCGCGACAATGACCCCACCACAGATCTCGCTTGCCTCGCTCGGCCACGGCACGATAGAACATATCATGAAATTGACGCGACGAACCGCACCACGAGGCCATTCCTGGCTCACGCCACCCTTGTCGGCGCGTATTGTCTGTCATGCGCCTGGCGCTTCTTTGTTTGGCACGGCCAAGCCCCTAGTTGGAGCCTGGGTTCCGAGGTCTCTCGCACCCTCCAAGCGCCGCGAGGCGGCCGTGTCTTCATCTCATTTTGTCGATCGAAGTGGATTTTTCTCGGCCGAACCCTTATGATCTTTCCGCGAACCGACGATGGACCGGTTTTCCTGATGGAGCCCCCCCGCAAATGCCGGCCGAACTGAAGACAACGATCCTGCAACAGCAGACGATCGCGACGGATGTCGGCACCTGGCTCAAGTCCCTCTCCTTCAACCAGTTCGACCCCACGCTCGGCAACCTGCTCAATATCCGCGTCTCGATCGCCGATACCGTCGTCGGGTCCCTGGGCATCGAGAATCTTGGGCCGACCAAGGCGACCGTGTCGGCGTCGATCACGGGCGGCGTCTCGGTTTCGGGACCGGCTGGGATGGTGCTGGGATCGGCCTACGCCGGCGCGGGGATGTCGCTGCAACTCAGCGGCTTCGACGGCACGATGGATTTTGCCGGCCGGTCGGGCGCGGCCGCATCCGGGATCAACGGGACCAACACCGCAGATTACACTATCGCGGCGACCAATCCGGCAGCGGCGGGATTCGTCGGCCAGGGCCTTGTGAACCTGACGGCCAATGGCGGTGCATCCGGCCTGCGGGTCGACGGAGCCGGCAGCCTGCGCCTGGACTCCAGCGCCAATGTCGGCGCGGTGGTTGGGCTGCAATATCAGTATGAGGTGCCCGAACCTGTCGGAACCGGCACGGGTGGGACGTACAGCGGGACGTTCACCTACCAAGTCGGACCAGGCTATTTTCAGGTCTGGTTCGAGTCGTTGACGCCACCACTCCTGGCGACCACGGCAGCACTGACGACCAATTTCGAGACTCGCCTTGCCGGCTGGTCGGACACATTCTCCATCGGCCGGTTCGATCCAACCCTCGGCACGCTCTATGAGATGGAACTGACCCTGTCCGCCAATATCCTGGGCAGTGTCGCGGCGGAAAATCGCGGCGCGGGGCTGGGCAACGTAACGGCGAATGAGGCGGCGACCGTCGCCATCCAGATGCCGGGCACGCTGTCGGCGATCAGCGCCGTGACGTCGGTCACCGACTCGTTCTCCCTGGGTGGGTTCGATCAGGCCAACGATTTCTCGGGCACGTCGGGCCGGCTGAACTCCGGGCTGACCAACGCGGGGACGGTGACCGCCGTCCTTTCCGCGGCCTCGACCGACCTGTCGGCGTTCATCGGGACAGGGTCGGTTGCGGTTCCCATCGGCTCGACCGGCACCGCCAGCGCCAACGGACCGGCGGATTTGTCGTTGGAATTGCTGACCAAAGCGGGCGCGACCGCATCCGTCCGATACCGCTACGTGCCGTCCGGGTCCATCCCGCAGTCCGGCACGACCGAGCCGTCCGGGGTGGTCACGACCTTTTCCCCATCCGGCGGTTATGTCTTCACCCCAATCACACACGGATCCGGCGCCCAGGTCGCCCTCGCCTGCTTCGCCACCGGCACCCGAATAACGACCCCGGACGGGGCCGTTCCCGTCGAGTCGCTTTCCATCCGGCAGACCGTCACCACCCTGCTCCGCGGCGAGGCCCCGATCAGGTGGATCGGAATGCGGGACGTGGATTGCGAGGCGCATCCCCAGCCGGAGAAAGTCTGGCCCGTGCACATCGAAGCCGGCGCCTTCGGACCCGGCCTGCCCGCGCGCGACCTGCGCCTGTCGCCCGACCACGCCGTGTTCGTGGAAGGCGTGCTGATGCCGATCCGAGTCCTGATCAATGGCGGCTCCATCCGGCAGATCCCGGTCGACCGGGTCACCTATCACCATATCGAGCTTGCCGAACACGACGTCCTGCTTGCCGAATCGCTGCCGGCGGAGAGTTTCCTCGACACCGGCAACCGTGCGGCGTTTCTCAACGGCGGGCGCGTGGTTCAGATGCATCCGGATTTTTCCGCGTTGACCTGGGACGCGAGGGGCTGCGCACCGCTGGAAGTGACCGGGCCTCGGGTGAGCGCGGCGCGGGATCGGCTGGCACAAAGGATGCTCGTGGCGGCGTGACCCCATCCTCCGTCAACGCCGACTCAATCGCGGGCTATGAACCCGGCCGGTCCCCCGATACAAGGTCCGCCGACGCCGCTTTTGGCAACGCCCCAACAGATATAGAGCACCGACAATGAACAAAACCGACGTGGAGCGGGTTCAGACCTACCTGCGCCGCCTGCTGGGCACTCCTCGGCTTAACATCATCCCCCCGGCAAAGGCTGGATTGTCCGTGGAAGTGGCCATCGATGAGGAGGTCATCGGCACCATCCACAAGGACACGGATGAGGGCGAGACGTCCTACTCCGTCCATCTGACGATCCTGGAGGAAGATCTGCCGCCCCTGCCGAAAGCCGCCCCGGCGGCACGCGGCCGAGCGCCGCGCTGAGACCAGGGGGCTTATGCCAACCGGGCCGAAACAACGACCTATGCATCGGCCCCTCCACCACTCCTCTAACCGCCATTGTTTCGACCGGTTAGGCGACGCGCGCAATCACCGCTTCAACCGGGAAGCGAACGCCGAAACCCCGTCATGCCGGCGCAGGCCGGTATCCACGACTTGCTATGCACCAACCCCGCAAATCGTGGATGCCGGCCTGCGCCGGGATGACGCCGAGAGGCACCTGCCATCGCTTCCTGATTCTGTCATTCGTTCCACCGGCTGGTTTCACGGACGGCCCCAGCCTCGCCGCATCCGATACAGAATCAGGACCGGCACGATCGGCAGGGTCGAAACCAGCGACAAGATGGCCCAATACCCCGCCAGGGACAGCGATCCGCTGGCCACGAACCCGGCGGACAGCACGCCAGCCACGAACATGCAATCCCACAGCGGCGCGGCAAAGCTGAAAAACACCGCCTGCCTCGCCGCCGAGACCCGTTGCTGGAACGCGGTGAACCAGGTGGCGGTGGAGATGATTTCCGGGATGCTCGCCAGCGCCAGCAAGACCATGGCCTGTTCGCTGGTTTCCGCCAGCAGCAACGCGAGGTGCAACACCCCTTCCATCAGGCCGCTCAGCAATGTCAGCACATAAGCGGGCGCCCAGCGCAGCATCGTGCGACCGAACAAGCCGGACAGCAGGGCGCCGACCAAAGCGCCGGCCCCCTGCGCCGCCAGCAATCCGGTCCAGGCAGTATCGGACGCGCCATACCAGTCCCGATTGGCCCAGAACAGAAACGGCCGCAGACCACCGAGCATGACCATGTAGGAAACCGCGCAGATCAGCAGGCCGATCAGGGCGGGGTCGGCGCGCAGCATCCGGACGAACTCGACCGGCGCTGCCGCCATGTGGCGCATGCGGAAGCCGCCGACCGGCCCGGGGTCTCGGGTGACCTGAAGGCGCGCGATGGTGAAGGCGGCGAGCAGGGTCGCGGCGGCAAACAACAGGAATCCGGGGACGAAACCGGCCAGAACGGCCAGCCCCCCGATGATCGGCCCGACAATCTTGGCCAGCCGGTCGGCGACCGAGCACAGGGTGTTGCTCGCCATTTCCAGGCCGGGTGGGGTGACGGGGCCGCGGAGCGCCAGGACCCCGGGGGTGACGAAGACGTCCAACGCCCCGATGGTCAGGATCGCGGCCTGCAGCAGCAGGAAATCGCCGCACCAGGGCAGCAGAGCGGTCAACCCCGCCATCCCGACCAGTGCCGAACTGGATACGCGCGCGGCCCCGAAAGCGCCCAGCAGTCCGCCGGCGATGGGCGCCAGCACGATTTTCGGCAGCACGCGAAGGCCCAGGCTGAGCACCAATTCGACGCCAATACCGAACCGGTCCGCCACCAGGATGGGCAGCGCGGCGATCACGCACCAACTGCCCAGGTTCTGCGCGACCAAAGCGAGCCAGAACGCCCGGAACCGGGGCGTGGTCAGCAGGGCTTTCCACTCGGACATGGGATGGGTCGCTAGCGACGCGGCCGAGACTGGCCGCGCGAGCCACCAGTCGCACAAAAGGGGGTGGCGTCCGAGGGCCGATTGCGAAGCATGGGGGCGTCCGAGATGAGGTGGACGCAGGATAGAGGTTAGTGTGCGGGCTGTCTTGGAATGACCGACGGAATATCGGTCTCGGAAAAGTCATTGCCCTTGAACAGAAGAGGCAGATTCCGCGTCTTTGCCAGTGCATAGGCGAAGATGTCGCCAAAGTTCAACGCCGCCGGGTGGCCGCTTCCTTTGCCGAACGCGACAAATGCGTCGAATGCGGCATCCATGTCCTCAGGTCCCGGTGGCGTGACCAGGAAAACCGGGAGGCGCAGGATATTTTCCAACACCACGACCGCACGAGGGCCGCGCCTGCCATAGGCGACCATCCGCGCCTCCACGACCGAGATAGTGCTGATGCGGGCACTGCGCGCCTGGATCAGGGCGTCCCGGAACTGGTCCCGCTCCGGTTCCGCGAACGCTATGGCGATCAGCGCGGACGTGTCGATCGCAATGGTCGGGGATCTGTCGATCGGAGCGATCGCGGGTCTGTCGATCGGAGCGATCGCGGGTCTGTCGATCGGAGCGATCGTGGGTCTGTCGATCGGAACGATCGCGGGTCTGTCGATCGGAGCGATCGCGGGCCTTTCTACCGCGATCATCGGGGCAGGCCGAGTTCGTCCCATTCCAGAGGGTCGTGTCCCCGCGGGAGGTCCGGAATACGGTCGAATTGCGCCAACATGGCGTCCAACCGCGCCCGTCCGTCGTCCATGTCATCCTTCGTCTTGCCAGCGAGCATGGCGTCGATTGCCATTTCGACGGCCGCGGTCTTGCTGAGGCCCGAGAGGGCGGCGAAGCGTTCGATCTTGCCGACGACGATGGCATTGGCGATCTGGATAGCCATGGGGTGGTCCAATGGTGATATGTTGACTGTGAATATACATCGGGATGGTAGCATTTCAACCAGCAGCTTCCGGCCAACCCCGTATGGCCCTTCTCCGCTCGGCCCTTTACGCTGCCACCAAAGCACATAGGACGCCGCGCCATGACCAACCGGACTCATCTGCTGCTCTGGACCGACACCCCCACCGCCTATATCGAGGCCATCACCGCCGCCGGCCTGGATGCCCGCGTCGCGATCGACACCCTGGGGCGGCGGGAGAAACCGTCGGCGGAACAATTGGGGACCACCGAGGCTATGCTGTCCGCCGGGGCCTCCCCCGGGCTGCTGCCGAGCATGCCGAAATTGCGGTGGGCGCAGGCGTTGACGGCGGGGGTGGAGGGGTGGTTGGCGCTGCCCGACCTGCCGCCCGGTCTGACCCTGACCTGCGCGCGCGGCACCCATCGGGAGTCGATGCCGGAGAATATCCTCGGCGCGATCTTCTACGCCGCCAAGCCCTATGCCGCCGCCGTGGCCGACCAGCCGGCGCATAAATGGACCCACCGGGTCGCTCAGCCGCTGAACGGCAAGACGCTCGGCATTCTTGGACTTGGCGCGGTGGGTCAGGAACTGGCGCGTCTGGCCACGGCGCTGGGCATGCGGGTGATCGGCACGAAGCGGCGGATGGAACCGATGCCCGGTCTGGCGCCCGGGTTGGCGGAGGTGTTTCCGTCAGATCGCACGGACGAGGTTCTGGCGCAGTCCGACTTCGTGGTGCTGCTGCTGCCCTCGACACCCGCCACGGACAACATGTTCAACGCCGAACGCCTGGCGAAGATGAAGCCCGGGGCGTGGCTGCTGAATTTCGGGCGCGGGTCGCTGATCGTCGATGCCGACCTGATCGCGGCGGCGAAGGAGAAGCGGATCGCCGGCGCGGTGCTGGACGTGTTCAGGCAGGAGCCGCTGCCCGCCGATCACGCGTTCTGGGACGCCGAGGGCATCATCGTGCTGCCGCATGTCGGCGGACCGCACCCGCAGCGGGACCGGATCGTGGCGAAACTGTTCGTGGACAACCTGACCCGGTTCCTGGACGGGCAGCCGCTGAAGGAAGTGGTGGACCGTTCGGCGGGGTATTGAGGTCGGGCGGGCGCCGGGTCTGGGACCCCGGCGCAATTGCCGCTCCGCCTGAAGCGGAGAGCACGGGCACTGTCTCAGTTTGGATGTCGGCTCCCGACCCCTAGCCCGTCTTATTCAAAGGATTGCCGAAAAATCGCATAATACCCCTACCGTTCAATACATCGGACCAAGATCATCCGTGGCAAGAAATGCCACGGCTGCAAATGTTGAACCCATTGATCATCGTGGCTTTTTAGCAGTAGCCGGAACGGCTATGAATCAGAAGGGCTAGCCGACATGTCGGTTGCTGTAGCTGTACAAGATTGCCAAGTGCCGCCGCGGCCTTAACGTGAGGCGGCGAATGTCTGAAGATTAGGCAGGCGCGGACGTGAGGCCGGCACTCCGCAGCGGACTGTCGCCAACCGCAGTTTCCTGGACTTTGGCCGCGGGCCAAGGACGACTCAGCTCAATAGTCAACACCGTCCGCTTCTCGACACCCATAGTGGCGCGCTAGTGCGCCGTGGGGTAAGATGCGGGTTGAGAGGTGTTGATGCTCACGGACGATGAAGTTGCTGCGCTTTTCCGCGAAATGGAAGCGGACCGTGCTGAACGGAAGCGCAGCTTCCAGGCGGCCGCCGACAAGATTCGACAGGCCATGTGCGCGTACGCCAATGATCTCCCCAACCATCGCCTGCCGGGATTGATCTTCATCGGTCAGGAGGACAATGGACGCTGCTCGGGGATCAATGTTGACGACGAACTCCTGAAGACACTGGGGGGCCTTCGCAGCGAGGGTCGGATCCTGCCCTTTCCCGTGATGTCAGTAACTCGGCGCGAAATTGACGGCTGCACGGTAGCGGTCATCGAGGTGTCGCCATCGACCCAGCCACCCGTCCGCTTGGACGGACGCACCTGGATACGGGTCGGCCCGCGACGGGTCATTGCGACCGCCGAGGAAGAGGGCCGCCTTACGGAAAAGCAGGTTTGGCAGAACCTGACCTTCGATGCCCGACCTTGCGCGGACGCTTCTCTTGATGATTTGGACCTGCATCGGTTTGAAACCGAATACGTCCCCTCCGCGACTTCCCCGGAAATCCGGCGAGAGAACGGCCGATCGACAGAGGAGAAGCTGCGCGCCCTGCGGCTGATCTCCCGGGACGGACGGCCCACGAACGCAGCCTTACTCCTCCTGGGAAAGGAACCACGGCAGTATCTCCCCGGGGCCTATATCCAGTTCCTTCGGTTGGACGGCCCCGACCTAATCGACCCCATCCTGGATCAGAAGGAGATCGGCGGAACCGTCCCCGATCAAGTTAGGCAGATCGAAGAGCTCATGCGGTTAAATTTACGTACGCCCGCCACTATCGGTGGGTCGCAGCGCAGAGAGCAGCCTGACTATCCTACCGAAGCGTTAGAACAGCTGCTCCGGAACGCCCTGCTTCATCGGACTTATGATTCCAGCACAATGCCAGTGAAAGTATACTGGTACTCTGATCGCATTGAAATCATGAACCCCGGCGGACTCTTCGGCGAAGTCAACTCGGACACGATCTGGCAGAATGTGACGGCCTACCGCAATCCCTTGCTCGCTGAAGGTCTAAAGTCTCTGGGCGTGGTTGACCGGTTTGGCTACGGCCTGATCCAAGCCCGTCGCGCCGTCAAAGCGAACGGCAATCCACCACTAGCAGCCCAGTTTGAGCCCAACTACACGCTGTTCACGGTCGTGCCGGCGCGATGAAATCTATCGCCTTCTTCAACAACAAGGGCGGGGTTGGCAAGACCTCGCTGATCTATCATCTCGCGTGGATGTACGCCGACTTAGGGCTGCGAGTGCTGCTGGCAGACCTTGACCCTCAATCCAACCTCACCGCCATGTGCTTCAAGGACGCTACGCTCGAGCACATCTACGAGAGGCAGAAGCCAGACACTATTTTCACAGCGGTAGAGCCTGTAAAGCGCGGTGTTGGCGACCTTCATTTCTTCGACCCTCTGAGCGTGACCGACGGTCTCGCAATCATCCCTGGCGATCTGCTGCTATCGGACTTTGAGGATGAGTTATCCTCGACTTGGCCACGGTGCGTCGATCGCGACGAACGAGCGTTCCGCATCACGGCGGCTTTCCATCGGATCATCGAAAACGCCGCTCAACGGCATCAGGCTAACGTCGTTCTCATAGACGTGGGTCCGACATTCGGCGCCTTGAACCGAGCTGCCCTTATCGCCGCTGATTATGTTATAATCCCCGTGGCGCCCTCAATCATCCCCTCATTTTTTCTCGTGTGATTCCAATAGGATGGGGTCGGACACCAAGCAGTCATTACCCCGACAGCGGATAACCGCGCCAACCGGCCCGATCATGCGCCGAGTCGCTCGCCCCAGTCCTGAACAAATCGCGCTGTC
>CAMATI010000093.1 GCA_945861095.1 Asaia bogorensis | reverse complement strand
GCCCAGGACCTCTTCTCCCTGACCATGGCCCTGGACACCGCGAGACACCCCCGATGAGGATAACCAGCCACTGGAGAGCCGTGTGCGGGAGAACCGCCAGCACGGTTCGGAGGGAGGGGAGGCTGGTAGCCTTCCCTACCCCTATCGCGGAGGGGGTCGAGCTCCACCCCAGCAGTGGTGATTGCGTGACGCCCAAGACCCTCCACCCGGGCGCAACAGCGTGACGACCTGGCTGGTTACCGGCGGTGCCGGCTTCATCGGGTCGCATCTGTGCGACGCGTTGATCGCGGCGGGAGATCGGGTGCGGGTGCTGGACGACCTCTCGACAGGGTCACATGACAACCTGCCCGCCGGCGTGACCTTGCTGCTCGGCGATGTCGCCGATCCGGCCTTGCTGGACGCGGCCCTGGATGGCACCGCGGGCTGCTTCCATCTGGCCGCCATCGCCTCGGTGGAGCGCGGCCGACTGGACTGGGCGGAAACCCATCGGGTCAACCAGACCGCGACCGTCGCCGTGTTCGACGCGATCCGCCGTCAGGGCACACCCATCCCCGTGGTCTACGCCTCCTCCGCCGCCGTCTATGGCGACTGCCCGACCGTCCCGATCCGGGAGGACATGGCGTGCCGCCCGCTCTCCGCCTATGGCGCCGACAAATATGGCTGTGAGTTGCATGCCCATGTCGCCAGCCACGTGCACGCCATTCCGACCGTGGGACTGCGCTTCTTCAACGTCTACGGTCCGCGCCAGGACCCCGCATCCCCCTACTCCGGCGTGATTTCCATCTTCTGCGAGCGCATCCGCGCCGGCCAGCCGATCACCATCTACGGGGACGGCGGGCAGACCCGCGATTTCGTGTTCGTGGCCGATGTCGTCGCGCCGCTGATGGCGGCAATGCGCTTGCGGGCATCGGCGTCCCAGGTCTTCAACATCTGCACGGGAGTCCCGACCTCGGTCCTGGAACTGGCGCATCTGGTCGCGAGCCTGTCGGCAACCACGCTGGCGCCGAATTTCGCCGCACCCAGGTCCGGAGAAATCCGCGATTCCCTGGGCGATGCGTCGCGGGCACGAGTCGGGCTTGGCCTGGTCGAACCGACGCCGCTGCGGGAAGGATTGACGCAAGTGCTGGACTGGATGGCCCGACGCCGGTAGGGACATCGGCGATGTTCAAGACCTTCCTGGAGCTTTTGATTCTGCCGCCGATGAACCTGGCTCTGCTGGCGGCGTTCGGATTGGTCGTGGCTCGGCTCCGGCCTCGTCCTGGCTGGACGATCGGCGTTGTCTCCATTGCTGGCTTGTTGCTGCTGTCCCTTCATGCCGTGTCCCACCCAATCCTGGCCGCGCTGGAACGCGACCTGCCGACGACGCCGCGTGCCGACGCTCCGCCAACCGCCATTGTCGTGCTGGCCGGCGACGTAAGGCGCAGCCCCAGCGTCCCCGGCGGCGTTCTGGTCGGGCCCATGACCCTGGAACGCCTGCGAACCGCCGCCATCCTGCAGCGCCAGACCGGCCTGCCCGTTCTGGTATCCGGTGGCGAAATCGCCGACTCCAACACCAGCTTCGCCAAACTCATGACCGACAGCCTGACCGAGGATTTCCGCATCCCGGTCCGCTGGGCGGAAGCCAAATCCCACAACACCTGGGAAAATGCCCGGTTCAGCGCCGAGATCCTGAAAGCCGACGGCGTCCGATCCGTCTATGTCGTGACCCATGCTTGGCATATGCGCCGGTCCATCTTCGCATTCTCTGCCACGGGTCTTGTCGCCACCGCCGCTCCCACCCCTCTCCAAGCGGTGCTGGGCGTCGTCCTGACCGATTTCATTCCCAGCGTATCGAGCTGGCAGACGGCGTTCTTCGCCTTTCACGAATGGGTCGGCGCGCTGTGGTATGGCGATTTCTGATCCAACCACGACGGTCGAGGTCTTTCCCGGCTTCGACACCCTGCCCGCCGATTCGCGCGCCGTGTTTGGCGGTGTCGATCGGCTGTTCGCCGGCCCGTCCTGGTGGAAAACCGTGCTGGACAATGCGCTGCCCGAGGGCGTGGTCGCGCGTTTTGTCCTGATCCGGCGGAACGGCGCCGCGGTCGCTCTGTTTCCCATGCAAAGCGGCGGACCGGAGGGGTTTGGCAGTCTGACGACGCCATACACCTGTCTGTATGCCCCGCTGCTGGCCCCCAGCTTGGACGCGCCAGGCTTGGACGCGCCAGACTTGGTGGTGACAGGCTTGGACGCGCCAGACTTGGTGGTGACAGACTTGGTGGCGCCAGACTTGGTGGCGACAGCCGAGCGGGATGGGGTCTTCGGGGCCTTCGGGAGGTTTTGCCGTGGATATGCGGTGACCCGCCTGGACGCCTTGCCAGCCGAATGGCCCGATCTGGATCGGCTGATCCAGGCCTGCACCCGCGCCGGCCTGGTGCCTTTGCGGTTCGACCATTTCGGCAACTGGTACGAGCCGGTGACCGGTCTCGACTGGACCGGCTACTTGAACGCTCGCCCGGGCGCCCTGCGGGAGACGATCCGCCGGCGCCTTCGTCGCGCCGAACGGCTGGCCGAAGCCCGCTTCGTGCTGGCGACAACGCCGCGAGATGTCGAGGACGGCATACAAGCGTTCGAGGACATCTACGCCAGAAGCTGGAAAGAACCCGAACCCTTCCCGCGCTTCAATGCCGCGCTGATGCGCGCCACCGCCCTGACCGGCACCGCCCGCCTGGGCTTGTGGTTCGTCGGCGAAACCCCGGTTGCCACCCAATTTTGGGTTGTCGAACAGGGACGCGCCACGGTTCTGAAACTGGCGCATGACGAGGCCTTCAAGGCGCACTCCCCGGGCACCGTGCTCAGCGCGATGATGCTGCGCCACCTGCTGGACCGGGAGCATGTGACGGAGATCGATTACGGCCGGGGCGACGACCCCTACAAGCAAGGCTGGGCCCAGCAGCGGCGGCAGCGGGTTGGACTGTTGCTGGCCACGCCATGGCGGTTGGGGGGCATGGTCGCGGTGCTGAAACACAAAGCGGGCCGCATCCGTTCCCGAATGCGGCCCGCTGGGTAATCCCGGCTGGGATGGATGGCGTGCTAGGCGAGTTCGGTTCGGCGCTTGCGTCGTCGCAGGAAAGACAATCCGGCAAGACCAGCCCCCAGCACCGCGAGCGTGGCCGGTTCCGGCACCACTGTCGCATAGAGCTGATAGGTGAAGCTGTCGCCCGACCCACCCAAGGCCGCCAACTGGTCGGTGAACACGGTCAGGGTCGAGGTCAGGATGCCGTTGGTCGTGTTGTAGACCGTGACCGGCAGATAGACCGACCCACCCTTGTTGATGACAGTCCCGGCGACAAAGCTGGAGCTGAACTTCGCGGCGTCGCCGCCGGCGATCGTGAAGGAATTGATGGTCAGGTCGGTCAACGCATTGTTGCCGCCATTCGCGTCCGTGGTGATGTTTCCAAGGGCCAGCAGCACCGTCGTGGGGAACCAGCCGACCACGCCGAAATCGATCTTCGCACCGCCCGGGGTGGCCGCGGCCGCGGTGTTGTCGGAGCCGTACGTGCTTTGATAGGTGGGACCGACACCCTGCGCCGACACGCTGGCCGACAGCGTGGACGCCGCGTTGGTCCCATCCGTCTTGCCGTTCAGCAGGCTGAACGTGGCGGTGGTGGAGTTCACGACGCGTGTCGTGGCGTTATAGGTGTAGCCCAGTGTGCTGGTGGCCGCATCCGCCAGGCTGATGGAACTGGGGTTGCCGACATTGGCGGTGAAGCCCGATCCCAACGTGTTGCTGATCGTGCCACGCAGGTTGCTGATGGTCCCGGCGCCGGACAGGTTGCCGTCGCCGATATTCTTCACCGTCAGCGACGCCGCACCCGAGGTGCCCAGGCGCACCAAGGCCGTCCCCGCCGCGTTCACCTGTGCGACGGGCGCGACGCCGGTTCCGATCAGCGTGGTCGTGCCGGACGAGGCGCCGTTGGTCGCGCTGCCATTGACGAAGGTGGACGTGACATTGGTGGACGACGCGCCCCGGATCGTCGGGGTGAACACGTAGCTGACATTCTGCGACGCGCCATCGGTCAGGCTGACCGACCCGCCGCCGCTGCTGAAGCCGCCGGCGGCCGCGGTGCCCGCGGTGCCGCGCAGATTGCTGATCGTGCCCAGGCCGGATTTGTTGCCGTCCCCCGAGTTGCTGACCGTCGCCGTGGTGGAGGTCGACTGCGTTACCAACACGAAGCCAGCGCTGACCGTGGCGCTTACATTCATCACCGGGGCCACACCGGTTCCCGACAATGCCGTGGTGATCGTGCCGGCCTGATTGAGCCCGCCCACGCCGTTGCCATTGATGAACGCGGATTCGACGGTGGTGTTCACCGCGCCGCGGCCGGTCGGCGTGAAGGCATAGGTGGTCGATGTGGAGTCGGTGCCCGTCCCCTTGTCCGTCAGACTGGCTGAAGTGCCGCTGCCGACGAACACCGAACTGCCGGCGGCGCCGGCGGTGCCGTTCAGGTTGCTGAGCGTGCCCAGGCCCGACAGATTGCCGTTGCCGGAGTTGCTGATGGTCAGCGTCACGGTACGGGTCGTTCCGACCAGCACATTGCCGACGCTGCCGGTATTGGCCACGGCGCTGGACGGCGATACCGTGTCGCCGTCATTCTTTACCAGCACGTTGGCGACCGGCGCCACGCCGTTACCGCTGATCGTGGTCGTCAGGGTGCCGGCGGCATTCGTGCTGCCACCGCCGTTGACAAAGGTTCCGACGATGGTCGCGGTGGCGGTCCCGGTCTGGGTCGGCGTGAAGATATAGCTGACGGTCGTGGACGACGTATCGCCGATACTGACCGACCCGCCCGCCCCGGAAAACATCCCGCTGCCGGACCCGATCGTGCCACGCAGATTGCTGAGCGTGCCAAGGCCCGACTTGTTGCCGTTGCCGGTATTGGTGACCGAAACGTCGACGGTCTTCGTCTGGCCAACCAGAATGTTGGACACCGTAGCGCCCACCACCGACGCAACTGGCGCGACCCCCGATCCCACCAATGTCAGCGTCGCTGTTGCGACACCACCGCCGCTACCGGTGTTCGTCATTCTGAACGAGTAGTCCGCGGTCTGGGATGTCGTAGTGGCACTGTTGAATTTGAAGCCAGCGACCGAAGATCCGGTGCCGCCGTTGGCGATGGTGATGGTCGTAATACCGGTGCCGGAAAATCCAGCCGTGCTTTCAGTAGCAGTCAGAAGGTTGGTTCCGTTCCGAAGCCGCTTGGCAACCCCCGAATCATTGAAGCCAGTGACAGTAGCGGAACTGGTTCCGGTCGTGGCACTGGCGTCGACCAGATCGTAGATCGTCATCGTGTTTCCGGATACGTTCGGTCCAGAGAAGCTGATCGTGCTGGCCTGGGCAGGGACGGCGTCCAGGACAATCGCTGCCGAGACAACAGCCGTCGTGAACCCGATGACCGGCGTCATCACATGACCGGACTGCAACGACAGCAGGGCCAGGATCGACGTGGCGGAGGCGAGGCTGGATTTCACGCGTCTGGTCTCCCGGGTTCGTGGATATGATTGCGTTTAATTTGTCCGCTGGGAACTCATTTTTTATTCAGGCCGCAAATCTTCCGTCGGTCGTCCCTTCCGAACCGGGTCGAAGCCTGTCTGTGGCCACGCTTAACGTCCACGGGAAAAAGAAAATCGATCGATCATCGGTGCTTTCGCGGAGTATAGCCGCAAAAACGATCTGACTGCGAGAGGATTATGCCGCGCCCTGCCAATTCGTTCGCGCCAACATCGTGACCGATTCGGTCCTGTCATCAACGAGATGATGATGCGGCGGATACCGGGTCCCAACTTGAAGGTCGCCTGTTGGACGCCGGGGCTGTTGGGCGGACATTCGCCCGCGCTGGCGTCTCGACCGTGCCGCGACAACGGCGCTTGCGTCGTGGGAAGGGCGCCTCGGTCAGGTCCGCCAGCCGGCGGCGACGTGCGATCCGGCTCGCCAAATCCCTAGCCCCAACAACCGCGGCGACAGGCGCGGTCCTGCCTCGGCCCAGAACAAGGGTGCCTCCTGGTCCGCCAGGCTGCGCTTGTATCGGTCCGCACCCGCCAGGAAATCGTAGAACTCCAGCCCGCTCGCGGCGGCGAACCGGATCGCCTGATGATGGCAGGTCATGCCCGGCTTGTGGTGCTTCCCGGCGGCGCGATAATTGAAGCCGCTCTGATAAGCCAGGGAGCGACCCCGGTAGCGGAAATTATACAGCACGCCGACCAGCGCATCCCCGGCGGTCACCCGCAGCAGATCGATCTCGCCGAGCGGCATGGCCCGCTCGATGAGGGTGCGGTGGAAGCGGCCGAAGAACGGGTCGGCGAAGCTGCCCGGCAGGCCGCGCGACGTCCAACTCGCCTGATGCAGCGCCTCCATCTCCCCCAAAAACCCCATCGCCTCATCGACCCCCGTCGCTCGGCTTATCCGCAACGCCCCCTCGGCCGCATAGGCCCGATCGGATCGGCGGATCTGCTGGCGGGTATTGGCGCTGCGTCCCGCCAGGAAAGCGTCCTGGTCCGGCGCGAAGGAAGACCCCGGCGCATGCCCAAGCGGACGTAGATCCAAAAACGGCGCCTGCCGGGTCATGGCGACATGAACCCGTGGGGCGACGGCGCGTAGGCCGGCCAGGCCCTGGGTGTCGATGGCGCTGAGAACGACCGATCCCCCCCATCCAAGCTGGCCCTTGACCACGGCGGCGAGGCAGGCGGCCGTAACGGCCGGATCGCGCCCGGATTCCAACAGCACACCGTTATGCTCGATCGCGAGGTTATCGATCGACGCCACCCCGGTTTCGCCCAGATGCAACGTCGAGCGACCGAATCGGCGGCGAGACCGGTTGAACAGCGCCAAGGCGATGGTACGCCCCTCCTCCGTCGCCTCGACCAGGATCGGATCGGGGAACCGTTCCGCGGCGAGGCAGCCGGTCCAGCTCCATCCCTGGAAGAACGAGCCATCCGCCCGCCCCTCCAGGTCGCGCCAGCGAGGCTCCAGATCGGCGAAATCCACCGAATCGGACAGGGTTATGCGCATTGATGGCCGGCGGCACGGGCGGGGAGGCACATGCGATGGCGCGCGTCGTCAGCCGAACCGCGGGGTGTGTTCCGGGGTGTCGAGCACCGTGACAGGGCGACGGGCCGATGCCGACCAGGTCGCGGTTCCGGCGCTCGCCCAAGAAAGTGGGGCGCATGCCGATGGGATATCACCAACGATGTCCCGTGGTGTCCCTGGAGATGTCCCTGGACATGTCCCTTGACATGCCCCTGGGATGTCCCGCGCGGCGGCACCGGGCGCATGACTGGACACCGCATCGGCGGTTCAGCCGCCCGCGTTCAGCCAGAGGTCCCGCCAGGCGGCAAACATCGTCGCCTCGTCGAAATCCCGGCGCGCCGTGGCAAGGTTGGCGGCGCCGATCTGTTGGCGCAGAGTGCGATCCCGCAGCAGCGCCGCCAATGCCCCATGGACCGCGTCGTCGTCCAACCCGGCCAGAAACGGCGTGTTTTCCGGGGCGAGCATGGCGCGGATATCTCCTACATCGGTGGCCACGACCGGCAGTCCGCTGGCCATCGCCTCCATGACCGACAACGGCATCTGTTCGGTATCCGAGGTCAGCGCGAACACGTCGAAGCCGGCGTACAGCGCGGGGATATCGTCGCGATGGCCGGTGAAGGTGACCCGTTCGGCGACGTGCAGCGACGCGGCCAGGGCCTCCAGCGCACTCCGTTCCGGCCCGTCCCCGACGATCACCAGTCGGCATGGGGTTTCGGCGGACAGCATGGCGAACGCGCGGATCAACCGAGCCAGATTCTTCTCCGGCCGCAGGATGGCGACGGTGCCGATCACCGGGACCGCCTTATCCCCGATTGGCGGATCGACGATTGGCGGATCCCCGATGGGCAGAGTCCCGATCGACGGATTGCCGCCGACGGGCTGGGAGAAGCGGCTCAGGTCGATGCCGTTCGGGACGTAGCGGCAGGTTTCCGGTCGCAACCGCCATATCTGGGTGGCAATTCGCATCAGGTTGTGGGACGGCAGCACCACGGTGGCATTCGCCAGTGCCAGGCGCCGGATCAGGATGCGGCGGTTGATCTGGGTGTTGCGCTCCTCCGGCCCGAATCCGTCGACGACGTGGATATGGCGGGTCACGGTGCGGGCATTCGCCAGGGCGAATTCGATCGCGCCCCAGTTGCAGGTGACCATGACGTCGGGCCGCCATTCGCGCAGCAGGGCGCGAAACCGGAATATGTTGCGCAGCATGGCGTTCTTGGGCGCGTCGATCCGCGGGAAAACCACATCCAGCCTGGGGTCCAGCCGCGCCGCACAGGACAGATCGCCATCCAGCGCGACCACCATATGGCGGAACTCCGCCCCGAAATGGTTGGCAAGGGCCGCGAACCGCACCTGCGCGCCGCCCACCGCGAAGGTTGGGAAGACATGCAGGATAAGCTTGGCATTGGTTGGGCGCGGTTCCACCTTGACTCTTAACCTCTCCTGCAAGACTGAATTTCCGGATGTCTGACGCCCGCCCTACCGCGACCCGGCATAGCGCAGTCTCTTTCGTGGCGGCAATGCTGGCGCGATTGGGTCTGGCGTCCGCGATGCTTGGGATGACGGCACCCGCCGCCGGCACCACCACGTTGTTCGTCGGCCCCGGCCAGCTTTTGCGAGTCCCCAGCCAGGCGGCGACGGTGGCCAGGGACGGCGATCGCGTGGTGATCGCCCCCGGCGTCTATGCGGATTGCGCGATTTGGAAAGCCTCCGGGCTGACCATCGAAGCGAGCGGCCCCGGCGTGGTCCTGGTCAATCGCATCTGCGCGTTTCAGGGGATCTTCGTCATAGAGGGACGCGGCACCACCATCCGCGGCCTGACCTTTGCCAATGCGATTGCCCCGTACGGCAACGCCGCCGGCATCAAGCTGCTGGGCGCCGACCTGACGGTGGAAAACAGCCGGTTCGTCAACAACCAGAACGGGATCCTGGCGGGCGGCCCGGCGGACAGCGTGGTGCGGGTGACCGCCAGCCTGTTCGAGGGCAATGGGTCCTGCATCGCCGCCTGTGCCCATGGGCTTTATGTCGGCGCGCCGATCGCACTGCTGGATGTGACCATGTCCCGCTTCAGCAACACCCGCACCGCGCACCACATCAAGTCCCGCGCTCGGACCACCATCATCATCGGCAACCTGATCGAGGATGGAGCGTCCGGCACCTCCAGCTACCTGATTGAAACGCCAAGCGGCGGGGATTTGTTGGTTCAGGCCAATCTGTTGCACAAGGGGCGGTTGAGCGACAATACCGCGACGGCGATCTCCATCGGGGTGGAGGGCGGAATCCAACCGACGGATGTGCTGATCATCAGGGACAATCGCTTCACCTCCGACCTGCCGGACCCGACCCTGTTTGTGCGCAACAGCACGTCCACGCCGGCCACGCTGACCGGGAACCGGCTGACCGGCAGGGTTGTGCCTCTGGGGGGGGCGGGAACCGTCGATGGCCCGCCCGAGGGGCAGAGTCTCGGTCAGTAGCTGTCGGGTGAAATCACGTTTTGGGGTTTGGGGCCGAGCAGGGCGGCGCGCATGGTCTCGGCGGATTTGGAACGGATGTCGTCCCAGGCCTGCGGGGTGAAGAAGGCGGAATGCGGGGTGATGATCAGGCGGCCGATGGTCCAGGGTTCGCGCGCGCGATAGGCCCGCATCAGTTCGGGGACCGGGTCGACCGGGGGTTCCACCGGCACGACGTCGATGCCGACGCCGGACAGATGGCCGGATTTCAGCGCCTGACCCAGCGCGTCGATATTCACGATCGGGCCGCGGGCGGTGTTCACCACGATCGCGCCCTGAGGCAGCAAGGCAAGCTCCCGCGCGCCGATCAGGTTGCGGGTTTCCGGGGTCAGCGGCGCGTGGATGGACAGGGTGTCGGTCTGCTTCAGCAACTCGTCCAGGGTCGCGGCGCGCTCTATGCCCAGACCGAGTTCCACGCCATTCGGCAGGTTGGGGTCGAAGAACATGACACGGAAATTGAACGCCTTGGCCCTCAGCGCGACGGCGGTGGCGATGCGGCCCATGCCGACGATGCCGAAGGTCTGCACGCCGGAGCGCTTCACCAGCGGGTCGATGATGTATTTCCACGGCGCCGGCGGATCGGCGCGCTGGGCTTCCAGATGCAGCAGCAGGCCGCGGCGCAAGGCGAGCGCCAGGGACATGGCATGGTCCGCGACCTCCGTCGTGCCGTAGTCGGGCACGTTCAGGATCATGATCTGGCGCTTGGCGGCGGCGACCCGGTCCAGGTTGTCGTAGCCCACGCCCATGCGGCAGATGGCCCGCAGCTTGGGGAAGCGGGCCAGATCGGCCTCGGTGACCTTGTAGCGCAGGATCATCAGGCCCTCGGCCGCGGCGCAGTCTTCGTCGGACAGGTCGGCGAGGCCGGTGGTGGGGTTCTTGGGAAAGATCACACGGACGTCGGGGCCGTAGATGCGGCGTTCCACGCTGTCGTCGGCGTAGGATTTCTCCGTATAGAGCACCGTGGTTGGCATTCTGGCGTTTCCCTCTGGTCGTGTTGAGACGGTGGTATCGCTGCCTGGGTTGGGTGTCCATCGCGGGCGTGCGGCTGGTCGACTTGCCGGCTTGGGCCCCCGCTTCCGTTTCCGAGTAGACGCCAGGCCCCGACGATCGTAGGCCGATCCGGGCGCGCGTCAGCCGTGCAGCACCGCCGGGGTCCAATTCGCGGCTCTGCGGGCCATCCTGGCCTCGGTTGGTTCGCCGTCGTGGTTTGGGCGGGCCGGTTCCTGCGTGAAGGCCGCCCGGTCCTCCAGGCTGTTCACATTGGTCACCGCCCTTGGGCCGTCCGGCGTGTCACACACGGCGCCGATATAGATGCCGCAGGTCTTGCAGAGCAGGAAGTCGGCGGTTTGGGAGGAGAAGCGATAGCGCTCTACGCGCGACCAGTCATCGGCCGCGATGTCAATGCTGCCCTTGGGGTCGGACACCGTGCGAGTCGCATGGCCGCGGCAGAAGGAGCAGGCGCAGGAGCGCAGGTAGTTCTCGGTCGGCGGGCGCGTCAGACGCAGGGTCAGGCGCAGATTGCCGCAGTGACAGCCGCCTTTGTGTTCCATGATCCGCCTCCGAATTCAGCCATATGGGGCATCCCGCATTCGGGGCACCATCCTTTTGCCCCCTTTTCGGCACCTCTGGGCCGGCTGGTTTAGGCGAGCAAATCCGCCAGCGCCGTCATGCTGGGCACGATCAGGTCCGGTTGATACGGCCAGTGCGCGAACGGGCGTTGCCTGCGGTCGATGAACGCAGTGCGCATGCCGGCGGCCTTGGCGCCGACACAGTCGAATTCGTGATTGGCGACGAACAGGATTTCATCCATCGCCACGCCGCAGCGCTCCGCCGCCATGCGGTAGGTCGCAACCGCCGGTTTGAACGCGTTGGCCGCGGCGACCGAGATGATGTCGTCTACCTGTAGGCCATGATGGGCGCGTGCCGCCTCCAGCATGTCGGGATCGCCGTTGGACAGGATCACCAGGCGGTAGCGCTGGCGCAGACGGTCGAGCGCGGCGGGAATTTCAGGGAAGGGTTTCAGGCGCTCGATCGCGCCGACCAGATCGCGGATGTCCTGCGCGGTGTGCTCGATTTCCGCGCGTCGCAGGACCTGGCCCAGGGAGATGTGGCCGATTTCGCGGTACGGGATGTGATCGCGCTGGAGAAGCGCGTCGATCATCGAGTTCTCGAAATGGGTGCGTCGCCACCAGGTGACGAAGGAATTGGGGTTGCCGGTCCAGCCTTTGGTGGCGAGCCAGGTGGCGGCGACGTCGCGCAGGCCGGATTGCATGTCGACCAGGGTGCCGTACTGGTCGAACATGCAGACTTTGATGTTGGTGAGGTCGGTCATGGGGTGAGGTAGGACGGGGCTTCCGCCCCGCGCCCCGACCAGGGGCTTTGCCCCTGGACCCCACCAAGGGCGACGGCCCTTGGAACCGGAACAGTGGTGGTTGTGGGGAGGGCCTTACCCGGACCTTGATAGGTCCAGGTAAGGCCCTCCCCACAACCACCAAAAGAATCGCTTTCCAAAGGCCGCGCCTTTGGTGGGGGTCCAGGGGGCAAAGCCCCCTGGTCGGGGTCCGGGGCGAAGCCCCGTCCTCTCCTCCGCACGACTCCCACCCTACCGCAGGCTGGCGTTCAACCGGTCCAGCGCCGCCGATCCGGGGATCAGGGCCGCTTCGTCCAGCACGTTGAGCGGCACATCCACGGTCTTGAGATACCCATGCATGTCGCGCGGATTGGGATCCACATACAACAGGCCCGTGACAATCTCCCCGGCCGCCGCACGCTCCTGCATATAGGTCAGCGCCGCCACCCGATCATGCACGTCGTAGCCGGCGTGCAGCTTGCGCAACCGCAGCATGGAACCATCGTGCTGTGTCACCATCTCCACCGTGCCCGGCGCGTAATCGACGGTGATTTCCGAGCGCGGCGTGATCACGTCCATCGCGTTCACGGCCTCGTTATGCTCACGGACATAGTCGAAGCTCTTGGTGGAGCCTTCGTGGTTGTTGAACGCCACGCAGGGGGAGATGCAGTCGATGAACGCGGCCCCGCCATGCTTCAACGCCGCCTCGATCAGCGGCACCAGTTGTGCCTTGTCGCCGGAGAAGCTGCGCGCGACGAAGGTGGCACCGAGTTGCAGCGCCATGCCGACCAGGTCGATCGCCTCATCGGTGTTGATCAGTCCGCGCTTGGATTTCGCACCCTTGTCGGATGTAGCGGAGAACTGGCCCTTGGTGAGGCCATACACACCGTTGTTCTCGACGATGTAGACCATGTTGACGCCGCGGCGCATGGCATGGGCGAACTGCCCGATGCCGATGGACGCGCTGTCCCCGTCACCGGAGACGCCCAGATAAATCAGGTCCTTGTTGGCCAGATTGGCCCCGGTCAGCACCGACGGCATGCGGCCGTGCACCGAATTGAACCCGTGCGAGGCCCCGAGGAAATAGGTCGGCGTCTTGGACGAACACCCGATCCCCGACAGTTTCGCCACCCGGTGCGGCGCGATATCCAGCTCAAAACACGCGCGCACGATGGCCGCGGAGATCGAGTCGTGCCCGCAACCGGCGCAGAGCGTGGAGACCGGGCCTTCATAGTCGCGCCGAGTGAAGCCCAGCGCGTTCTTCTGCAGGTCGGGATGATGGAGTTTCGGCTTCGGGATGAAGGTCATGACACCACCTTGCGCATCGGCACGATTTTGCTCTTTTCCAGACGATCGGCGATGGCGCCGGAGATGAAACGCGCGGTGATCGGCGTCCCATCGTAGTGCACCACTTTTGCCAAGCGAGCGGGATCGATTTCCAGCTCGTTGATCAATAGGCTGCGCATCTGGCCGTCACGGTTCTGCTCGACCACGAAGACCAATTCGTGTTCGGCGATGAACGCAGCCACTTCGTCGCCGAAGGGGAAGCCGCGCAGGCGCATCAGGTCCAGGGTCACCCCACGTTCGGCCAACTGCTCCTCCGCCTCCGCGATCGGGGCGCTGGTGGAGCCGAAATAGATGATCCCGAATTTCGCCGGTTCGGCGCCTTGCCGGATGATCGCAGGCGGCACGAAATTACGCGCGGTGTTGTGCTTCTTCAGCAGGCGTTCCATGTTCTCCTGGTAGTCCGCGCCTTCCTCGGAATACCGCGCCATGCGGTCCTTCGAGGTGCCGCGTGTGAAGAACGCGCCCTTGGTCGGATGCGTGCCGGGCAGGGTGCGATAGGTGATGCCGTCGTCATCCACGTCCAGATAGCGGCCGAATTTCTTGCCGGCTTCCAGGTCCTCGGCGGTCATGACCTTGCCGCGATCCATCTTGCGGCTGTCGTCCCACGCGAAGGGCTTGGAGAGCCGATCGTTCATGCCGATTTCCAGGTCCAGCATGACGAAGACGGGGGTCTGTAACCGGTCGGCCAGATCGAACGCCAGGGCGCCGAATTCGAAGCATTCATAGGGATCTTCGGGGATCAGCAGCACATGCTTGGTATCGCCGTGCGAGGCGTAGGCGCAGGCCATGATGTCGGTCTGCTGGGTGCGGGTCGGCATGCCGGTGGACGGGCCGGAGCGCTGCACGTCGAAAATAACCGCGGGGATTTCGGCGAAATAGGCCAGTCCGATGAATTCCTGCATCAGGGAGATGCCGGGGCCTGAGGTGGCGGTGAACGACCGCGCCCCGTTCCAGGCCGCGCCGATCACCATGCCGATGGACGAAAGTTCGTCCTCCGCCTGCACGATCGCGAACTTGGCCTTGCCGGTTTCCTTGTCCACCCGCATGCGATTGCAATAGTTGGTGAACGCCTCCGCCAGCGAGGACGATGGCGTGATCGGATACCATGCGCAGACCGTGGCCCCGCCATAGACCGCGCCCAGGGCGGCGGCGCTGTTGCCATCGATGAAAATGCGGTCGCCGACGACATCGGCCTTTTGCACCTTCAGCTTGATCGGGTCGTCGAGGTTGTGCTTCACCCAGTCCAGGCCCATATGCAGCGCCTGGATGTTGGCGGCGATCAGCTTTTCGCGGTTGCGGAACTGTTCGCCCAGCAGTTTCTCGATCGCCGGGACATCCATGTCCAGCAGCGCGGCCAGCGCGCCCAGGCCGATGATGTTCTTGAACAACTGGCGCTGGCGCGGATCGCGATAGGCCTCGTTGCTCATGCGGGTCAGCGGCACGCCGACGACGACGACGTCCTCGCGGAACTTCGACGGCTGCATCGGCTTGGTGTTGTCGTAGAACAGATAGCCGCCGGGCTCGATCGAGGCGACGTCCTGGTCCCAGGTCTGCGGGTTCATCGCGACCATCACGTCGACGCCGCCGCCGCGCGCGCCGAGATAGCCGGCGCCAGAAATCCGCACCTCATACCAGGTCGGCAGACCCTGGATGTTGGACGGAAAGATATTCCGCGGCGTCACGGCCACGCCCATGCGCAGGACGGACTTGGCAAACAGCGCGTTGGCGCTCGCCGATCCGGATCCGTTCACATTGGCGAATTTGACGACGAAATCATTGACCCGCTGGAGACCTTCCACGCGGTCTACTTGCTGTAGCATGCGCTCTCCGCCTGTGCCACGTCGATCAGGAAACGGTGCATATCCCATGCGCCGGTCGGACACCGTTCCGCGCATAATCCACAGTGAAGGCAGACGTCCTCGTCCTTCGCCATCACGCGGCCAGTCTTCAGTGCCACAGACACATAGATGTCTTGCGTCAGGTTCGTCGCCGGCGCGCTCAGCCTGGTGCGCAGATCGGCTTCCTCGCCATTTTCGGTGAAGCTGATGCTGTCGACCGGGCAGATATCGACGCAGGCATCGCACTCGATGCAGAGCTTGTCGTCGAATACCGTCTGCACGTCGCAGTTCAGGCAACGCTGCGCTTCCGAGAAGGCCAGTTTTTCATCGAAGCCGAGTTCGACCTCGGACTTGATGTCCTTCAGCGCGATGAACTTGTCGCGATGCGGCACCTTGTAGCGCAGGTCCAGCGAGATGTCGTTGTCGTAGCTCCACTCGTGGATGCCCATCTTCTGGCTGGTCATGTTGACCATCGGCGGCGGCCGATCGGCGACATCCTCGCCCTGGCAGAATTTGTGGAGGGAGATGGCGGCCTGATGCCCGTGCGCGACGGCCCAGATGATGTTCTTGGGGCCGAACGCCGCGTCGCCGCCGAAGAACACTTTCGGGTGCGTGGACTGGAAGGTGATCTCGTCGACCTTGGGCATGTCCCAGCGATCGTCGAATTCCAGGCCGATATCGCGTTCCATCCACGGGAACGAATTCTCCTGCCCGACCGCCACCAGCACATCGTCGCATTCGAAGAAGTGGTCGGGCTCCCCGGTCGGGACCAGATTGCGGCGGCCGCGGGCGTCGTATTCGGCCTTCACCTTCTCGAACGTCATGCCGATCAGCTTGCCGTTATCGTGCTTGAACTCCTTCGGCACCAGGAAGTTCAGGATGGGAATGTCCTCGGAGATTGCGTCCTCCTTCTCCCAGGGCGAGGCCTTCATTTCCTCGAACCCGGAGCGGACGATCACCTTCACGTCGTCCCCGCCCAGGCGGCGGGAGGAGCGGCAGCAATCCATGGCGGTGTTGCCGCCACCCAGCACGATGACGCGCTTGCCGATCTTGGTGACGTGGCCGAAGGAGACGGAGGACAGCCAGTCGATGCCGATATGAATGTTGGCGGCGGCTTCCTCGCGGCCCGGGATCGGCAGGTCGCGCCCGCGCGGTGCGCCGGAGCCGACGAAGATCGCGTCGTAATCCTCCTCCAGCAGCGATTTCAGGCTGTCGATTCGCTGGCCGAGGCGCATTTCCGGGCCGAGATCGGTGATGTAGCCGACCTCTTCGTCGATCACCTCTTCCGGCAGGCGGAATTTCGGGATCTGGCTGCGGATCATGCCGCCGGCGCGCGGGTCCGAATCGTAGATGACCAGGTGATAGCCCAGCGGCGCCAGGTCGCGCGCGACCGTCAGCGAGGCCGGGCCGGCGCCAACCAGGGCGATCTTCTTGCCATTGCGCTGGTTGGGCTTGGGGGGCAGGCGGTCGCGGATGTCGCCCTTGTAGTCGGCCGCGACTCGCTTGAGGCGGCAGATGGCGACAGGCTCATCTTCCACCCGACCGCGGCGACAGGCCGGTTCGCAGGGACGGTCGCAGGTGCGACCCAGGATCCCTGGGAATACGTTGGACTTCCAGTTGATCATGAACGCGTCGGCGTAACGCCCGTCCGCGATCAGCCGGATATACTCCGGTACTGGCGTGTGCGCGGGGCATGCCCACTGGCAGTCCACCACCTTGTGGAAGTACTCCGGGTCCCGGATATCCGTCGGCTGCAACTTGGTTTCCTTTTCCTCTCCGCCGAACCCATGGCCCGGGCAGCGCGGCGGCGGTTCTGCGACCTGCTTCGCCCGCCGTCAATAACACATAGGGGCTATCAGGTATTCCAGCAACCCGGAGCAGAGAATTGGGGCCCTTCTCCAAACCCCGCGAGGGCTTGACCCTTCGAACCCACCAGGGGCGCGGCCCCTGGATCGCGGTCGCAAACAGGCATCCAAGGCCCAGCCTTGGTGGGTTCGAAGGGCGAAGCCCTCGCAGGATTTGGGGCGGAGCCCAAATACTTTAGCTCCGTCGCGGCAATCACCCAGGCTCGCGCGCCTACGCGGCCCCCTTCGCCGCCGCGATCGCCTCCCACACCCGGCCCGGAGTCGCCGGCATGTCGAAATGGCGGATCCCCAACGGTGCCAGCGCGTCATTGATCGCGTTCATCGCCGCGCCCATCGCGCCCACGGTGCCGGCCTCGCCCACGCCCTTGGCGCCCAGCGGGTTCACCTTGGTGGGCACTTCCCGAGTCGCCAGACGGAACTCCGGATACTCGTCGGCGCGCGGCATCTGGTAGTCCATGAAGGACGCCGTCAGCATCTGGCCGGATTGGCGGTCGTGGATGATGATCTCGCCCAGCGCCTGGCCGACGCCCTGCACCACGCCGCCATGGATCTGACCGGCGACGATCAGCGGGTTCAACACCTTGCCCAGTTCCTCCACCGCGCTGTAGCGCACGATCTCGGTCACGCCGGTGTCGGGGTCGATCTCGACCTCGCAGATATGGGTGCCGTTCGGGAAGGTCACCGCGGTCGGGGTGAATTCGCCGGATTCGACCAGGCCGCCTTCCTCGCCGGGTGGGATATGCTTCGGATCGTAGGCGGCGTGCCCGACATCGGCCAGGGTGATGGACCGGTCAGTGCCGGCGATGCTGAATTTGCCTTCGGAAAACTCGATATCGACGACCGCCGCTTCCAGCACCTCGGCGGCGAGTTTCTTCGCCGTTTCCAGTACCTTGTCCACCGCCAGCATCACCGCCGACCCACCGATACACAGCGCGCCGGACCCGCCATTGCCTTTGCCGCTGGGCAGCAGATCGGTATCGCCGCCTTCCCAGATCACGTTCTCGATCGGGATGCCGAAGCGATCCGCGACGATCTGGGTCATCGTCGTCTCCAGCCCCTGCCCCACCGACATCGAGCCGGATCGCAGCACCAGTGTGCCGTCTTCCCGCAGGCGCAAGGTGGACAGGTCCTTGGCCGGACGCAGGAACGGGCCGCCGGCGACCTCGATGCAATTGCACAGGCCGATGCCGCGCAGCATGCCGCGATCGGCGGCTTCCTTCCGGCGCGCCTCGAATCCGTCCAGTTCGGACAGTTCGGCGGCGAGTTGCATGTTCTCCTCGAACTCCCCGCAGTCATAGGTGAAGGTCAGAGCGGTCTTGTAGGGCATCGCATCCGGCGGGATCAGGTTGCGCCGGCGCAGTTCGTAGGGGGAAATGCCAAGCTCCCGGGCGGCCACGTCGATCAGGCGTTCGATCGCATAGGTCGCTTCCGGACGACCGGCGCCGCGATAGGCCGCGGTCGGCACGGTGTGGGTCATCACGCCGCAGACCTCCGCCGCGATGGCGGGGATGATATAGGTGCCGGCGATGCCGCCGATATTGCCGACGCCCCAGCCGGAGCGCCCGGACGTGTAGGCACCCAGGTTGCAATCCCAGCGCAGTTTCAGCGCGGTGAATTTTCCGTCCGCATCCAGGCCGAGTTCGGCGGAAATGTGCATTTCCCGCGCCTGTTCGTCGGTCAGGAAGCCCTCGGTGCGATCGGAAATCCAGCGCACCGGGCGGTTCAGGCGGCGGGCGGCCCAGGTGATGAAGACCTCCTCCACATGGACGCCGGACTTCATGCCGAAGGAGCCACCGACATCCCCCGGGATCACCCGCAGATCGGTGGGCTTGATGCCGAAATTGTCCTTGGCCATACCGTTGCGCAGGTTGAACGGCGACTGGTGTGCGGCATGCACGACGGGTCTTCCGTCCGGCCCCATCTCGGCCCAGACGCCGCGCGGTTCCATCGTATTGGCCGTCACGCGGGACACGGTGAAGTCCAGCTTCGTGACATGGGCGGCGTTGGTCAGGCCGGCGGCGGTGGCTTCGACGTCACCGCGCTTCCATAGGAAGCCGATATTATCGGCGAATTCGTCCCATACCGGGGCGGCGCCTGGCTTTTGAGCCTCCAGCACGTCGGTGACGATCGGCAATTCGTCATACTCGACCATCACGGCTTCCGCGGCTTCCATGGCCGCCCCGCGGGTCTCGGCGATGACCGCGGCCACCGATTCGCCGACAAACCGGACCCGATCCTTCGCCAGCAGCGGCCGGTGGGTCTTGGCGGATGGGCTGCCATCCGGGCGCGTAAAGCCGAGACCACCGGGAATGGGGGAAACGTCCGTCAGGTCGTCGTGGGTATAGACGGCGACGACCCCGGGCACGGCTTTTGCCAACGCGGTGTCGATGCCGACGATCCGCGCATGAGCATGCGGGGATCGGACCAGGATCGCCACCAGCATCCCGGCGGCGCGGCCGTCAGAGGCATAGTTGCCGCCACCGGTCAGCAGGCGTTGGTCTTCCCGGCGGCGGACGGAGCGGGTCTCTACGGTCGCCATGTCTTGTCTCCCCCAAATTAGGCAGCGTGTCGGCTTGGGTGTGACCCAGCCCGTTTCCGGTGTTTGCCACGGAATGGTGCGCCGCGGCGAGGGTGGGGGGAGCCGCGGTGGTTCCAGAAGTTCGTGGCGCCGCACAATTGGATGGATGCAGTTCCCGCGGATCGAGCCCTACCGTCATACCAAAAGCCAGATCCGGACTGATCCGTCTCGCGATATCGGCTCTCCCCATGCAGACCAACAGCGTCGTGGGAATATCCGCCAGCCGACGGCCGAGCCTCTTGCGCGTCCGGTTCACAGCTCTAGCAGCCTGTCGGACTCGGGATTTTCGATCAATAACGACGGCTGTTCGGCTGCGCCGGCGCGGTCATCAGACCGCCGGCGGCGCCCCGATCACGTCCTGACTGGCTTCATATCGGCCCGGAGGTGGCGTCACGGCCGACCCATC
>CAMATI010000092.1 GCA_945861095.1 Asaia bogorensis | reverse complement strand
CGTTTGAATTCCTGGGGCCTGCTGGGGCGGTGATAGGTCCGGGTAGGCCCCAGGAATTCAAACGACCAAAGAAACGCATTCCAAAGGCCGTGCCTTTGGCGGGTCCAGGGCAGAGCCCTGGCGGGGTCCGGAGCGGAGCCCCACCCTTCCCGCACCCGATTGACAACACCCCGGTCCTGCGCCGCTAATTCACGCCGGACAGACCACGGACCGCCACATGAACCACCTCAGCGCGCCCTCCCCTGTGCTGGGCCCCATAGCGCGGGCTCGCGACCTGGGCCCCGCCATCGCCGCGGCGGCCAACGAGATCGAACAGACCCAGCGGATCCCCGAACCACTTTTGTCGCGGATCCACGAAGCGCGCATGGCCCGCATGCTGCTGCCGCTGTCGGTCGGCGGCGATCAGATCGATCCCTGGGTCTATCTGCGCGCGATCGAGGAAATCGCCCGCCACGACGGCTCGGTCGGCTGGAACCTGTTCGTTGCCAACAGTTCGGCCCTGATCGCGCCTTTCATTCCGCTGGAAACCGCGCGGGAAATCTATTCCGACCCGCGCGCCATCATCGCCTGGGGCCCGCCCAACCAGTATCGCGCCACCGCGGTGCCAGGCGGCTACCGGGTCAGCGGTGAGTGGAATTTCGCCAGCGGCTGCCGCCAGGCCACCTGGATGGGCGCGCATTGCCAGGTCGTCGAGCCCGACGGATCGGTCCGCCTGAACCGGTTCGGCCGCCCGACCGTGCGGTCCTTACTGTTTCCCAAGGCGAAAGCGACGCTGATCGCCAACTGGAACCCGATCGGCATGCGCGGCACCGCGTCGGAGGGCTATTCCCTGTCCGACCTGTTCGTCGCCGAAGAATACACGGGCACGCGAGAAGACCCGAGCCTGCGCCACGACCCCGGCCCGCTCTACGCGTTCCCGATGCAGGGCCTGTATGCGGTGGGCGTCGCCGGCGTGGCCTTCGGGATTGCCCGCGCCATGCTGGACGCCTTCATCGAATTGGCCGGCGAGAAAGTGCCGCGGGGCTTGCCTCGACTGGCGGACAGCCCTTCAGTGCAGGCGGATGTCGCGCATCGGGAAGCCAATCTGGGCGCCGCGCGCGCCTATCTGATCGAAACGCTGAACGATGTGTGGGATCACGCGGACGATGTCGAACCCATCGGCGCCGCCGACCGCGCGCGGGTAAGGCTGGGATGCGCACACGCGATCAAGGTCTCGGTCGAGGTGGCGGATTACGTGTTCAAGGCCGCCGGCACATCCGCCATCTTCCCCGGCACCCCGTTCGAGCGGCGGTTCCGCGACATTCACACCCTGTCGCAACAGATCCAGTCCCGCGACTCGCATTTCGAGGCGGTCGGGCGGGTGATGTTCAACGGCGATCCCGACGGGACGTTCCTTTAGGCACGTTCCGACAGAATGCCCCCCTCAATGCAAACGACAAAGGAAGCTCTCTCATGGCCGCACTGACCCTTGCCCAGGCCCAGACCATCGTCTCCGCCGCCCTGGCGCATGCCCGCGCCAACAAGTTCGCCCCGATGGGCGTCGTCGTGCTGGATGCGCGCGGCGTGCTGAAAGCCTATGCGGCGGAGGACGGCACATCGCTGCGGCGGTCCGACATCGCGATCGGCAAGGCGCATGGCGCGTTGGCGATGGGCGTGGGCTCCCGCACCCTGGGCAAGCGCGCCGAAGAGCGGCCGCATTTCGTCGCCGCGGTGACCCATGCGGTGGGTGGCTCGCTGATCCCGGTCGCGGGGGGCGTGCTGATCAAGGGCGAGGGCGGCTTCATTGGCGCGGTCGGCGTGACAGGCGATACCTCGGACAACGACGAGGCCGCCGCTTTGGCCGGAATTGCCGCGGCCGGTCTCACCGCCGATCCGAGCTGACCGGCCTGGCGAGGGGCCCCTGATCCGCCCTCCGCCGAACGCCACCCCGCCGAGAAAGTCCGTCGGCGTGTCATCATCGGACCGCAGGCCGTGGGCTGCCCGATCGATCACGCCGATATGGAGGAAAAACCATGAAATACGGCATCCACTTGCCGCATGCTGGCGACCAGGCAACCCCCGCCCTGGTCCGGCGACACGCGGAACGGGCCGAGGCGCTGGGTCTGGAAGACGTCTGGGTCAGCGAGCACATCATCGTCCCACGCGACAAATTCCCCCGCTCGCCGCTGTTCTTCGATCCGGTGCTCAGCCTGACCTGGGCCGCCGCGGTCACCACGCGGATCAAGCTGGGCACGTCCGTCCTGGTGTTGCCGATGCGCCACCCGCTGCCCTTGGCCAAGGAACTGGCCACGCTGCATAATTTCTCGGAGGGGCGGCTGATCCTGGGGGCTGGCTCCGGCTGGCTGGAGCCGGAATTCGCCGCCCTGGGCGTGCCGTTCAAGGAGCGTGGGCGGCGGCTGGACGAAGGCCTGGCGATGATGCGAGCCGTCTGGTCGGAAGACCCGGTGACGTTCAAAAGCCGCTATATCCCGGCGGTGATCGAGGGGATGACCATGACGCCGATGCCCGTCAGCCCGATCCCGCTATGGTTCGGCGGCAGTTCCGATGCCGCCATCAAGCGCACCATCCGCATCGGCGACGGCTGGCATGGCAGCGGTCACACGCCGGCCGAGGCCGCCCCGCTGATCGATCGGCTGCGGGCCGAACGACCGGGGAAAGATTTCACGGTGTCGATGCGCGTACAATGGGATGGCACGGACCGCGGGGTCCTGCGGGCGTTGGTGGACAGCTACGCGGCGATCGGGGTGGAGCATCTGCTGATCGCGCCCCAGGATCGCAATGTGGACGACTGGGACGCGGTCATCGAAGGCGTTGGCACACTGGTCGGATAGACGGTCTCGGCCCAGGGGGAAGCGCCTGGCCGCCTATGGGGTAATGGCGGGCGTCGCCTCGATCTGCCGGCGCGAGGTCAAACTGCCGGCGGCCGGGAAATCGCTGCACAGCACGCGGTTCTTCCCCAGGGCCTTGGCGTGGTACAAAAGATCGTCCGCCAACGCCAGGGCCGCTTCCTCGCTATTGGGCGGCGTCAGGAAGCTGATCGCGCCCACCGAGGCCGTGACCGCCCAGTTGTTGGCGGCCATGCGTTGCTCCAGCCTGGCGCGGAGGCGCTCGCCGACCAGGGATGCCTCGGCGCCATCTCCGCCCACCAACACGACCGCGAACTCATCGCCGCCGATCCGCGCGGCCGTATCCGTGCGGCGCACGGACGCGCGCAAGACACTGGCAACCTCCGCCAGGACCCGATCGCCGGTCGCATGCCCGTGTCGGTCGTTAATCTGCTTGAAACCGTCCAGGTCCAGATAGAGGACGGAAAACGGCTGGCTGTCGCGGCGCTGGCGAGCGATGCCCTGACCCAAAGCCTCCATGAAGGCGCGTCGGTTCGGCAGGCCAGTCAGGCCGTCGGTCAATGCGATTCGCTGCATCTGGCGCATGGATCGGTGCAGTTCGAGATTGGTCGTCACGGATTGCGCCAGCACGGTCAGCGCGTTGAGCACGTCGGGTGCCAACTGCCTGGGCGTGTGGTCGATGACGCAGAGCGTGCCCAATGGGCACCCATCCGGGCTGACCAGCGGGATCCCCGCGTAGAACCGAATATCGGGTTGCCCGGTCACGAGCTCGCTGTCGGCGAATCGAACGTCCTGGGTCGCGTCGGGGACGACCAGCGGACGCGACGGATCGAGGATCGCGTGCGCGCAAAACGCCTGGTCCCGGGGGGTTTGCGTCATGCTCAGTCCGTGGCGCGCCTTGAACCACTGACGATCCTGGTCGACGAGGGAAACGAGGGAAATCGGGCAGGCCGTCAGCCAGGCGGCAAGACGCGCTATGCTGTCGAAGTTTGCCTCGCAGGCGGTGTCGAGGATTTCATAGGATCGGAGCGCCTCCAGGCGATAGGCCTCGTTCCAAGGCAGCGGGGCAGGCGGCATGGTGAGATCCCAAATGGCCCGGTGGGGTAGGTGCGGGGGGTGGGCTGCGTTGCGGCGTCGGATCCGCCGCACGACAGGCGCAGAGTTACGCCGCCAATGGTTAACAAAGTATTGATGCCGGCGATGATCCGGTACGCCGGCGGCTCGTTTGAGCATGGGGCGACCGTATGCTGGGACCGTTGAGCCGTTGGCGCCATCTTGAGCATTGCGGGCACGACCACGATTGTATGATCGCCGGGGCGGGTGGTCGCTGACCGTGGCACGTTTCGATTCGGCCGCCCGGTTGCAGTGCCGGCGGAAGCAGCGCGGTAGAGTGCGCGATCTGGGTTGCCTAACCCCCGCTGGGGGCGTTATGGCGACACCGTCGGCGGGGTGGGACGTCGGCATGGTGGTGGGCCGCGTTGTCGATCCCGATCGGGTGCTCGCCCGATTTCCCCCACATCACCCAAGGACCTTCTTCATGACAGATTGGCTCGGCCTTTCCGGCAAGACAGCGGCGATCACGGGCGGCGGCGGCGGGATCGGGCGCGCCGTCGCGGTAGGTCTGGCGAAGCTGGGCGTGACGCCGATCCTGCTGGATCGCGACATGGCTGGCTGCGACAAGACCCTGGCGGCACTGAAGGCGGTCGGTGTGGAAGCGCGAGCGATTGCCTGCGACATCGCCGTTGAAGCCAGTGTCCGCGCCGCGGCGACGCAAGCCGGGTCGGTGGACATCCTGGTCAACAATGCCGGCATTCTGCGTCCCGGGCCGCTCGCCAGCCTCAGCCTGGACGAATGGAACCGGCTGATGTCGGTCAACCTGACGGGATATTTCCTGTGCTCGCAGGCGTTCGGGCAAGGGATGCTGGCACGCGGCAAGGGGGCGATCGTGCATATCGCCTCGATCGCATCACGCTTCCCGCAGGCGGCGAGCGGTGCCTACTCGGTCAGCAAGGCAGGCGTGGTGATGCTGTCGCAGCAGATCGCGCTGGAATGGGGGCCGCACGGCGTTCGCAGCAACGTGGTCAGCCCCGGCCTGGTCCGCACGCCCATGAGCGAGGCATTCTATCTGGCCCCCGGCGTGGCCGAGAAGCGGGCGAACGCGATCCCGCTGCGGCGGGTGGCGACTCCGGACGATATCGCCGAGGTCGTGATCTATCTGGCCAGCGAGCGGGCGGGGTATGTGAACGGGGAGGATATCTGCGTGGACGGCGCGTTCGGGCGGACGTTGATGAGCACGGTGCCGCGGCCGGGGTTCGAGTAGGCGGTCATCCTCCAACGCCTCCGACCCATGTGCGACACGGCGGCGAACCTCGTGGCCGCGGCTAAAGCACCAGCACCGACCTCACGCCGGTTTCAACCGCCCGCAGATCGTCCGTGGACAGGGTCCCCACCATCCGGGTCAGCCGCGCCCGATCCACGGCTCGCACCTGGTCGCAGACTGCCACAGACCCCACACCCGCCGACGGCACCGCAACCACGATGGGCGGTCGCGGCTCCGGTCCGGTGGATAGCGGCACAATAACCACCGTCCGCCGGACGCGGTTCAGGGCATCAGCACTCAGGACCAGGGCCGGGCGCGTCTTGCGGATTTCCGCCCCGCGCGTCGGATCGAGGTCGACCCACCAGATCGACCCACGCCGTGGTCCGGCCGATACCGGCGCCTCGGGCGTGCGTGCCATTCACTTGGGCCGCGCGGGAGGGGCCTCGACGGTCAGTCCGTCGGTGAGCGTGGCCGTCTCCCAGACCTCCATCTCCTCGGTCAGCGCGGTGTCGCGCTCCACCGCGAGGGCGGCCAGATACAATGGGTCGTGGTCGCCATCTTCGGGCGGCAGCGCAGCTTCCAGCAAGTGTCGCACGAACGCGCTGCGCTCCCGCGTGGGCACGGCACGCTTGAGCCGTCGTACCAGATCCTCGGGCAGGCGGAGCAGCACCTGTTCGGTCGCCATGTCAAATCCTTGGCGGCATCACCGCTTGCTATCGATAGCAATATTGATAGCAAGCCGCGACTATCGCGTCAAACTGGTCATGTCCCAAGTCGAATAGAAGGCGCCGTCGACCTGATCCCCACGCAGACATACGTCGGTAGAGGCGGCGAAAAGCCAGCTCCCGCGGATACCGAACCCCACTCGAGCATACCTCCGTGGGGCTACCAGCCGGTGCGGCCGCAACCGAGAAACGACCGTCCGCGCCGACCCGCTTACCCCGCGCGGAACGCCGCCACCGCCTTCTCGTCGAACTTCAGCCCCAGGCCCGGCTTGTTCGGCAGTACGAGCATGCCGTTCTCGATGGCCGGGGTCTCCTCATACAAGGCCAGCATCCAGGGCATGTATTCGACCGTCAGTCCGTTCGGGGCGGCGGCGACCACATGGACCAGGATTTCCGGCATCACGTGGCTGACGATCGGCAGGTTGAACGCCTCCGCCATGCCGGCGACCTTCATCCACTGCGTGACGCCCCCGACGCGGACGATATCGACCATGACGATGTCGACGGACCGAGCCTCAATCATGTGGCGGAACGGCACGATGCCCCACACATACTCGCCGCCGGCGATGGGGGTGGACAGAGCCGCGGTAACCCGCGCCAGACCGGCATAGTCGTCATGGGCGGTCACGTCCTCCAGCCAGAACAGGCCGACATCGGCGACGCGGCTGCCGATATCGATGGCCTGCTCCGGCCGCCAACGCTGGTTGATGTCGCACATCAGCTTGATGTCCGGCCCGATGGCCTCCCGCACCACGCGGACGCGGCGGATTTCCTCGGCGACGGTCGGATTGCCGGGCAGGGCCATCTGGGTCTTCATCTCGGTGAAGCCCTTCTGCACCAGGATCTGCGCCGCGCGCTGGGCCTGGTTGTCGGTCAGGCCGCGGCGTAGCGAGCCGGACGCGTAGGTCGGCACCCGATCGCGGTGCCCGCCGAGCAGCTTCCAGAGAGGCTGGTCGAGCGCCTTGCCCTTGATATCCCACAGCGCGATGTCGATCGCGGAGATCGCCAGCATGAAAATCCCGCCCGGCCCGGCTGAATCTCCGGCGGCAACACGCAGCTTGCTGGTGATATGCTCGATCCGCATCGGGTCTTCCCCGATGGTCAGTTCCGCGAGTTCATCGACCGCCTTGCGCAGGCTGCCGGTCATCTTGCCGCCGTAGAAGGTCAGGCCGATGCCCTCTATCCCGTTATCGGTGCGCAGGCGCAGGATGACGACCGGGCGGGTGCGGCCTTCTTCCTCCGGCATGTTCGCCAGGGGGTCGTCTTCGGGGATGTTCAGAGTGGCGGCTTCGAAGCTGGTGATTTTCATCGGCGTTGGCCTCCGGTTGATGCGGCTAGCATAGCGCCGGGTTGAACGGCTGTAACCGGGACAGGGGATTTCGGAATCACCCGCTACTTCCTGACAACCGGCCTCTCGGACACGCCGTTGCCCTGGCATGCCGGGATGGCCGCACGATCCGCCGCCTGGCGATGCTCGGGCTTGACCCGACCACGCCCTGCGGCACAACTGTCCCGCATGCCGAGCGGAGGTTGCGTCGGTACGGATGGAACGAAGGTCGGGCCGGCCTCGATCGTGACGGAAGAAGGACGAATGGCACGAACTTTGGGCATATTGGCGGGCGGCGGCGCATTGCCGGCCCGGGTCGCGGCGGCGGCCGCGGCGGCTGGGCGAGGCGTGTTCATCGTCGGGCTGGACGGGTTCGTGGACAAGGCCAGCCTCGCGCCCTGGCCGCATGAGATCATCCGCATGGGCGCGGCCGGTCGTATCCTGGCCGCGTTGCATGCTCATGGATGCCAGGACCTGGTGCTGATCGGCACGGTCCGCCGTCCCTCCATCTTCGACCTCCGCCCGGATCAGGAAGGCGCCAGGCTGATTGGCCGGATCGGGCGGGCGGCGTTTGCCGGCGATGACGGGCTGCTGGCGGCGGTGGTGAAGGTGCTGGGGGATGCCGGGTTTCAGGTCGTCGGCGCGCAGGACATCATGACCGAGGCGCTGGGGCCGGTCGGCAACCTGACCAGAACCTCACCGGATGCGATGGCGATGGCCGATATCCAGCGCGGGATCGACGTGGCGCGGGCCTTGGGCGCGGTGGATGTCGGGCAAGGCTGCGTCGTGCAGCAAGGGCTGGTGCTGGCGGTGGAGGCCGTGGAAGGGACCGACGCCATGATCGGGCGGTGCGGGGCACTGGCTCGTCCTGGGCCGGGGGGCGTGCTGGTGAAACTGGTCAAACCCGGGCAGGATCGGCGGGCGGATTTGCCCACGATCGGGCCGGACACCATGCGCCACGCCGCCGCCGCCGGCCTGCGGGGGGTTGCGTTCGAGGCGGGAGGCACCATCCTGGCGGAACGCGAGGCCGCCATCGCGGCGGCGGACCAGGCGGGGCTGTTCCTGCTTGGCCTCGACCAGGACATGATCAACCAACGGAGGTAACGCCATGGGCCAGTTTCTGCACACCATGCTGCGGGTCGGCGACCTGCAACGCAGCATCGACTTCTACACCAAGGGCTTCGGGATGACGGAGCTGCGCCGCCGCGACGTGCCGGACGGCAAATACACGCTCGCGTTCGTGGGTTACGGCGATGAGTCGAGCAACACCGCCATCGAGCTGACCTACAATTACGGCGTCGAGAAATACGAGCCCGGCACCGCCTTCGGCCATCTGGCCATCGGCGTGCCCGACGTTGCCGGCACCTGCGAAACGCTGCGGGCGGCGGGCGCGACCATCACCCGCGAAGCAGGGCCGGTGAAGTTCGGCACCACCATCATCGCCTTCGTGAAGGACCCCGACGGCTACCTGATCGAGCTGATTCAGCGCCCCTGAGGCGCCAGGCGCCGCCGTCGGCCTGCCTTCGGGCCAACACGGGGCGCCGCTGTTTACTGCCGTCATGGCCACGCTGCGATGTTCCATGGAGCATCGTGGCAGGACCTCCTCCTCGGAGACGGGCGTGACGGTTGGGAGATTTCGTCCATCGCAACAATGGGAAGAAAACCATGACCGCACTGCCTGCCTATCACGTCTCGGCCTACAACACGGCCAAGGCATCCGAGAACAAGATCCACGACGACGCCACCGCCAAGAAGTTCGGCTTCAAGGGCGGACTGGTCGGCGGCGTGCATGTCTACGCCTATATGTCCCACATGCCGGTGCAGCGCTGGGGCCGGGCGTGGCTGGAACGCGGGACGGGGGAGGCGCGGTTCGGCAAGCCGGTCTATGAGGGCGAGATTGCCGAAATCACCGCCATCGAAGATGCCAACGGCATGGAATTGCAGGTCACCAGCGACGGCGTGGTCAGCGCCACGGGGCGCGCCGGCATGCCAGGATCGGCTCCAACGATGCCGTCCGCGGCCGATTTCAAGGCGGTCGAGGCGCGTGCCAACCGCGTCGCGGCCGATGAGAAATCCCTGGCGGTCGGCGACTGGCTGGGGATGACTCCGCTGACCGTGACGGCAGAGTATCAGGCCCAGGATATCGCCGACACGCGGGAAACCGACCCGCTGTATCTGGCGGAAGGCATCGTGCATTCCGGCACCATCCTGCGCTGCTGCAACTGGGCCTTGTCGCACAACGTCATCCTGCCGGCCTGGATGCATATGGGCAGCACGGTGCAGTATCACGGGCTTGCCCGCGTCGGCGACACGCTGGGTGTGCGGGCGCGGGTAACCAAGAACTATGAGCACAAGGGCCATAAATGGGTCGAGATCGATGCCCTGGTGCTGGCCAATAATGCGTCTCCGATCGCTAGGGTAACGCATATCGCGATCTACCGACCGCGCCAGTTGGCCGAGGCGGCATAGGTCTCGCGGCAACGGTATCTGCGCGGAGGAGAAGAATCTTCCCCTCCCCTTGCGGGAGGGGGCCGGGGGGGAGGGGTTACACAAGCGACGACGGTGGGATTTAACCCCTCCCCCCAGCCTTGGTCCGCTTCGCGGCCCAAGCCCGCAAGGAGAGGGGGAGAATATTCTCTAACGGCCAACCGGTGGCGAACCAGGCCGAGCACACACCGCCGGACAACGATCCGGACTACGGGAGAAACATCATGCCGATCTTGGACGCCCAGGTTCACGCCTATGAGCGCGATCACCCCGGCCGACCCTGGGCCGCGGTCCTGACCGGGCCGCCCGAGGTCACCGGGGACGACATGGTTGCCGCCATGGACGATGTCGGGGTGGATGGCGCGCTGCTGGTTTCGGCCTTCACCATGTACCGCTACGACGCCAGTTATGCCCTGTCGGTGTATGCGGCGCATCCGACCCGATTTCGGCTGATCAAGCCGGTCGATCCCACCGATCCCGCCGTGGCCGAGACGATCGCCGCCTGGGCCGCGACCCCCGGCACGGTCGCCATCCGGCTGATGATGCGCGACAGCGCGGCGACCGATCCCGCCGATCCGGGCATCAACCACGTTCTCGCCACCGCCGGGCGGCTGGGCCTGCCAGTCAACCTGATGTGCACCGGGCGGCTGGATCAGGCGGCACAGCTTGCCTCCCGCAATCCCAATACCAGGCTGGTGATCGACCATCTCGGGCTGCAACAGCCACATCACCCGCCGGTGCCGGCGCGGCCATGGGGCGACCTGCCGAAACTGCTGGCCCTGGCGGCGCACGACAATATCACGGTGAAGATTTCCGGCGCCGGCACACTGTCGCACCAGCCGTTTCCGTACAAGGATATCTGGGACCCATTGGCCCGCATCTTCGACGCGTTCGGCTTCGGCCGCTGCATGTGGGGCACGGATTGGACCCGCGCGGTCGAGATGTTGACCTTCCGCCAGGGTGTCGATGCGTTCCGCGTCACCGACCGCCTGTCCGATACCGATCGCTCGGCGCTGATGGGGGAGACCCTGCAGCGGATCTATTCCTGGGACCCGGCGAAGACCTGACGGGGGCCTCGCAGCCGATGGTGGGCTTTGCTGCCTTACGGCAACCGCCCAAATAATTGGCTGATGCACCCCACCCCGTCATTGCCGAACTTGATCCCCCAACCCGCCTCTTGGCGTTGAAGCGCGGGTTATCTGGTCAAACCCGATAGTGACGACGTGGGCAGTGCATCGGTCAATGCAGCGTGCCTTCGGTATCAGGCGGAGACCTTCTCAGGCGACAGCACGAACCCTTCGTAGCCCTGCTCCGCCACGTCGGCGCAGATTTTGCGATAGCGCGCCATGCCGCCGGCATAGGGCATGAACACACGCGGCTTGCCCGGCACGTTGGCGCCCAGATACCAGGAATGCGTGGCCATCGGCAGCAGGGTGGCGGCGGCGGCCTCGTTCACCTGCCGCACCCAGTCGACCACGGCCTCCGGGCGAGGCTCGATGCGATCCAGACCGTTGGCGCGCATATGGGCGATGCAGTCGGATATCCATTCGGCGTGCTGCTCGATCGCCACGGGCATGTTGCACAGCACGGACGGGCTGCCGGGGCCGGTGACGGTGAACAGGTTGGGGAAGTCGGCGACCTGCAGACCCAGATAGGTCACCGGGCCGGCCGCCCAGGCCTCGGACAGCGGCTTGCCGCCGATGCCGCGGATATCCATGCGCAGCATCGGGCCGGTCATGGCGTCGAATCCGGTGGCAAACACGATGATGTCGAGGTCGTATTCGCCCGCGGCCGTACGCAGGCCGGTGGACGTGATGGCCTGGATCGGCGCGGCTTTCACGTCGACCAGGGTGACGTTGTCGCGGTTGAAGGTCTCAAAATAGTCGCTGTCGATCGGCGGGCGCTTGGCGGCGTAGGGGTGGTCGATGTCGGACAGGATTGCCGCTGTTTTCGGGTCCTTCACGATTTGGCGAATCTTGTTCTTGATGAATGCGGCGGCGGTGTCGTTGGCTTCCTTGCTGCTCATCATGTCGTGGAAGGCGGCACGGAACTGCAATCCGCCGCGTTCCCAGGCCGCTTCGTAGATCTTCTCCCGCTCCTTGGCCGAGGTTTGCAGGGCCAGGCGGTCCTCGATTTTGAACTGGTGGCCGTTCGCGGTTTCATGTGTGGCGGCGCGGATTTCGGTAGCATTATCCTTGATGTAGCGCTTGAATTCGTCGGTCAGGGGCGCGTTCCGAGCCGGCACGCTGTAGTTGGCGGTGCGTTGGAATACGGTCAGGTGTTTGGCCGTCTCGGCGATCACCGGCGCGGCCTGGATGCCGGTGGATCCGGTGCCGATCAGCCCGACCCGCTTGCCGGTGAAATCAACGCCTTCATGCGGCCATTCCCCGGTGTGGTACCAGTCGCCCTTGAAGTCAGCCAGGCCGGGGATGTTAGGCACATTGGCGGTGGACAGGCAGCCGACGGCGGTGACCAGGAATTTCACCGTGTAGGTCTCGCCGCTTTCGGTGCGGACATGCCAACGGTTCGCGGACTCGTTGTAATGGGCGGAGGCCACGCGGGTGTTGAACTGGATGTCGCGCTTCAGGTCGAACCGGTCGGCGATGAAATTCAGGTAGCGCATGATTTCGGCCTGGCCCGGATAGCGTTCGGACCACTCCCATTCGCGCATCAGTTCAGGGGCAAAGGTGTACCAGTAGGCGTGGCTTTCCGTGTCGCAGCGGGCGCCGGGATAGCGGTTCCAGTACCAGGTTCCGCCGACGCCACCGCCGGCTTCCAGGGCCTTGACGGACAGGCCGAGCCGATCGCGGAGGCAGAGGAGTTGGTACATGCCGCCGAAGCCGGCGCCGATGACCAGGGCGTCGAGTTCCTGGCTGTCGCCGGATGCTGCGCGGGAGGTTTCAGTGATCACGTCGGCCATGTATCTCTCGATCCCTTGTCTTGCGTCCTTGCGCCGCCTTTACCGGGAGCGCCGTCGGCCGGGATATGGCGTCAGGTCGGGTCGAACATCAAGCTCTCCGCCGCCACGGATCACCACGGAATGATCTGGTTCCGGTAATCCACGAAGGCCTGTCCGCCGCTGCCCCAGCGGGCCGCGATCACGTCCGCGACGCCGCGCACGCTGGTTTCGATGTCCAAGGGCGCGGACGGGCCGCCCATGGACGTGCGGACCACGCCCGGATGCAGGGCCAGCACGGTGATGTCGGTGGCGGCATGGCGCGCGCGAAAGCTGCGGATCAGGGAATTCAGTGCCGCCTTGCTGGCGCGATACAACTCCGCCCGCCCGTCATCATTGGTGCCGATACTGCCCAGGATGGACGACATGAAGGCGATCATCCCGCCCTGGGCAACATGCGGCGTCAGGGTATCAGCGACCCGGATCGGGCTGATCGCATTGGTCAGGAAGATGGCGTGGATGTCGTCATCGGGGACCTGACGCAGATCGGCGCCGCGCCCGGCCATGATGCCGGCATTCAGAAACAGCAGGTCGAACGACCGGCCCGCCATCCGGTCCGACAGCGCCCTGGCCTGGGTCGTGGAAACGATGTCCAGGGTTTCCAAGGTCAGCCGCCCACCGGCCGCGCGGGACAACGCGGCGAGATCATCCGACGCGGTTCGCTGCGTCGCGGTCACATGCCATCCGCGCGCCAGATGCTCGCGCACCAAACCCAGTCCCAACCCGCGTGACCCACCGATGATCAGCGCCCGCTGCATGCTCGTGTGATCCTTTGGTGTCTGCCCTACCCGCCCAGATAGATCCGGCGGATTTCCTCGCTGTCTCGCAATTCGGCCGGCAGACCGGCCAGCGCAATCCGTCCCAGACCAAGGATAATGACCCGGTCGGCGATGTCGAGCGCCATGGGCACGTGTTGTTCCGCCACGATGATGGTCAGGCCGGTGCCCTTCAAGGTGTGCAGGACCCCGAACAGCGCCTCGATCACCTTGGGCGCCAGCCCCACCGAGGGTTCGTCCAGCAGCAGTATCCGCGGGCGCGCCATCAGGGCGCGGGCAATAGCCAGCATCTGCTGCTCCCCGCCCGACAAGGTGCCGGAAATTTGCGCCCGCCGTTCGGCCAGTCGAGGAAACAGGTCGAACACCATGGTCATGGCGTCGCCGACCTCCCTGCCCAGACCGCGCTGGCGCAGCGGCAGGGCGCCGGCTTCCAGGTTTTCCGTCACCGTCAGCGGGAAGAACAGGCGCCGGCCCTCCGGCACCTGGCTGATGCCCAGATGCACGATCTGATCCGGGCGGCGGTTGGCGATGTCCTGCCCGTCGAAGCGGATATGTCCGTCGCGGCGGACCATCAGGCCGGAGATGGCGCGCAGCAAGGTGCTCTTGCCGGCGCCATTGGCACCCAGGACGGCGATGCTCTCGCCTTCCGCCAGGCTGAAGGAGATATCGTGCAGGATGCGCACCGGTCCGTAGGATGCGGACAGGTTGGCGACGTCCAGGATTGGCGTGTCAGCGGCCAAGATAGGCCTCTATCACGGCTTCGGATTGACGGATTTCGGCGGGCGCGCCATCGGCGATCTTGCGGCCGAAATGCAGCACCGCGACGTGGTCGCACAGGTTCAGCACGAATTCGACATTGTGTTCCACCAGCAGGACGGTGGTGCCGGCGTCGCGCGCCCGGTGGATGGCGGCGGTCAGGGCTTCGGTCTCCGGGCCGGCCAGGCCGGCGGCGGGTTCGTCCAGCAGCAGCAGCCTGGGCTCCGCCGCCAAAGCGCGGGCGGTGGCGACCAGACGCTGTTGCCCGTAGGTGATCTGAGAAACCGGCAGTGCCGCCAGATGGCCGATGCCGACCAGGTCAATGGCCCGCTGCACACGCGCGACGGCATCCCCCAGATCGGACCCGAACCCGGCCATGTGGGTGATCGATTGCCATAGTTTCAGCCGGTCATGGCGTTCGGCGCCCACCAGGATGTTCTCCGCGACGGTCATGGTGCCGAACAGGTTGACCAACTGGAACGCCCGCGACACCCCAGCGGCGGCGACGCGATGGCTGGGCAGCCCGTCCAGCCGGTTCTCGCCAAGATGGACTTCGCCCTCCGTTGGGGCGAAGGCACCGGCCACGATGTTGAACAATGTGCTCTTGCCGGCGCCGTTGGGGCCGATGACGGCACAGATTTCCTGGCGCGCGACCTCCAGGTCCACGGCTTCCAGCGCCGTCAGGCCGCCGAAGCGCATGGTGACGCCGAGCAGGCGAAGGAAGGCCGGGTCAGCCACGCTTGGTGCCCTTGATGCGATGCTCCAGGTCCTCGATCACGCCGCCGATGCCACGTGGGGCGAGCAACACGACGATCAGCACCAGAATGCCGGAGATCAGCACCTGCCCGGTGCTGGCAAAGCCCAAAAGCTCCGGCCCGATGCCCAGCAGAACGGTGGCGGCGGCGGTGCCGCGCATGCTGCCCAGACCGCCGACCAGGACGATGAACAGCCAGACGAAGGTGATGTCCAGGCTGAGCACGTAGGGGTTCAGGGTCAGATGGAAGAAGCTGTAGACCCAGCCCGCGGTGGCGGCGAAACCGGCGGACAGGATGAACCCGGCGAGCCGCGTGCGGGCGATGTCGATCCCGGCGGCGGCGGCGGCGGCCTCGTTGTCCCGGCTGGCCACGATGGCTCGGCCGAAGCGGGACACGCGGATGTTCTCCAGGATCAGCGCCGTCAGCAGCAGCACGGTCAGCGCGACCAGATACATGCCGGTGCCGCGCAGCTTGATGCCGAACAGCACCAACGGCGGGATGCCGGTGATGCCATAGGCGCCGCCGGTCACGTCGCTGGCCTGACGCGCGAAGACCTCCGCGAACAGGCCGAACGCCAGGGTGGCGACCGACAGGAACATGCCGCGCAGGCGCAGCACCGGCACGCCGATGATGGCCGCGGCGGTGCAACTGCCGGCGATGGCAACCGGCAGGGTCAGCCAGGGAGACAGCCCGTGCCGCTGCGCCAGGATCGCGGTCAGATAGGCGCCGATCCCCAGAAACGCGCTATGCGCCAGGGAGAACAGCCCGATCCGTCCGATGGTGAAGTTCAGGCTCAGGGTCAGGATCATGGTGATCGCGACATTGGTGGCCAGGGTCAGGTAATAGCCGTTGGTGATCGCCGCCGGCAGCAAAGCCAGCCCCAGCGCGATCGCCCCCCAGATCGCCAGGCGCCGCGGGGTCCAACTGGGTCGATCCAGCAGGTCGGCGGCGTTCGGAGGCGCGCTCATCCCAGTTTCCAACGCGACGCGATCAGACCTTGCGGGCGCGCGAACAGGAACAGCATCAGCATGACGAAGGCGATGCCCTCGCTGTAGAGGGAGCCGATGTAATAGGCGGTCGCGACCTCAAACAAGCCCAGCAGCAGCCCACCGGTAAGCGCGCCCAGCGGCGATACGAGCCCGCCGATGATCAGCGCGATGAAGCCTTTGACGCCGGGCGCTTCGCCCATCAGGTACCCCGCGGCGTGGAGCGGTCCGTACATCCAGCCGAGGATCGCCGCGATCAACCCACCGATGGCGAAGGCGGCGAAGCGGACGCGGCCCAGGTCGACCCCGACGATCTGCGCGCCCAGCGGATCGATCGCGGCGATACGGAAGGACCGACCGAAGGTGGTGCGGTGCAGGAACAGCCAGAGTCCGACAAAGACGGTCGCGGTCGCGCCGAACACGAACAGGGTCTGTGGCAGGATGAACAGGCTGTCGCTCAGGATCATGGGTTCGGCTGGCAGCGGCCCTTCCAGACGCACTTCCTCCCGCCCGAAGATCAGTCCGGTCGAGTAGCGAACCACGACGAGAATGCCCAGCAGAGCCACGACCAGGGTGTTGATGTCGGCATTGCGGCCTTGCAGGGGGCGAATCACCAGCCGCTCCGCCAGCAGGGAAATCGCGATGGCACCGCCGATCGCGCAGATCACGGCAAGCGGATAGGGCAGGTGGGCGCTGATCATCGCCGCGCCGAACACGGCGGACAGCATCATCCACTCGCCCTGGGCAAAATTCAGGATGCCCGTGGCGTTGATGATGACGAAGTAGCTGAGCGCCATCATCGCGTAGACGCAGCCGACCTGTAGGCCGGACAGCAGGATCAGGGGCAGGTATTCCACGGCGATGGCCGGCTAATTAGAAGTCGACCGACCCGGCGTACTGGCCATCCCGCACCAGGCGGATCACCACCTGCTTCTCGCTGGTGACGCCATCATGATCGGTGGGGCTGAAGCTGATATTGGTGCCGCTTCGCCCGACGAGGCTTTGCCAATTGGTAGTGGCTTCCAGGGCGTCGCGCAGCTTGGCGCGGTCGGCCGAACCGGCGCGCTTGATGGCGTCCACCACCAGATCGACCATGTTGTAGGCGGCGATCATTTGTGTACTGGATCTGGCCCGTTCGGCGTAACGTGCGATCAGTTTGGCCTCGACCGCTTTCACATCGGGGCGGGCCATGTCGACGGCATCGACGAACATGAACCCATCCGCGGCCTTGCCGGCCAAGGCCGGGAAGGTGGTGGTGGCAAACAGGTTGTTGCCGATCATCGGTGCCTTGGTGCCGACCAGGGCATGCGCCTTGATATAGTTGGACAGGTCGGCGATCGACGCGCCGGAGACCAGCACCACGGTCGGATTGGACGCCTTGATGCGCAGTGCCTGGGCGGTCACATCGACCGAGCCGGGCGAGATCTGTTCCTTGGCGACAATATTGAAGCCGGCTTCCTGCAGGAACCGCACCTGGTTGTCGGACAGGCTGAGCCCGGTTTCGCTGCCGTCGCGGATAACCGCCAGGCGGGGATTTTCGAACTTCGCTTTCAGGTAGCGGATCAACCCCTGGGTGGCGATGGAATCGCGCAACCCCAGACGGAAATACCAGTGCTTGTGCGGCTTGGTCAGCGCTTCGGCCACGTTGGTGGGGGATCCGTTGGGGAGTTTCAGGTCCTCCGCCATGCGCTGGGCGGCTAGCCCGGTTGCGGAGGAGCCGACCTCAAAGACGAACGATGCCCCCGCGCCGGCGAGTTTCTCCACCTTCTGCGCGGCGATGGCGGGATTGTTCTCGTCATCTTCGAGCAGCAGTTTGATCTGGCGGCCGAGGACGCCGCCGGCGGCATTGATCTCCTCCACCCTCAGGATGGTGGCGTCGCGCATCAGCAGAGCATAGTAGGACGCCTGTTTGGCGGCATCGAAGGTGACGCCCATGATGATGGGGTCGTTGGACTGGGCCAGAACCGGACCGGTCGTCGCGGCCAGCGCCGAACCCGCGATTGCGCCGAACGTGAATTGCCGCCTGAGCATCACCGTTTCCCCAATTTATCGTTGTCGCGGCGACCGCCGCTATTTGAGGTCATGGTGGCCGCAATCCCCCGGCCGGTCAAATCGACCGCCGCCGGATCGCTGTCGCAGGCCGCCGCCCAAGAGGTGCCCTGATCATTTCTTCGCGCCGAACATCGCGCCAAGATCGATCGCCCCGGCCATCGCGAGATAGCCATAGCGGTTCGGGTGCAACTTGTCCCCGGGTCCCCCGATGCTCGAATTCGGCTGGTGTTCGGCTTTCAATTCGCCGGTTTGCGGGTCCAGGGTCGGGGCGTCGAACTCCACCACGCCGTCGAAAATGCCGGCGGTCCGAACGAAGGCGTTGAACGCCTGCCGCTTTTCCTCAATGGCCGGCGTTCCGTGCGAGATGTTGGCGCTGTTCAGCGACGAGGTCAGCGTGGCCATGAAGATCTTCACCCCGGGGATGCCGGCGCGCAGCCGCTTCACCCCTTCCCGCACGCCGTCGGTCACCGCGGCCACCGTTTCGCCACCGATGCCGAAATCGTTGATCCCTTCCAGCCATATGATGGTCGAGACATTGGGCAGGGCCGCGATGTCGCGATCCAGCCGATCCAATGCGCTTGGCCCGCCGGGGGCGGGTTCGGCCAGGTAGTTCACCGGCCCGATCACCTGGTTGCCGCCGATCCCTTGGTTGACCACGCTGAAACGTTCACCGAACGCGGCATGGACGCGGCGAGAGAAGATATCGGGCCAGCGATCGTCGCCATTGATGGTGGAACCGGTGCCGTCGGTGATCGAGTCGCCGAATGTAACGACAGTCGTGGCGCCGGGCACGTCCATCTGCACCGCGTCCAGGAAATACCAGGAGGTCGTGGTGAACGGGAAGGCGGCTTCCGTCTCCTCGGCCCCGAGCGCGCCGGTGCGCGGACCGGACAGATAGGACGTCGTCAGCGCCTTGGCATGCCAGGTGATCGCGCCGGATTCGCCCACGACATGGAAACTGACCGCGAGCTTGCGGTTGGCCAGCATCGGATCGCCGGGCTTCCCGACCCAAGGCAGCGGTTCGGGATCGCTGAGAACCATCTGGCCCGGGGCCACCGTGACACTGGGCTGGCCGTCGAAGGTGATCGTCCGGTTGGTCCCCGGCACCAGGGCGCTGCCGCTGCTTTGCAGTCCGATATGGACACCGTTGAAGGTCACCGGCCTGGTGCCGAAGACATTGGACAGCCGGATGCGCGCCTGTTTGCCCCAGACATCCGGACGCACGATCAGACGGAAGCTCTGATCGGTGGCCCCGGTTTCGGCCGAGGGCAAGGCGAAGCGCATGTCCGGCTGGGCCGTGGGATTGCCGAGCGGGTAGGGGCCATGCATGGATGCGGTCCAACTCGCGACCCAGTTTGGGGCCGGCGCCGCCACGATACGCGTGGCGCCCAGCAGCGGCATTGCGGCCAGGGCCGCCGCGGTCAGCGTGAACTCCATGATATTTCCCCGTCCCTTTTATTGTACGAAGGCTGACCCATCATATTCACCACCACTACAGGTGACCATCCCGGGCAATAACCTGGCGCATGCCCATCCCCTGGCATCCAATGCAAAAGACGGGTCAGCGCGATTGAAACGACTCCGAACTATCCGAGGAGCCCATGCCGGCGGCGGGACATCTGCTGCAATTCCGTCCGAGATTGCGGCTAACCAACTGACCGCGTAGCGTTCGCATTGGCTCTCCCGACCAGATTTCCTGAAAATGTTGCTGGTGCAGGTTACCCATGGGTGGGCCGGAATGCCACCAACCACAGGGAAGCACCGCGCCATCTGGTTCGATGGCAATGAAATGCCAAGGGAACGGGCAACAGCTATTGGCTTCGTCCGTGGCGAACCGTTTAGGCAGTCCATGAGCTTCGCGCGCCTTGTCAATGTCGTAATTGCTCACCCCGGGGTAGCGGTGGGCCGCCGCTCCCCGGATGCAGCGGCGAGCGTCGGTATGTGAGTTCGGCGTAAAACAACGCTTGACACGGTCACGCTCGAGTCGGGTCTAAGCACTGGGTGATCGCGTGCCCCAACCTCA
>CAMATI010000091.1 GCA_945861095.1 Asaia bogorensis | reverse complement strand
GCCGCTGCTGCTGCAAGCGCTTGTGGCGCAGGACATGTTCCTGGCCGGCACGATCGTCCTGCTGCTGGGCGTCATGACGGTTGTCGGCACCCTGATTTCCGATCTGCTGCTGATGTGGATCGAACCACGTTTGCGAATTACGGGACGCTAGGCATGAGCGCCACGACAACCTCGCTCGCGGATGACAAACTGGCCCAGGCAGGGCAGTTGCGGCTGACCTGGCTGCGCTTCAAGCGTCACAAGCTGGCGTTGATCAGCCTGTTCATCGTCGCTTTCTTCTATCTTCTGGCGATTTTCGCGGATTTCGTCGCCATTAGCGATCCGCACCACACCGATGCCCGCCGCAGCTACATGCCGCCACAGGGCATCCATCTGTTCGACGAAAACGGGTTCGCGCCGCATGTCTACGGGCTGAAGGGCAGCCGCGACATGAAGACCTTCAAGATGGTCTACGTGCCCGACCAGTCGCGCAAAATCTATATCGCCTTCTTCGGCCAGGGCTACGAGTACAACCTGTTCGGGCTGATCCCGACCAACCGGCATCTGGTCGCGCTGATCAACCCGACGCCGGTCGACGGCATCTTCCTCCTCGGCACCGACCAGCTTGGCCGCGACCTGTTCTCCCGACTCGCCGTCGCCACCCGCATTTCGTTGTCGATCGGGTTGGCGTCCGTGGGGCTAAGTCTTATCCTGGGGATTCTGCTGGGCGGCATATCCGGGCTGTATGGCGGCATCATCGATACGGTGATCCAGCGGCTGATAGAACTCATCCGTTCCATCCCCACCATCCCGCTGTGGATGGGCATCGCCGCGGCCTTGCCGAATACCTGGACGGTGCTCCAGGTCTATTTCGCGATCACCCTGATCATCTCCCTGATCGGCTGGACCGAGCTTGCCCGTGTGGTGCGCGGCCGCTTCCTGGCCCTGCGGGAGGAGGACTTCGTTATCGCCGCCGAACTGGTCGGCGCCGGGCAGTTCCGCATCATGTTGCGGCACATGCTGCCTTCCTTTACCAGCCATGTGATCGCGGCGGTCTCGCTCGCGCTGCCGGCCATGATCATCAGCGAGACGTCGCTGTCGTTCCTGGGTCTCGGCCTGCGTCCCCCGGCGATTTCCTGGGGCATCCTGTTGCAGGATGCGCAGAATGTGCAGGTGCTGGCGGGCGCGCCCTGGCTGCTGCTGGCCGCCGTGCCGGTGGTGCTGGTGATCCTGGCTTTCAACTTCCTGGGCGACGGCCTGCGTGACGCGGCGGACCCCTATGGTTGAAAATTCCCTGCCCCTGGTGTCCGTCCGCAATTTGGCCGTGGAGTTCACCCAGCACGGCGGCGGGCCGGTCCGCGCGCTCGATTCCGTCAGCCTGGATTTAAGGCCCGGCCGGGTCCTGGGCGTGGTCGGCGAATCCGGCTGCGGCAAGAGCGTCACCGCCCGCGCCATGCTGCGCATTCTGGACCGCAACGGTGCCATCAAGAACGGCCAGATCCTGCTGGACCCCGGCACGCCGCAACAGACCGACATCACGGCCCTGCCCGGCGAGGGCAGTCGGATGCGGGAAATCCGCGGCGGGCGCATCGGCCTGATTTTCCAGGAGCCGATGGCCGCGCTGTCGATGCAATACACCGTCGGCAACCAGTTGATGGAAGCCATCCGGGTGCATAACGATCCCGGCAAGGCGGTAGCGCGGGAACGGGTGATCAAGCTGCTGAACGATGTGGGCATTCCGCGCCCGGAAACCCGCATCGACACCTATCCGTTCCAGCTCAGTGGCGGTTTGCGCCAGCGGGTCGGCATCGCCCTGGCGCTGGCGGCCGATCCGGACGTGCTGATCGCAGACGAACCCACCACCGCGCTGGACGTGACCACCCAGGCGCAGATCCTGGCGCTGCTGCGTCGCTTGCAGATCGACAAGAAGATCGCGCTGATGCTGATCACCCACGACATGGGCGTGATCGCGCAGATGGCCGACGACGTGGCGGTGATGTATCTCGGGCGTGTCATCGAGTTCGCCCCGGTGAATGAGGTGTTTGGCGCCCCGAAGCACCCCTATACGCAGGCGTTGCTGCGATCCGTCCCCAACCTGCGCGCGCCGCCGCATTCCCGCCTCGCCACCATCGGCGGCGCCGTGCCGCAGCCGAATGCGCGCCCCAAGGGCTGCCCGTTCCATCCGCGCTGCCCGGACATGATGCCCGGCCGCTGCGATACGACCGCCCCCGCGCCGGTGCCACCCGGCCAGGCCGGCGCGTCCTGCTTCAAGGTGGAGGACGCCGCCGTCCGGGTCGAGGAAGTCGCGCTATGAACATGCTGGAAGTCTCCGGCCTGACGAAACACTACCCGATCAACGCGGGCATCCTGCGTCGGGAGGTCGGGCGCGTGCGTGCCGCCGAGGACGTCAACTTCACCATCAGTAAGGGCGAAACCCTGGCGCTGGTCGGCGAATCCGGCTGCGGCAAGACCACCGTCGCACGCTGCATCCTGCGCGCGCTGAAACCCACCTCCGGGTCCATCCGGTTTTCGCCCGCCGACGGCGAAATGGTCGATCTGGCGCCGTTGTCGAAACGCCAGTTGCGGCCGCTGCGTCGTCATATCCAACTGATTTTCCAGGACCCCTACGCGTCGCTGAACCCGCGCATGATGGTGGGCGATATCATCGCCGAACCGCTGTTGGTGAATGGCGTGGCGTCCCCCGAACGGCATCGGCGGGTCATGGAGTTGCTGGACCTGGTCGGTCTGCCCGCCGCGGCGCGCACCCGGTTTCCGCATGCCTTCTCCGGCGGCCAGCGCCAGCGCATCGGCATCGCCCGGGCACTCGCGCTTAATCCCCGCGTGATCGTGGCCGATGAGCCGGTATCGGCGCTGGATGTGTCGGTGCAGGCACAGATCATCAACCTGCTGCTGGATTTGCAGGAGCAGCTTGGCCTTTCGACGCTGTTCGTCGCGCATGACCTGGGCGTGGTGCGCCATGTCAGCGACCGGGTCGCGGTGATGTATGTCGGGCGCATCGTCGAAGTGGCCCCAACCGTCGCCTTATACGCGACGCCGCGCCATCCCTACACCCAGGCGCTGATGTCGGCGGTGCCGAAAGCCGATCCAACCATGCGCGACACCGCCGCGGCGCCGATCGGGGAGGTCGCCGATCCGGCCAATCCGCCGCCCGGTTGCGCGTTCAATCCACGCTGCCCGTTCGCCATCGACCGCTGCCGCACCGAACGCCCGCTGCTGCGCGATGTCGGCGCCGGCCAACTGACCGCCTGCCACCGGGCCGAGGAACTGACGCTCGCCGGCGTGGGATAAGGCGCGTGGGATAAGGCGCGTGGGATAGTGCGCGTGGGAGGAAGCGCGTCGGACAAGGCGCGTGGGTTGCATAACAAGACAGTTTCGGGGGAAACGATGCGCGGGATCATGCTGTGGCTGATAGCGGCCCTGACGATGGGTGGTCCTGCCGCCCAGGCCCAGAACGTGTTCGAGCAGTCGGGCCTGATGGGCAAGCTGGAATCGCCGGAAATCATCGCCGATCCCGCGAAATGGCCGAAGACTTTCAAGGAAGCGCCGCAACTCGCCGCCCTGGTCAAGGCCGGCAAGCTGCCCGCGGTCGACCAGCGCCTGCCGTCGGAACCGATGGTGCTGAAACCGCTGCACGCCACCGGCACCTACGGCGGTATCTGGCGGCGCGGCTTCCTCGGGCCCGGCGACCGGGAAAACGGCAACCGCATCCGAGGCGGCGAGAAGCTACTGTTCTGGAACGCCGCCGGCACCGAAATCGCGCCCCAGGTCGCCAAGGGGTTTGAGCTCAGCGCCGATGGCAAGCGCACCTTGGTGTTCCTGCGCAAGGGCATGAAATGGTCCGATGGCGCACCCTTCACCGCCGACGATTTCATGTTCTGGTATCAGGACATGTACGCGGTGAAGGACCTGGTGCCGGTGCCCGCGCCGGAAATGTCCATCAACACCAAGCCCGGGCGCATGGTGAAGATCGACGAAACCACGGTCGCGTTTGAGTTCGACGAGCCCTATTTCCTGTTTCCGCAGATGCTGGCCGGCGATACCCAGGTGGGCGGCGGCCAGTCGCGGCTGCAATCCGACGGGCGGGCACTGGGGCTGTATGCGCCGGCGCATTACCTGAAGAAATTCCTGCCGAAATACAGCTCGCTGGACGCCCTGAACGCCGAGGCCAAAGCCGCCGGCTATGAGAACTGGGTGCAGTATTTCCGCTTCAAATCCGACTGGAGCCTGAACAAGGACGTGCCGACCCTGGCCGCCTGGGCCATGGTGCAACCGGTCAACAGCCAGATCTGGCTGCTGGAGCGCAACCCCTATTATTACACGGTCGATACCGACGGCAACCAGTTGCCCTATATCGACAAGGTGCAGATGACGCTTGCGGAAAACCCCGAAGTGATCAACCTGCGCGCCATCGCCGGAGAGTTCGACTACCAGGAGCGCTTCATGGACCTGGCCAAGCTGCCGGTCTTCCTGGAAAACGCCGGGCGCGGCGGCTACCGCGTGATGCTGGACCCCGGGTTCAACGGCGGCGATTCGCTGCTGTTCTTCAACATGGCCTACCGCCAGGACGCCGAACTGCGCAAATGGTTCCAGAACGCCGAATTCCGGCGCGCCCTCGCCCTCGGCATCGACCGCGACCAACTCAACGAAGCCTTCTGGCTCGGCCTTGGCGTGCCCGGCAGCGCGATGCCTTCCGCCATCATCCCGGAAAGCCCCGGCGAAGAATACCGCAAGCGCTGGGCGGTGCTGGACGTGAAGACCGCGAACGCGAAGCTGGATGCGATCGGGTTGACCAAAAAGGACTCCGAAGGCTTCCGCCTGCGCACCGATAACGGCCAGCGCCTGCGCTTGCAGGTGGACGTGCCGCAGACCTTGACCCCGACCTGGCCGCAGCAGGTTGAGATGATCGCGCAACAATGGCGCGCCATCGGCATCCATGTCGATGCCAAGCTGTTCGAGCGGAGCCTGTTCTTCACCCGTATCCGCAACGACGACAACCAGATGGTGATCTTCGCCAATAATGGCTCGGAGAACCTGTTCCTGTGGCCGGTGCAGACCCTGCCGATCGACCCGGTCAGTGCCTATGGCGGGGTGGCGATCGCCCGTTGGTATGCGACCGTGGGCGCGTCCGGCATCGCGCCGGAGGACCCGGCCATGCTGAAGGCCTTCGAACTGCTGCGATCCGGCGGCGGTCTGCCGCAGGCGGAACGGACCCAGGTTGCGAAGGAAATCTGGAAGCTGGCGGTCGATCAGGTGTGGACCATCGGTCTGGTCGGACAATCGCCGACCTTCATGGGCACCAGGGTGGTCAACCTGAAGCTTGGCAATGTGCCAAGCCGCGTCTGCATTTCTCAGCATTGCCGCACGCCGTGGAGCGGCCATCCGGAGCAGTGGTACTACAAGCAATAAGACCCGGACCGCCCAGGGAAGGAACGAACGATGCGCAACATGATGTTCGGATTGACGGTCGCCTTGACGCTCGCGGGCGGCGCCCATCCCATACGCGCCCAAAGCGCGTTCGAGCAGTCGGGCCTCGTCGGCAAGCTGGAAGCACCGGCGGTAATCACCGATCCGGCCCGGATGCCGAAAAGCTTCAAGGAGGCACCGCAACTCGCGGACCTGGTGAAGGCCGGCAAGCTGCCGCCGGTTGCCGACCGGCTGGGCGCCGAACCCATGGTGATCCAGCCGTTGCGCAACATCGGCACCTATGGCGGCATCTGGCGCCGCGGCTTCCTGGGCCCAGCGGATGGAGAGAACGGCAACCGCATCCGCGCCGGGGACAAGCTGCTTTACTGGAACGGCGCCGGAACCGAAATCGCGCCGCAGGTCGCGAAGGGCTACGAACTTAGCGAAGACGGCAAGACGACCAAAATTTTCCTGCGCAAGGGCATGAAATGGTCCGACGGCGCGCCTTTCACCGCCGACGATTTCATCTTCTGGTTCAAGGAGATGTACCCGATCAAGGACCTGATCCCGGTGCCGGTTCCGGAACTGTCGATCCAGGGCAAGCCGGGCCGGATCGTGAAGATCGACGAAACCACGATCGCGTTCGAATTCGACGAACCTTATTTTCTGTTCCCGCGTCTGCTGGCCGGCGACACGCAGATCGGCGGCGGCCAATCCCGCCTGCAATCGGACGGGCGTTCCTTCGGCCCCTATGCGCCGGCGCACTATTTGCGGAAATACCTGCCGGCATCAAGCTCGGTCGAGGCATTGACCGCGGAAGCGAAAGCCAATGGATACGAGAATTGGGTGCAGTATTTCCGCTACCGGAGTGACTGGCGGCTGAATTCCGAAACCCCCACGCTCGCCGCATGGAAAATGGTGCAACCGATCAGGGGGCAGATCTGGCTGCTGGAGCGTAACCCGTTCTATTACGTGGTCGATACCGCCGGCAATCAGTTGCCCTATATCGACAAGGTCCAGTTGACCCTGGCCGAGAACCCGGAAGTCATCAATCTGCGCGCCGTCGCCGGCGAGTATGACTATATGGAACGCTTCATCGACCTGGCGAAACTGCCGGTGTTTCTGGAGAATGCGGATCGCGGCGGCTACCGGGTGGCGCTCGATCCCGGGTTCAACGGCAGCGATTCCATGCTGTACGTCAACATGTCCTATCGCCATGACCCGGAAATCCGCAAATGGCTGCAAAATGTCGAGTTCCGGCGTGCTCTGTCGATGGGCATCGACCGCGGTCAACTCAACGAAGCCTTCTGGCTGGGGCTTGGCGTCATCAGCACATCGATCCCGTCGCCGGAAATCCCGGAAAGCCCCGGGGAGGAATACCGGCTGCGCTGGGCCGAACTGAACGTGAAGAAGGCCAATGCGATGCTGGACGCGATCGGCCTGAGCAAGAAGGACGCGGAAGGCTTCCGCCTGCGCACCGATAACGGCCAGCGCCTGCGGGTGCAGATCGACGTTGCCCAGACCCTGACGCCGACCTGGCCGCAGCAGGCCGAGATGATCCTGCAACAGTGGAAGGCGATCGGCATCTACGCCGACACCAAGCTGTTCGAGCGCGGATTGTTCTATACCCGTATCCGAAACGACGATCACCAGTTGACGATTTTCACCAACAATGGCTCCGAGAGCCTGTTCCTGTATCCGAACCCCGTGCTGCCGGTCGATTCGATCTCCAGCCAGGGGGGCGCCGCGATCGCCAAGTGGTGGGCGTCGAACGGGGCCGCCGGGATCGCGCCGGAAGATCCCCTGCTGGTGAAGGCGTTCGACCTGCTGCGCACCGCCGGCGGCCTGCGGGAGGCCGAACGCACCAAGGTGGCGCAGGAAATCTGGAAGATGGTGGCCGATCAGGCCTGGACGATCGGCATTGTCGGCCTGTCGCCAACCTATATGGGCACCCGCGTGGTGAACAAGAAGCTGGAGAATGTGCCAGGCCGCGTCTGCACGTCCCAGCACTGCCGCACACCGTGGAGCGCCTGGCCGCAACAATGGTACTACCGGTAATCATTGATTGCCGCACCCTTGGGCGCGGCCATCCGGAGCAGTGGTTTTGCAAATGAAATACCTAGCCCTTAGCCTGTCGCTGCTGCTGACCGGCGTTTCCCCAGCCGGCGCGCAAAAGAACGAATTGCGGGAAGCAGGCATCGTCGGGACGCTGGAATCCGCCACGATCATCACCGATCCGGCGCAGTTCCCGAAGAAATTTCAGGAAGCCCCCGCGCTGGCGGACCTGGTGAAGGCCGGCAAACTGCCGCCAGTCGAACAACGGCTGCCCACCGACCTGCTGGTCATCAAGCCCTTGCGGGAAATCGGCAAATACGGTGGCACCTGGCGGCGCGCCTTCCTGGGGCCGGGCGACGGCGAAAACGGCAACCGCATCCGATCGGGCGACAAGCCGCTGTTCTGGGATGTTACCGGAACGAAACTGATGCCGCAGGTCGCCAAGGCGTACGAGATCAGCGCCGACGGCAAGCGCACCACCCTGTTCCTGCGCAAGGGCATGAAGTGGTCGGACGGCACGCCCTTCACCGCCGACGATTTCGTCTTCTGGTATGACGATATGTACCAGAACAAGGAGGTCGCTCCCTCGGCGTCCCCCAATATGACACCGGGCGGCAAACCCGGGCGCGTGGTGAAGGTCGACGAAACCACCGTCGCCATCGAATTCGACGTGCCTCATTTCCTGTTCCCCGCCATGCTGGGCGGCGACACCCAGGTCGGTGGCGGCCAATCCCGCATGCAGTCCGAGGGTCTGGCCTTCGGTCTTTACGCCCCGGCGCATTACCTGAAGCAGTTCCTGCCGAAATATACGCCGGTCGAAACCCTGAACGCACAAGCCAAGGCGGCCGGTTACGCGAACTGGGTGCAGTATTTCAAGTTCAAGAGCGACTGGCGGCTGAACGTCGATCTGCCGACCATTGCCGCCTGGAAAATGACCCAGCCGATCAACACCCAGATCTGGATGCTGGAACGCAATCCGTATTTCTATGAGGTCGATACCGCGGGCAACCAGCTTCCCTATATCGATCGCGTGCAGTTGACCCTGGCGGAAAACCCCGAAGTGGTGAACCTGCGCGCCATCGCCGGCGAGTATGACGTGCAGGAACGCTTCATCGACATCGCCAAACTGCCGGTGTTCCTGGAAAATGCCGAACGTGGCAAATACAAATACCGCCTGGACCTGGGATTCAACGGCAGCGACTCCCAGCTTGTGTTCAACATGTCCTTCAAGGCCGACCCGGAAATCGCCAAATGGTTCGCCGTCGCGGACTTCCGGCGAGCGCTGTCCATCGCCATCGATCGCGATCAATTGAACGAGACGTTCTGGCTGGGCATCGGCACCCCGGGCTCTGGCGTGCCGTCGGAAGTGGTCCCGGAAAGCCCCGGCAAGGAATGGATCGCCAAATGGTCCAACTTCGATCCCAAGAAGGCCAATGCGATGTTGGATTCAGTCGGCCTGACCAAGAAGGACCGTGAAGGCTACCGCCTGCGCACGGATAACGGCGAGCGACTGCGTATCCAGATCGATGTTGCCCAGACGCTGAACCCAACTTGGCCGCAGCAGGTGGAGATGGTGATCCAACAATGGCGCGCCGTCGGCATCGCGGCGGACCTGAAGCTGCTGGAACGCACCCTGTTTTTCACCCGGGTCCGCAATGACCAGCATCAGGTGTCCATCTTCTCCAACAGCGGATCGGAAAGCCTCTATCTGTTTCCCACCCTGGCCCTGCCCGTCGATCCCGCCGGCAGCCTGATGGGCACGGCGTGGTCGCTATACTTCATCTCCAATGGGACCCAGGGCACCAAGCCCGACGATCCCGCCATGCTTCGGGCTTTCGACCTGATGCGCGACGCGCCGACGATGCCGGAACAGCAGCGGAACGAGATGGCGCAGGAAATCTGGCGGCTGATCGCCGATGCGAAATGGCAGATCGGGTTGGTCGGGCAGGCCCCGGGCAGCCAGGGCAACCGCATCGTCAGCGACAAGCTGGGCAACATCCCCGCCCGTATCTGCATCTCCCAGCATTGCCGGCCGCCCTGGTCTGCTCGCCCGGAGCAGTGGTATTTTCGTTAGTCTGCAATGGGAATAGAAATGTCTCCAAATCAGGGCCTGATTGGTTGAATCAGGCCAGGGGGAACGAAATGCCACGGACGATCGAGCGCAGTGCGGCCGAACTCTATGCCAGCGATCCGGAACGCGCGGACGCCGTGGTGCTGGGGCGGCGGCGTGTTCTGACCGGAGCGGGCCTCGCCGCCCTCGGCACCGCGGTGGGGGCGGCAATCCCGTTCGGGCGCCATCTGCCGGTCGGCATGCTGCCCGTCGCGCTGGCCCAAGGGCAGGGCCAGGGGCCGCAGTTCCTGGATTTTCCGGGCAAGGACAAGGGATTGGTCATTCTGGGCGATCGTCCGCTGGTCGCGGAGACGCCGGAGCATCTGCTGGATGATGCCACCACACCGGTCGGCAAATTTTTCATCCGAAACAATGGCCAGATCCCGGACGACACTGCCAACGCGGACGGCTGGACGATCCGCATCGACGGCGAAGTGAACACGCCGCTGGAACTGAAATTGGGAGAGATCAAGCAGCGCTTTCAATCTCAGACCCATCGCATGGTGCTGGAATGCGGCGGCAATGGACGCTCTTTCTTCTCCCCGCCCGGCCGAGGCAACCAATGGACCAACGGCGGCGCCGGCTGCGCCGAATGGACCGGTGTCGCCCTGAAGGACGTGCTGGCGGCCGCGGGATTGAAGTCCGATGCGAAATTCACCGGCAGTTATGGGACCGACGCGCATCTTTCCGGAGATGCGTCGAAACACGCGATTTCACGCGGCAATCCGATCGCCAAGTCGCTCGATCCGCACAGCATGATCGTGTGGGCGATGAACGGACAGAATTTGACGACCATCCATGGTGGGCCGGTCCGCCTGATCGTGCCGGGCTGGCCGGGGTCGCTGTCCACCAAGTGGCTTAACCGCGTGGTGGTACGCGCCACGCCGCATGACGGGCAGGGAATGGGCGGAACGTCCTATCGCGTGCCGGTCACGCCGATCGTTCCGGGCAGCAACAATGACGGCAAGACCTTCCGCGATCTAGAATCCATGCCGGTGCGGGGCATTATCACCAATCCGGCCAATGGCACGCGCCTGCCGGCCGGCACCCGCGATCTGGCGTTGCGGGGGGCGGCATGGGATGGCGATGTCGGGGTCGGGCGGGTCGATGTCTCGATCGATTTCGGCCAGACCTGGCTGCAGGCGGACACCGCCACCCCCACCAACCGTTATGACTGGACCCGGTGGACCCGGACCGTGACGCTGCCATCCGATGGGTATTTTGAACTGTGGGTCAGGGCCACCGATCGGAAAGGGCTCGCCCAGCCGTTGGTGGCGCCGAACTGGAACCCGCAAGGTTACGGTGCCAATCCGATCAACCGGATCGCCGTGTTGGTCGGCTGATGCGGCCTGTTCACATTTTGGCGTTGATGGGATTGATGGCGTCGGCGATCCCGGCGATCGCGCAACAACCGCCGCCGGCCGCGTTCCAGCCCGGGCAGGAAGACCCGGCCCTCTATCCGGATTTTCCCGGGCGCGACGATGCGTTCGGGTTCTGCGCCGCCTGCCACAATTTCCGCATCGTTGCCGCTCAGAGCATGACGCGAGACCAATGGGATGCGTCCCTGGTCTGGATGACCGACAAGCACGCCATGCCGGTGCTGGACCATGCCTTCCGGGAGACAATCCTGGACTATCTGGCTGCCGCCTTCCCACCACGCGCGCCGGTTGGCGGGCGTGGTGGGTGGCGCAATCCGTTCGCGCCCGCCCCGTAAACCTCAACCCGCCCCGTAAAACTCAACCCGCCCCGTCGGCCTCAGCCCGTCTGGGAAATTTCCAGCACATGGTCCGCGATCGCCATCGATGCGGTCAGACCGGGGCTTTCGATCCCGAACAGATGGATCAGCCCAGGCACACCGTGCGTCTGCGGTCCCTGCACCACGAAATCCTGCCCCGGTGCCCCGCGCGGCACCGTCTTCGGGCGGATGCCCGCATAGCCGGGCTGCAAGGCCCCGTCCTTCAATCCCGGCCAGTATTTCCGCACCGCGTCATAGAAACTGTCGGATCGTGCCGGATCGACCGTGTAGTCGATCGCATCGATCCATTCGACATCCGGCCCGAACCGCGCCTGCCCGCCCAGATCGACCGTCAGGTGCACGCCCAGCCCGCCGGGCACCGGCACCGGATAGATCAGTCGGGAAAATGGCGACCGTCCGGACAGGGTGAAATAATTGCCCTTGGCGAAATATTCCGTCGGCACGCGATCCGGCGGCATCCCGTGGATCCCGCGCGCCACGAACGGCGCATGCAGCCCGGCCGAGTTCACCAGCAAACGGCAACGCAACGTCATCGGGTCGGTGCCGCCGACATCGATCTCGATCCGACGGTCCACCACGCGCCCGCCGACCATCGGGCTGAAAATCACCAGCACGGCGCCGGCGTTTTCGGCATCGCCTTGCAGGGCCACCATGAAGTTGTGGCTGTCGATGATGCCGGTGGCGGGGGACAGCAGGGCGCTGGTGCAGGACAGGTTCGGTTCCATCTCGATGGCCTCGGCCGCGGTCAGGACCCGCATGCCTTCCACGCCATTGGTTTCCGCCCGCTGCTTGATGCCGGCCAGCATCGCGTCTTCCTGCGCGTTGGTCGCCACGATCAGCTTGCCGCAATTGATGTGCGGCACGCCCTTTTCGGCGCAATAGGCATACAGCTTGCGCCGCCCCTCCACGCAGAATCGTGCCATCAGGCTGTTCGCGGGATAGTAGATACCGGCGTGGATCACCTCGCTGTTGCGGGATGACGTTTCGGTACCGATCCCCTCCGCCTGTTCCAGAATGATCACCTCGCGGCCGGCCTGCGCCAGCGCCCGCGCGACCGCCAGGCCGACCACCCCGGCGCCCACGACAACGCAATCGACTTCTTCCACGCGCGCCCCCTTCTGTAACGGCATTCAGGAACGGGTTAGGCTGGCTGAAAACAGGAGTCCAGACATGCGAATCGCGGTTATCGGCACGGGGGGGGTTGGAGGAGGCTTTGGGGCGGCGCTGGCCAAGGCGGGCGGCGACGTCACCTTCGTCGCGCGAGGGGCGCATTTGGCCGCCATGCGTGCCAATGGGCTGCGAGTGGAAGGCGATCGCGGCAACACGCTGATCAAGCCGGTGCAGGCGACCGACGATCCCGGGTCGATCGGCGTTGTCGATGTCGTGCTGTTCTGCGTGAAGCTGTGGGACGTGGAAAGCGCCGGCGCCCAGATCAAGCCGATCGTCGGACCCGATACCGCGGTGATCCCGCTGCAGAACGGCATCGATTCGCCGGAACGTCTGGCGCCCATCCTGGGGGCGGGCGCGATCATGGGCGGCACCGTCGGCATCAGCACCACGATCGCCGAACCCGGCCTGATCCGCCAGACCGGCACCATGATGACGATGGCATTCGGCGAATTGGACGGGCGCCCCAGCCCGCGCGGCGAGCGGCTCTTGGCGCTGGCGAAACAGGGTGGCTTCGATGTCACACTGACCGATGCGATTCAGACCGCGATCTGGACCAAGTTCATCCTGTTGACGGCCATGAGCGGCATTACCGCGCTGACCCGCCTGCCCGTCGGCAAGTTGCGCGACGATCCGGACATTTTCGCTCTGTTCGAAGCGGTGATGCGGGAAACGGAAGCGATCGGTCGCGCCCGCGGCGTGGCGCTGCCGGCGGATGTGGTGGCGCAGCGGCTGGCCGGCGTTCGGTCGTCGCCGCCCGGTGTCATGGCGTCCATGGGGCACGACCTGTTGCGTGGCAACCGCCTGGAATTGCCATGGTTGGCGGGCAAGGTGGTCGCGCTGGGCCGGGAATACGGCATCCCGACCCCTGCGAACGCAACGATACTGGCCGCCCTAAAGCCCTACGCCGCCGGCACCCCGTCCTGACCGCTACCTTGCTCGGCTTCGCCCGGATTTCCGGGGCGCGGCCGAGAGGGCAGCGGGGGGGAGGGCCGCAGGGGGGACGAGGCCGGCGCGTTGGCGCGCGTCCATGAAGGAGCGCAGAACCTCGTTGATCCGGGTCTGGTAGCCGGCGCCAAAGCCGCGAAAAAAGCGCAGCACATCGGCATCGAGTCGCAGGCTGACGGCCAGTTTGGCTTCTTTCACGTCGAAGACCAGGTCGGTGGCCCAGCCGACATTGCCGGCATCCGGTTTCGGTGCGGCGGTCGGTTTGGTAGCTTTCTCGACGGTTTTCGAGCGTGCGGTGGCGGCCTTCTTTTGGTTGGCCGCGGCTTTGGCTTTGGCTTTTGGTTTCGCCGTGCGTGCCATTTTGTTTCCTCCCATGGTCATTGGCGCCGCGAGTCTATTGTCTCGCTTCTTGCATCACTTCCCAGAAGTACGCACGGTTGTCATTACAGTCAAGCGCCAGACCGCTCGTCGGCCATCCTGGCCGCGCCGACGGCGGGGCCGGTCATGAAACGTTTGGAGAGAAGGGACGCCGATCCGGCGGTGTTCAGGTCGTTTTGATTCGGCGTCGAGGCGGTCCGGGGATGTTTCATCCACAAAAGTGCCGAAAATAAAAATTTCATTGCGATTCCAGCGGATGTGGTGCCGCTTCTGCCGCATGCTTTGATGCGCTTGTTGGCCGCCGCAATTCTGATCAAGACTTGCGGTCGTGATGCCGGTTCCGCGACCTGCCTAGGGAGCAGCCATCTGCCCAATACGCATGCAATCATGAACGGGGGGTTAACTGCATGGAACCGGAACAATACCCCCCGAGTCCTGCATTGTTCCGCAACGAAAACCCCGGTTATCCGCGCCTTATCGGAACGAATTACAAAAAATCCATATTTAAAGTCAAATCTTAAGAGTCGTCAAAAACTGCGTTATATCAGATGCTTGGGATACGATCCGTACCCTGGATAGGAGCTTTGCGAAAATCGACCACAGCCCGTTTCTGGCCGCATTAACCTTTTGGCGGGTTTTGATAACCATTGCCTAAAACCACGCCAAAACATGCCACTCCGGACGACAACACGACGGTTTTGCCTTCAAAAACACTCACATGGCTGTGAAAATCCACTTTTTGCTTGCCATCGCCACCGCGCCATTCTAGAACAAAAAGTAAACATTTAATCGCTTCCCATGCCCCAGGAACCTCGCACCCTTTCCATTTCTCCTGCTTCGAACGCCGGAATCGCACGTCGGCTGTCGAAAACGGCGCGGTGCGGCCTGGGTTGCGGCCGATCCAGGGGCGTTTTCCCACGGACCGGGTACCGGGATCATGCTGCTTCGACGGGATCGGCTGGTTCGGCCGGATGGAAAATTTCCGTGACGACACACCGGCGGCGATCGGGGCGGGCGACACTGGCGCGGGAACACCAGGATCGGTCGCATATCCCGGCTGGTGGACCCGAACAAAACCCAGGTGCCCCGATCCGGCCCGCGTGCTAGATCGCGCGCATGACCCAAGGCCCGACCACGATCCGCACCCGTTTTGCCCCCAGCCCGACCGGCCTGCTGCATATCGGCGGCGCCCGCACCGCGCTGTTCAACTATCTGTACAGCCGTCACCACGGCGGCGCCTTCCTGTTGCGGGTCGAAGACACCGACCGCGAACGCAGCACCGATGCCGCGACCCAGGTCATTCTGGAAGGGCTCGACTGGCTTGGCCTGACCCGGGACGAACAGACCGTGTTCCAGTCCACCCGCGCCGAACGCCATGCACAGGTCGCCCATCAGCTCCTCGAATCCGGCAAGGCCTATCGCTGCTGGTGTTCGGCCGAGGAACTGCGACAGATGCGCGAACAGGCCGCCGCGGAAGGCCGCTCCCCTCGCTATGACGGGCGCTGGCGGGATCGCGACCCGGCCGAGGCGCCCGCGGGCGTGAAACCGTCGATCCGGCTGAAAGCCCCGCGGGATGGCGAAACCGTGGTCGAGGACATGGTGCAAGGCACGGTTCGCGTCGCCAACACCGAAATGGACGACATGATCATCCTGCGCGGCGATGGCACGCCGACCTATCTGCATGCGGTCGTGGTGGACGACCACGACATGGGGATCACCCATGTCATCCGCGGCGACGATCACCTGACCAACACGTTCCGCCAGGTGCAGATTTTTCAGGCCATGGGCTGGGATCAGCCTCGTTTCGCGCATATTCCGCTGATCCACGGCGCGGACGGCGCGAAACTGTCGAAGAGGCACGGTGCCGTATCGGTGCTGGAATTCCGGGAGCAGGGATTCCTGCCCGAAGCCGTCTGCAACTACCTGCTGCGGTTGGGCTGGTCGCATGGGGATCTGGAAGTGGTGGACCGTGACGAGGCCATCGGCCTGTTCGACATCGCCGACGTGAACCGGGGCGCGTCCCGGATGGACTATGCCAAGCTGACCAACCTGAACGGCATCTATATTCGCAAGGCCGACGATGACCGCCTGACGCGGGAGGTGCTGCAGCGCCTGGCCCACCAGCCCCATCTGTCGCTGGGCAGCATCGCCGCCGGCCGCATTCGCGCGCTGATGCCGCAGTTGAAGGAACGCGCGAAGACCCTGGTCGAACTGGCCAACGCCGCCGCTTTCCTGGCGCGGGTGGTGCCCTTGCCGATGGAACCCAAAGCCGAGGCGCAACTCACGGCCGAGGCAAAGCTGCTGCTGCGCGACGTTGGCGCGGCCCTGGCCGAGACGGATTTTTCGGTCGCCGCCATCGACGCGGCGTTGCGAGGGTTTGCCGAGGCGACCGGGCGCAAATTGGGGCAGGTGGCCCAGCCGCTGCGCGCCGCGTTGACCGGCAGCACCGTCAGCCCCGGCATCGACGCCACACTCGCGGCACTGGGGCGGGAGGAGTCGTTGGCGCGGATTTTTGCCGCATCGCGGTAAAAATCTCGTCCTTTTGATCCAGATCAATGGGGGTTGCCGCGTTTGCCGGCATTTTTCCTTCCGAGGCGCCAAGGCCCTGTCCTTGGCCTCTCTCTTGGACTCCTCCCCAAACTTGGCGATGCCCACAAGGCATCGCCTTTTTCTTGTGCGGGGCAAAAATACCAACAGATGTTTACGAAATTTGAACCAATTGGGGGGTAGTCGAGGGTTGCTGAAGGACAGGAGTGCGCAAAAAATGCGAGCGAAGGACCAAGGGTCGAGTGGGTCGATGATCGCTCCGCTGGTCGGGCTAAGCGTGGGATTGCTGGCTTTGGGCGGGTCCATCGAGATCGCGCGGATGGCCGAACAGCTTGGCCCCAAGGTTGGCGACCAGGTGGCATTTGGCCTGGATACCCGGTCCCAGATCGCCAGCCAGGAGATGTTGGCCGTCACGCGGGCCGATGGGTCGGCATGCAGGCTGGACATCGCGCTGATGCAGAAATCCGGCGGCAGTCTGATCGTGGAGGAGCGCGGTCCTGGTTCTCCACGAATTTACCGGGTCCATTGGTCGGGGCGCGCGACCGCCGCGGACGGTGGGAACTGTGGTTCGGCGGTGGATGTGCGGTTGAACGATGGGCAGCTCGCGACCCTGGCGGAGGCGGCGGGCGGCTACGGTCTGACCCGCCGGCGCCTGGTGCTGTCGACACCTTGGGCGACGGCCGGGGCGTCCGTCCCCTGACGGATTGGCCGAACCCGCCACCGTATCGCCTGAGTTGGCTCGGCCTATGCGTCCAAGGTGATCCCGAAGCTTGCCGCGAAGCCGGTTCGGCCGACCGGGGTGATCGCCACCGCGCGGGTGTCGCGTAGCCGAGCCACCCAGCCGAGGTCGAAGCACCGGCATGCCAGGGCGGCGCCGAGCCGGCCCGCGATGTGGGGGCGTCGCTCGCTCCAATCCAGGCAGGGGCGGCAGAACACGCGCTTTCCCGGCCCCGGTTCCGCCCCGAAATCGCGCAGGAAGGCGTGGCCGGTTTCCGTCACTTCACCGCCATCTGGCGACAGGGCGATATGGCCTTGCCGGGTCAGCGAGTCGGCCAGGGCGACACCCAGCCGACCGGCCAGATGGTCGTAGCAGGTGCGGGCGTTGCGCAAGGCCTCGCCGCCCTTCCAGCTTGTGGCGGTGCGGGGCGTTTGTGCGCCGGCCACCGCCATGATGCTTTCCAGCATCTGCCCGACCAGCGGGGAGGCGAGGCGGAAATAGCGGTGCCGGCCCTGCTGTTCCACCGTCAGCAGCGCCGCCTGGGTAAGTTTGGCGAGATGCCCGCTGGTGGTTTGCGGTGAGACCCGCGCGGCGAAGGCGAGTTCCTTGGCCGTCAGGGCGCGTCCATCCAGCAATGCGTTCATGATGTTGGCGCGCGCCGGATCGCCCAGCAGAGCGGCGACCGCCGCGACCCTTGGCATATCGCTCATTCATGGCCTCCCGTCGGGTTCGATCCGGGCAATATAGCCGATGTGGGGCTGCCGAGGGTTCGGTTCCGACCGAACTGTCATCCGATCACCGATGGATCGGTGCGCCGGCATGATCGAACGGGCAGCAAGCCGGTGGGTCGTGGTGGCACTGTCAATCCGAGCGGAGGTTGGCGTCGGTGGTCTCGGTCAGCAGCTTGTCGCTTTGAACCAGCGGCTGGGGTTCACGAATTCATCCTGGGCCGCGACCATTTGGATTTCCCGCGCGCCTGCCTCCGCCGTTCGGCGGAGCAGACCGTGGATGGACGATCCGGCTGCCTCCAAAGCCGTGACGGCGCTGCCGGACCGCAGGCGGTGGAACAGGAACAGGGCGGCGATGGCATCGCCCGCGCCGTTGACCGAAACTGGCAGCAACGGCGTGCGCAACAGATGAAACGCCCCGGCTTCCGCGACCATCATGTCCAGGTGATCGCCGGGTGTGGTGGCGGTGTCCAGGCTGGTCAGCAGCACGCAGCGTATCCCGTCCGGCCGCATCGTTTCGGACAGGCGGGTCATGGCCGTCTTGGCGTTGGCCAGGGTCGCGCAGTCCAGGCCGGTGAGCCGCTCCAACTCGAACCGGTTCGGTGTGGCGATGTCGGCCTGGGGCAGGGCGCGGGTGCGCAGGAATGCCTCGATCCCGGGTCGGACGTAAACGCCGGTATCGGTGTCGCCGATGACCGGGTCGCAGCAATAGACCGCGTCCGGGTTTTCCTGCCGCACCCGTTCGACCGCGTGCAGGATCGCATCTCCGATCGAGGCGTCGCCCATGTAGCCGGACAGCACCGCATCGCAGCGGCGCAACGCGTCCCGGGCGGCGATGCCATCGACCAGGTCGCGCACGGATTGGCCGGTGTAGACCTGCCCGGTCCAGTGTCCGTAGCCGGTGTGGTTGGAGAACTGGACGGTGTTGATCGACCACACATCCGCACCCAGCCGTTGCAGCGGAAACACCGCGCTGGCATTGCCGACATGGCCGTAGGAAACCCAGGACTGGATCGAGAGGATGTTCATCCCCGCTCGATATCATACCGACCGGCTGAAACAATGACCCGCTGGTGGGGCGAACCTGACCTGGTGTCTGACGGGGGGGCGAAGTGCCGTTGTCCACGAGGTCCATGGTCGAACCTGGGAAGGCCTTGGATGGCGGCCCGCGCCGACCGGGTGCGGGTCGAAATTCGGCGGTCGGTTGGTCGGGCCTACCTGCGGTCCGCCGCTGCATTTGGGGTTGGGTTCGGTCTTGCAGAACTGTAAATTGGCGCTGTGGGCCGGTTGGCATGGTCGCGGCGATGGTGCGGAACGGTGCGAGCCTTAAAAAATGCGGCCTTGGCCGAGACACCGCTTTTTAGGGCATCGCGGCGGGTGCAAGCCGGGCGAGACGGCGAGTGATCGCTCGCGATTTGCGCCATAGTGTATTCTCGTTGGTACTCCGACGGCACGATCTTTGTCTGGTTATGTCTTGTCACCCTGTGAGGAAACTATCCAATGTAACCTCAGCCATCCCCTCATTTTTTCTCCTGTGATTCCAAGGTAGTAGGTTTGGATGCCAAGTCGCCCCGCCACCTGCAACGGGAAGCTGGCCCAACTGACCGGGTCATACCTCGAGTCACGTAACCCAGCCTGATACAAAAAGCGGTGTCCAGGAGAGTCGTGCCTGCTTGGGCATAGTAATGCAGGAGTCGAAAATGAGGGGAATCATGAGGGTGGCGAATACTTTACCATTCCTTCGCCGTGTCGACACGTCCCCGCTGATATGAACAATCCTTTTCAAGACCGTCGTCTACTGGGCCGTCGTCTTCGTCGTGCGTTGCATGGAAGGTGTGATCGAATACTGGATCGGTGGTGGAACACTGAGTGGACTGCCGACCTATGTGGCAGTGCACTACCCCTGGCAGCGGTTCGCCGCGATCCAGATTTGGATCTTCGTTCTGTTCCTGATTTACACCTCGATCCGCGAAATCGACACACAGTTAGGTCACGGGCTGCTCGCTCGGACGCTCTTTGCACGGCCCGGAACGGAACATTGATCCCATCACACCGGAGGTCCGCGCGGATGGAACAGACCCACATCAATCTGATTTGCAAAGGACCCGGCCGTGCGCCGCGGCCGACCACGCAGCAATGCGCTCACCGGATGAGGTATCACGGCGATCAGCGCGCCTAGCAGCCTGTCGGACTCGGGATTTTCGATCAATAACGACGGCTGTTCGGCTGCGCCGGCGCGGTCATCAGACCGCCGGCGGCGCCCCGATCACGTCCTGACTGGCTTCATATCGGCCCGGAGGTGGCGTCACGGCCGACCCATCT
>CAMATI010000090.1 GCA_945861095.1 Asaia bogorensis | reverse complement strand
CGGAGGATGTTCTCGACATTCACCACCGCGTCATCGACCAAGGCGCCGATACCAATCGCGATCCCGCCCAGGGTCATGGTGTTCAGGGTGATGGACATCGCGTTGAACACGATCGCACTGATCACCAGAGAGATCGGGATCGCCAGCAGGGAAATGATGGTCGGTCGAAGACTACCCAGGAACAGCAACAGCACGACGGCCACGATAATGATCGCATCGAACAGCACACTGCCGACATTGCTGATCGACTCCTTCACCATGTCCGCCTGGTTGAAGGAAATCTGCCCCAGCCTGACCCCTGGCGGCGCCGTTCGCTGCATCTCCCGCATCAGCGCCTCGATCCGATCGGAAACCTGCACGGTATTGGCGCTCGGCTGCTTGACGATGCTGAGGTTGACGGACGGCTTGCCATCGAAGGCGCCGTCGCCGCGTTTCACCCTCGGCTCGAACCCAACCTTGCCGATCTGGCCGAGGGTAATGGCCACCCGATCGCGGTAGGCGACCACCAGGTCGCGCATGTCGTCCAGGCTGGTGGTCCGCCCGATATTGCGCATCGAATAGGACGTGCCGAGAACGTCGGAGAAGCCGCCCGAGGAGTTGGTGCCGAATTGGGAGAGCGTTCGCTCCACCTCGGCGAGCGTGATCCCGAGATGCTGCATCAGCATCGGGTCGGGTGTGAACTGATAGGTACGCACCTGGCCGCCGATGGGGAAAACCTGGGACACGCCCTCGGTCGCGACCAGGCGCGGGCGTAGCACCCAGTCGACATATTCCCGCAGCGCCATCGGGTTTTCGCCACCGGTGACGCCCATATGCATCAGCAGACCGGTCGCGGCCGACATCGGCGCCAGCACCGGGGTGATGCCGCTCGGCAGTTGCTCCCGGACCAAGACCAGGCGTTCAGCCACCAGTTGGCGGTTGCGGTAGGGGTCGGAGCCGAAGTCGAACAGGACCTGGAAATAGGCGACGGACGCGTTCGACATGCTGCGCACGCCGGCCACGCCGGGAATCCCGTTCATCACCGCTTCAACCGGTTGAACGATCAGTTGTTCCACTTCTTCCGACGCCAGGGCGCCGGCTTCAGCCGTAACGATGACCGAGGGTTGCCGCGTTTCCGGCATCAGATCGATGGGCATGTTGCGCGCGATCATGCTTCCCCAGGCAACCAGGAGCACGGTTGCGGCCAGCACGAACACCCGGTGGCGGATGCTGTAGGAAACGATCAGGGCGAACATGCGGCGATACTCGCGGTGTCAGGCTTGGCGGTCATACCAACCGGTATCAGGCGGCGGGAGCGGGATGCCCGGCGGCGGCCTGCCGGCGATTGCGAAACCAGCGCAGAATCATGGTCGCGCCCATGGCTCCCAGAGCCGCGGCGACCAGGGCAATACCGATCTTGCCTTGGATATCGTGGGACGAAACGGCGACCGCTTCCCCCGGCAGGTCGTCATAGACAATCTCGGTCGCCATCTCGCCGGTGCCGCTGGCCGACTTGACAGAGACCACGAAGGCGTCGCGCGTCCGCCCCGCCCGATTGAACGGGCCGACGAAGAATCCCCCGGCCGCACGGCTCAGTTGCAAATCGGCGCCATCGGTCAGGCTGATCGTCACGCCGGCGTCGTCGGCGGGCGCGTTATCGGCCAGACGGTCGATGAAGACGTGCAGCTTGTCGTTGGTCGATATCAGTACGACGCTGACCCCGCCGATCTCCATGGCCGAGCGGGGGGCGGGCTTGACGGGGGAACCGGAGGTGTCGCCGTCGGCGCGGGCGCCTTGTGGCAAAGTCAGACAGCCAAGCGCCAGGCACAGTGCCAGCAGACCGGGGGAAGCACGTTTGGTCCATGGCCTGATGTAAATCATGCGCGCGACTCTTATCATTGGAGTTGGGCCATCAGGCGGGCGCCACCGACCACCAGGCGCGCCCCGTCGGCAATGCTGTCGACGATCAGGACGGTTGCGCCGTCCACATCCTGCAGGCGGACGGGGTGCGGCACGAAGACCTCGGGCGCCGTCTGCTCCCACACGGATTGCACGCCATCGGATCCGACCGTCACGGCGGCGCGGGAGATCGGGATGCCTTTGCGCATGCGAATCTGACTTTCGATGGTGACGGTGACCGGTCGGCCGACTCGCAATCCCTGAGGCGGGTTGTCGATGCGGAACAGGATCGGGGTGGATTGTTCGCGCAACGACAGGCCGCTGCCGACGAAATGCAGCGCGAGCGGCGTGCCTTCCGGCGTGGTAGCGCTGGCGGCGGCGACCGCGCTGGCCTGGGCGGCCAATGTGGGGTCCGGCGCGGCGGCCTCGATCCACAGGCGCTTGGGGTCGACGATTTCGAACACGACATCGCCCGCCTGGACGATCCGACCGGCGATGGCGTTGGAGACCGACACGATGCCGTCGCTGGACGCCACCAGCGCTTCGCGGGTCTGCAACAGCGGCAACAGCGCATCCCGTTCCCGCCGCAGTCCGGCCAGCTTCTGCTCCGCCTGGTAGACCTTGCCGTCGCGGAACGGAACCAGGGAGAACTGCTTCAGGATTTCGAGGCTCTCGGTTTCGATGCGGATATCGGTGGTCAGGCGCGCCACTTCGCGCCGGACCTGGCTGCGATCGACCACACCGACCGAGGGATGCACCCAGCCCAGCAGGTCGCCCCTGGCTACGGTGGAGCCCAGAACCGGCAGGCTGTCGGTATCGGGAGGCTCTATCCGACCGGTCAGGCTGGACTGCACGGTGCCGTGGGCATGCGGGTCCGGCACGATGCGGCCGGCGATCCGCACGATCACCGGGATCTCCATTGCCTGGGCGGTGATGGTCCGAATGTGGAACAGCCGCTGCAAGGTCTTCGGAATGAAGTAGGAACCGTCCGGGCGACGGTCGCCACGGTCGTAGACGAAATTGGCCAGCAGGCCCGGTTCGATTTCCCCACCGGCCGCCGCGGCGGAACCGGCGGGGTCGGTCGGCACCGGCAGCCTGGGCGCGCGCAGGGGCGGCCGCGGCGGTGTCGGGTCGGGATGCCGGGCGGCAACCGCCACGGCGGGCGCGGGGGTGGCCGCGGGGGCGGACCTGATGGCGGACGTGGGGGCGGGAAGGGTGCCCTTCGGGTCGGGCATCACCGCGGGGCGCTGCACCGGCGTGGCGTTGACGCCGAGCATATAGGCGACTTCCCAAAGCCCTTGCCGTGTGGCGGACGGCAGCGCGACGAGGCTGGAAATGGTCCACTCGATGGCGCCATAGACCACGCCGGACGACGGCGCCGGCGTTGCGCTGGCCGGCACGGTCAAGGCCGGACGCGTGCGCGGCGCGAGGGCCGGGTCCTCGGCCGGCACCCTGTCCCCAAGGCCGGCGGCCAATGTCTGGGACACTGGCAGACTGGCCAGCAGCGCGACGGCCGCCAGCCGGGACCATAGCTGTCCAGACACGCGGCGTTAGGTCGCTCGGCCGGGCGGCGGGAGCCGGTTCATGGCGTCCTGCCGGTCGGTGCCGGTGGAACGGGTGCCGGTGGAATGGGTGCCGGTGGAATGGGTGCCGGTGGTGAAAGTCGTGGTGAGGATTGCGGAAGCGTGGTCCGTTGCGTCGTTGCTTGCGGCGCCGCCCCTGGTGTTGGCGATTGTGTCGCCCCCGTGGCTGCGGCCCGTGCTGTCCCGGCCTGTGCTGCCCCAGCTTGTGTCGCGCCCTGGGTCGCGCGCGTCATTGCCACGGCGTGCGCCATCACGAGTTGCGCCGCCCGTGCCGCGCTCGCGCGGTCCCGTACCTGGCCGATCCATGCCGCACCCAGTTCCTTCCATGGTGAACGTTCCAGCAGATCGGCGGCCTCGGTGAAGCGGCCTTCCCCGGCCAGCGCGTGCAGACGCTCCCCGATCGCCGCTTCAAGATCGGTCGGTTCGGCGCCGAACAGCGACCGCACCCGGTTCCAACCCCGGGCCGACCAGGACGAATCGAGGCCGGCCACGGCTTGGATGCGGGCTTCCAATGCTTCGAACCCCGCGGCCAGATCGCGCATGGTCAGCGCACCGTCGGGCATCCGCGTCAGGTCTTCGATGGCACGTTCGACCGCCGGCGGATAAGGGCCGTAGAGCGCCAGCAACAGTGCATTTTCCGCCAGCGGGGCACCGACATCGATATCGCGGCGCAACCGGGTCGCCAGCGCCAACAGGCCGGTGGCACGGATGCGGTTGGTCAGGTCCTGGCTGGCGGCCTCGATCCCTTCGGTCCGGCGCAGCGCGTCCTGCGCCATGCGGGCGATGGAATCGATGCTGCCCAGACCCTCATGGAAGGTGCTGCCGGCTTCGGCCAGGCGGGTGTCCAACCGGCGGAGTTCCCCGCTGACGCCGCGCAATCCGGCTTCCAACTGTGCGACCCGGGGGACCAGCGCCGCGAGGTCACGTTCCAGGTCGACCGGCGGGGCAGGGGGCAGCAGCCAGGCGGCGACCGGATTGTCCGCCCCGAGCAGGATGTCGGACAGTCGCACGAATTCGGGCCGCAACGCCGGGGCGGTCAGGGAAATCGCGGCCGCGGCGATCGAGACGGCCGCGAGGGCGCCGAACAAACGATTGCCGGAGCGTCGTGAGGGGGCCGAAGTGGGCGCGGCCTGGTTCGGCGGTGCCGCCGCCGGGGCCGGACGAGCCGGGTTTGCCGTGGGACCGGCGATCGCGCGGTGTGTCACGGTTGGCGGTGCGGCGTGCTGGCCGGATGTGTCGGGGACGGTTGATGTGTCGGCAGCTGATGTGTCGGCACCCGATGCGTTTGCCCCCGATGCGCCAGCCCTCGATGCGTTGGCCCCCGATGCGTAGGCCCCCGATGCGTTTGCGTTTTGGCCCGGCCCGGGCGCGGCGGCCTTCGATGCCCCGCCGTCGGATGACCCGCTGCTTGATGCCTGGCTTTTCGACGGGCCGTCATTGGCTGGTCTGGCATTGGCTGGGCCGTCATTGGCTGCGCTGGCAACGGTAAGGGCGGCGGCGGTCACGTCAGTCCGATCCGCTACTGAAATGGCTTCCCGTGACGAAGAACCCAGTATCGCGCCATCGGTGTCAGAGGCGCTGTCGGTGACGCCGGCGTTCACCCGGTCCGAGCCGCCTCGCAAGTCGATCACGGCGGAGATGTCGCGACTTTTATCGGCCACCGGCTGAAATCCTATTTGGTCCCCGATGGGCTTGCAGCCGCACCGGCAACAGTTCGCTCTGTCCATCACGGCGAAGCCGCAGCTTCGCCAGTCACCCTAATTATCGGCGCGGTAATTCCGTCACCGAGCAACCATTCCACCGCTGCCTCTGCCCGATACCTTCAAGCTATACAGCGCAAAAAATCCTCGTCAACGGCAATAGCGGCGTGCCAGAATGTTTTTTTTTTACATGGTGGGGCCGGAAAGGCCCAAGACGCATGCCCGCGTGGGTATCCAGATCGGGTCCGCAAGGGCGATCCACGGTCCCCGAATGTCGGACAGATCGGGGCCAGTCGTCCTGCGTCCTGGGCGTGTCCTGCCCGAAAGGCCCCATGGGGAGCGGCGATGTACGGCCAACCGACGGCGATCCTGGTGCGTATTCTGGCGGTTATGCTGCTGGTCGCGGGCACCTATAATCCGTCCGGATATTCCTACTATCACTGGGTCGTGGATACCGGCACCGAATATTGGGTCGGCAAGTTTTTCATCCTGGCCACTTTGGTCGCCGGTTTCGCGGTGTGCATCAATGCCACGATCCGCTCTCTGGGCTGGCTTCTGGGTCCGATTCTGGTCGTGTTGCTGGCAACGATGATCTGGTTCGCCGCCGATCGCGGCTGGATCGATTTGTCGGACTGGCTGCAACGCACTTTGGCTATACAGACATGCCTCGTTCTGCTGCTGGGAATCGGCGTCAGCTTCTCCATCATCCGCTATCGGCTCAGCGGACAGATGGACTCCAGAACCTTGAACTGACCATGCATCGCGGTCCCGCGGAACCCGGTCGGCCGGACAGCGCCCCGCCATGACCAGCGGCGGTTTGTTCGTACGCATCCTGGCCTGCTTTTTCCTGGTCTTCGCGACGTGGAATCCGACCGGTGTCAGCTATATCGACTGGCTCGACGGGCCTGCTCCGCTCGCCGGCAAGGTCGCGGCGGGTGTCGCGTTGTTCGGCCTGCATGTCCTGTTCATCCGCATCACCTGGCTGTCGCTGGGCGTGGCGGGTCTGGCGCTGACCCTGGTAACATTGACCCTGGGCGTGTTCGCGCTGTCGGAGCTGGGGGCGATCGACCTCGGCCGGTCGCGCACGCGGACCTATCTGTTTCTGGCGGTATGCGCGCTGGTGCTGGCAACCGGCGTCGCCTGGTCGCTGGCGAAGCGCCGGGTCACCGGTCAGTCCAACTACCTCAATCCGCCGCCGTGATGCCGACCCGTTTGATGCGCGTGGCGCCGTGCAGGGTCGCGAACAGTCGGGAGATCACCGGCGGCTCGTTATGGCGACGGTCCTGGATCAGCAGGATCAGTACCAACAGCAACCAAAAATTCATCCGATTGACCGACCAAAGTAACAAAGGCGCCAGATAGACAACCCCGAACAGGCTAACGGTAAAGGTCAGTATTTCCGCGGCGATCATCCGGGCGGCATGGCGCGTACGGCGGGATAGCAGCACGATCGTCACCCGCAAGACCCAGAACACCAGCGCCAGCAGCACCCACGCCAGCAGATCCTTGTGCGGATCCTGATACAGCAGGTCGCCGAGAAGATCAGGCAGCGCGTGCCCGGCAAACCGGGCAACGCGGGCATAGAATTCCCCCAATGACAGGTCCCAGACCCCCATCGGCGTCATGATTGCTTCCCAACCGAGCGCCATGGGCGGGATGACGCTGACAATCGCGGCAAAGCCAACCATGGCGCCGCTGATCACGGTCACATCGATCGCCGCCGCGGCCCCGCGCGTGGGACGGAACAGCAGCACCAGCCACTGCCATACCAGCAGCGGGAAAACGACGGCCAGGACCTGAAAGAGCAGGCGCGCGGCGTCGCCGAGGAATTCAAAGACGTCCATGCTGCGACCCTGGGGCGGCTATCATCTAACCGTGGGCCGAGCGGCGGCGGTCAGGCGACGCGCTGTTGTGGGTAGGGTTGGACATGGGGCCGTGATGCGCTCGCCAGGCTCTGGATCACCCGATCCCGGGCCGCCACATTCCCGAACGGCCAATTCCCGAACGGCAACTCGGGAATTGGCCAATACCCGACTGGCTGATTCCCGGCTGGCTGATTCCCGACTGGCTGATTCCCGAGTGGCCGAACGTGCAGCGCTTGAATCCCTGTCACGATCACCGGCCGCTTCTTCGCGCCAAACACCCAGGCGCGCGGCCCGCTCCATCAGGCCTCGATCTGGCGGAACCATCTCCGCGTCCGCAGCAATCCCGCGCGCCGGGGCCGCCAGCCATTGTCGAGCATGATGCGTTTCAGTTGGCGGCGGGCCTCAATTTCGGAAATCGTGTTGTCGGAGAAATCGCGGAGGATCTGGCTCGCATGCATGAACTGGCTGCGTGATATCAGGCCGCGGCGCCCGGCACTCCGCGCGAGGACCTGCTTGATACGCTTCGCGGTTTCTGATTCGAATGTGTATTCATTATCTTCGGCGATGGACCGGAGGATGCCGCGAGCTTCGTCGAGCGTCAGGTTGAAGCGGGTGATGCCTTCTTCCAGAAGACGCCGTTCCTCCGGTCGTTCGATCTGCTTCGTTTGCAAACCGTGCAGTTTTACCAGGTCCGCATAGCGCCGGGCTTGATCGTCGGCAGGGCGCCTGACCAGGTCTTCCGCGGCTGTCAAATTCAAAATCCTCGCCTTGTGTGAGCGGCGCCGTTATAGGTGCCGCCACGCTCCGATGTAAAGGCTGCCGCGTATGCCGTCCGACACCGTCACGCGGCTATCGCAGTCCGGGCACCGGTGGGATGCGGTGATGGCCGCACCGATCGTTGCCCGCGCATCGCCCCCGGCTTGGCTCCCAGCTTGGCCCCTACCTCGGCCCCCAGCTTGGCCCCCAGCTTGGCCGATTGGCCCGCTCGGCCATCCCGCCGCGGGCGCGGCAGGACAGGCGGGGCAGGACAGCCGCCGCCGTGGCGCATGATAATTGTGCCTATCGCGGCTGTCTTCACGCCATCCGCCCCGACCGATCGGTCCGCGGTTCCACAGTCCATCGGCCGACCGATCGCTTACCCCGTCCGCGGTTCCGTCGGGCGCATATTCCGTACTTGACCCGTCCACCTTTGTCGCGGATTGAACCCACCGTGTCGCTATCCGTTCCCTTCCATGGCTTTTTCCGCTCTCCGATCCGGGCGTTGATGCGCCGATCGGCCCGACACGGACGCCGTCTGCATCCCGCGCGGGACTGGCTGGCCAGCGTGGTGCTGCTGGTGCTTGCCTTCGCGGTCGGGCTGAGTTGCCTGCCAAGACGCCCGACCCAGATGGCCGCGGCGATCGACCTTGCCGACCCGCAAAGGGCCGGGACCGGGATCGCGCCGGCGGTCTTCGCCCTGCGCGACAGCGGCGCGGCGGTGCGTTTCGGCAATGCCGAGCTGACGGACAAGGGCCTGATCCGGGTCGGTTTCTACGACAGTCTGGACCCGCTGCTGGCCACGGCGACAGAAGCGGTGTCGCTGCCGGCGGATGCGCGTCTGCTTTGGCTCCTGGCATCTCCACAGGAACGCCAATCCCTGCGCGACAAGGCCGCTGCCCTTGCGGTGGCGGTGACCTCCGGGGCGCGGGATGTGCTGGGGTCCCCCGAATTCGCGACGCATTACCGCGATCGGTTCATTGGCGTGTTCCAGACCGGCACCCGCAAAGCCTGGAAGACCACGCAGGACAGCGGCGCCTGGCGCGCGCTGATCCGCAGCTACGAACCGATCCTGCGCGACCTGAACGAGCGCGATATCCGCCCGGCGATCGAGCGGCATTTCCGATCGGTGCCCGTTGCCATGCTGACCGCCAATGCGATCGGCTTCATCGATCCGTTCCGCGATCATCCCTGGAACATGCAGCCGATCGAAAACGCGCTGAAGGCGGCGGTGCAGGAGATGCGCGATCACGACGTGCCGGAGCGGGCGTTCATGCGCCTGATGGAAGCGCCGCAGACCATCGATTTCCTGCGGGTGTTCCAGGATGAGTTCGTCAGGGCAACGATGCATGATCCGGCCTTGCAGGGCCTGCTCGCGGAAATGGCATTCGACGAACGCTTTCAGCCTTACGTGGCGGAGGCTTTGTCCCGGGCCAACGATCTGGGCCGGGCGGGACCGCGATTGCTGGTAAGCCTGCATGGGAGCAAGGAACTGAATCTGGTGGCCTCCACCGTGGTTCGCACCACCGTGTCCGGCCGGCCGGATCGCGTGGTCGTGTTCATGAACCCGACGCAACGTGATGAGATCGTGGCACTCGACAATTCCGCGCTGCATGTGTTGGACCGCATGGACCCTGCGCGGGGGCGGAAGTGAACGCGATGGACGGCGTGACCCCGGCCCCCGCGGTGCCCCCGAATCCCATGGCGGACCCCGCGGGCTTCCCCGGACAGGGCGCGAACCAGACCGGCCTGACGGTCAGGCACCTGACGATCGTCCGACCCGATGGTGTGCCGATCCTGCGCGACATGTCGCTGGATATCGGGCCGGCCGAGGTCGTGCTGCTGGTCGGTCCCAGCGGATGCGGCAAGTCCACCCTGCTGCTGCTGCTGGGCGGATTGCTGGATGGCCGGGCAGGGGGGTGGGACATTTCCGGCACCTTGCGCTGCGACGGGCGCGACATGGACATGGCGCAAGAACACGGCGGCGTCGGCGGGGTGGTGTTCCAGAGCCACGCGCTGTTCGACGAGCTGGACGCCCAGGCCAATCTGCGGATTGCCCAGGATCATGCGGCGGCAGGCCGAGCGCCGCCGATCGATGCGGTGCTGGGAATGCTGGGGGACATCGATCCACACCAGGCCGTCAGCGCGTGCAGCGGCGGGCAGCGCCAGCGGCTGGCGATCGCGCGCACCGTGCTGTCGAACCAACCGGTGCTGCTGTTCGATGAGCCAAACTCCGGGCTCGATATCGTGTCGTCCCGCCGGCTGGTGGAACTGATCCGCGATCTGTGCCGCACGATGGGCAAACCGGCGCTGATCGCCGTGCATCACGCGGCCGAGTTGCTGCCGCTGGCCGATCGCGTGCTGGTCATGGACCCGAATGCCGCCTGCCTGAGGGAGGTCCCGCCCCAGACCGAAGCGTTGGAAGCTGGGCTGACCGCCGCCGCGAAAGTGGCGGATGCGACGCCCGGCGCCCCGCCCCGCGTGCGCGCCTGGAAGCTGCCGGGTGGCGTCGGGGACAAGCGCCATTCCCGCATGTTCTGGTTCGCGCATTACGTTGCCAGCTATATGTGGTTGCTCTGCGCGTCGCCGGTGATGCTGCTGTATATCACGGCCGGGGCCTGCATCACCGGGTTCGTGACCATCTGGTTCGGATTCAACTACTATTCTTATGGCGGGGTGCTGAGATCGCTGCTGCATGACGAGACCCTGATCGGGCTGGGGACGGTGCAGGGCCGCGTGGCATTGCCACTGATCACGACGATCCTGTTCGTCGCCCGCAACAGCGCGGTGATCGCCGCGGACATCGGCAACCGCGTGCTGACATCGCAGTTCCGGGCCATGTCCAACCTGGGAATCCCCGGCAAGACCTATGTATTCTCCGCGATGATCGTCAGCATGGTGATCGGCGCGGTGGTTCTGCTGCTGATGGCGCTGCTGCTGGGGGCCTGGGCGTCGCAGGAGACCTGGAACATCCAGTTTCCGACACAGTACCGGCCGATGTTCCAGACCCTGTTTTTCCGCAACATGGTGACCGAGGACGGGTGGCCGTTGCCGGCGATGGGGTGGGTCGTGGTCAAGGCCGCCCTCAGCGGCCTCTTCGCCGCCATCACCTCCATCTTCATCGCGCTCGGCCCCAAGACATCCAGCCTCGATGTCAGCCGGTCGGTGGCGAACGCGATCGTGGCCGGGGTCATCGTCGCGCTTTTGGTCCATGCGGTGATTTCCGCGCTGACAGCCATCTGATTCCGGTTTAGAATGCCGCCACAGGCTCGCCGGTGTCACAAAAGGGACATGATCGAAATGGAATTCGTGCATGAGCAATGACACTGCCGCGGGTGGACACGGGACGCCGGATGCCTCGGGCCATGCGGCCGTGGTGCTGCACCGATCGGTCGTCATGGCGGCGGGGGCCGCCGTGATCCTGGCGCTGACCGCGCCTTTTTGGGGACCGATGATCCTGGGCAGCCTCAACATCTCGAACGCGCCGGAACAGAACGCGATTGCGTCGCGCGCGGCCACACAAACGTTGGAGCGTCAGGTTGGCGCGCTCGATCAGCGTGTGGCCGCGGCCACCGCCGCGGCGACGCGGGCACAGGCGGAAATGGCGGGTATCGGACGTACGCAGGCGGCGGCGGAAGCATCCGTGGCATCGCTGGCCATCACCGAACTCGGTGCCGCGCTGCGAGACCCGGGCGGATTTCAAAGGCAACTTGCCCTGGCGCGTGCCGTGGCGAAGACCGATGCCGATTTCAACGATCTGGTGCGCCAAATCGAACCTTATGGCGAAACCGGCGTGCCAAGCCGCCAACGTCTGCTCCGCGATTTCGACCGTATGCATGCGTCGATCGCACCGTCCGGCGCGGAATTGACCGCGATGGAACGGTTGCGCCGCATGGTCGGACGACCGGCGACGGACGACGCCGCCGGACAGGGGTTGATGGAGGTGCGGCGGTTGCTGCGCGACGACGATTTCTCCGGCGCCATCGCGGCCGCGCGCGCGATCGCGGAGCCGCGTCCGCAATGGCTGAACGAATGGCTGGACGATGCCGCGGCGCGGGTCTCGGCCGACGCGTTGATCCAACGTGTCGACAAACTGACCGAGGCGCGCGGCCGCGACGGGCGGCCATGAACGGACCGGCGACCGCCATTTCCCACGCAACGCCGATACGGGCCGATCAGCGCGCGCCGGGCCAGCGCGAGGCGGCAAGGCGGATCATGGGCGGCCTCGCGCCACGGCCGCGTCGTGGTTGGGCCGGAACAAGGATCCTGATCCTGGCATTGGCGCTGCTGTTCGCGGCGACGCTGGCGCCCACAACCGGGATGGCGCAAACGGGGCGGATCGAACCTGGATCAACCGTTGTCGTGGTGCAGCAGGTCAGCCTCGCGGAAGCCGCCATGGCGTCCTGCGCCGGTGGAGCGATGATCGGGTATCTGCTGGTGGTGGCCACCGGCCCGGGTTCGCCCACGGCCACCGCGGCATTGTTCTGTGGACTTTCGGCGGCGGCCACGGTGACGAGTTCCGTCACGTTCTGGGCGTGGCGGGCGGTGACCGGATGGATGCCGTGAATGGCAATCCCGTGCACCCGTTTGGTTGTCTCGGTGTTTCGTCCGCGCGACATGGTGCCATGGGGTCCGCTGAATCGAGGCACGGAATCAACGTGGTGGAATGGCGGCCCGACGGCGTTGTCCGTGCGCGCCCACGAACCGATTTCGGCCCGCCAACGATTGCCATCGTCGAGTCGCGAACCGGGTTTGCATCCTCCCGTGACCGCCGCTTACGATATCGGCGGACATCTTCGGTCCAGCGCAAGGCGGGGAGGGTCGAAGCCGTGCACATTCTGATGTTTGCCAAGCAAAAAGGTGGTGTGGGGGCGAGCACGCTGGCTCGGGAAGTCGGTGTGCTGGCGGCCGCGGACGGTAAACGCGTGGTGTTTGTCGATCTGGACCCCCAGGCATCGCTGTCAAAATGGTGGAACCGGCGGACCGCGAACGCGACGGACCAACCCAACCCGGCGTTGGCCGCGGTGGCGCCGGGCCAGCTTTTGGGCGTCTTGCGTCAACTCGGCGCGACGGATGCCGCGGATCTGGTGGTGATCGATGTGCCGCCATCGGTGCATAACTTCATGCGCGGCGTGATGGATGTTGCCGATTTCATTCTGGTGCCGGTGCGCCCGACCTCCGACGATTTTGAGGCGCTGCCGGAAATCGTGGAAATGATCGAACAATCCGGGCGCCGCTATGCCTTCGTGGTGACCCAGGCACCGACCGGGCGCCGCATTCGCGCGATTGAGGAAGCCATCCCGATCCTCGCCCGCCAAGGCCGCGTCGCCGCCGTCATGCGTTTCCGCTCGGCTTTTCCAGCGGCGGCCGCGGCGGCGATGACCGCCACCGAATACGAACCGTCCGGCAAGGCGGCGGAGGAGGTCCGGGAATTGTACGAATTTGTTACCGGGGAGTTACGTAAGATCGACCCCGCCGTTTCCGGCGCGAAGGCCGATGCCGGGAGGCTGGACACGCCTCGTCTGGCGGCCGCGTCCTGACCAGACCTCCTCGACGACCGACGACAAGGGGAAAGCCCACGATGGCCCAGAAGCCGACGGTATCGCTTCCGGACGTGTTCGCCAAACCGGGTCGGGCGCCCTCTCGGGGGACGCCGATCGAGGATCTGCCGGCCAGCGCGACCATGCCGGAAGAAGCCGTGGCGGCTGAGAAAGGTCAGGAGTACGCGGCGCGGGGGGGCGTGGTCGAACCGGGCGGTTCGCCCGATGCTGGTTCGTCGGCGCCGCCCGAAACGATAGTTCCCGTGGTGGCGGTCGATGCGGTTGGTCCGCCGCGTTCGGATCCCGACGCCGTAACAGCGCTGCCCGTGGCGGTTAACGAGGCGCCGGAAATTTCGAAGCCGGCGGAGGCCGATATCGCGCCGGAGGCAATCGCTGTCGAGTCAATCGGTGCGATCGACGCTGGTTCGGCAAACGCTACGCCGGTTAGCACTGAGTCGGTCAGCGCTGAGTCCGTTGCCGCCCCACCCGTCGTAGCACCGTCCGTCGTAGCACCGTCCGTTGCTGCCCCACCCGTTGTCACATCGCCCGTTGTCACATCGCCGGTTGTCGCACCGCCCGTTGTCGCCCCGCCCGTTGTCACATCGCCGGTTGTCGCCCCGCCCGTTGTCGCCCCACCCGCCGTAGCACCGTCCGTCGTAGCACCGTCCGTTGCCGCTCCGCCCGTCGTCGCTCCGCCGGTTGCCACACCGCCCGTTGCCGCACCGTCCGTTGCTGCCCCGCCCGTCGTCGCACCGCCCGTTGCTGCCCCGCCCGTTGTCGCATCGCCGGTTGTCGCACCGCCCGTTGTCGCCCCGCCGGTTGCCGCACCGCCCGTTGCTGCCCCGCCCGTCGTCGCCCCATCCGTTGTCGCTCCATCCGTCGTTCAGTCGCCCGCTCCGACCGCTACCGCGGCGGTTCCTTCGGCTCCGCGCATCACCCCTGGAAGTGGAAGTCCTCCGATCATGACCTCGCCTCAGATGTCCCAAGCCGCGAACCCCATGCCTGCCTCCGGGGCGAATTCGACCTGGGGGATCGCCGTCGCGGCGCTTGTCGTTGGCCTGACGGTGCCGATCTGGCAGGACCCGGTCCAGCGGACATTGGGTATCACCACCGCGGTCAGCCGAGCGCAGCAGGAAGACGCGCTGACGCTGGCACGGCTGGAGCGGAAACAGCAGGATCTGGAGCAGCGGCTGGCTAGCACTACCGCGCAGTTGACCAAGGCGCAGGGCGAACTGGCGCAGGCCGTTCGCCGGCAGGAAGATGCGGCGGCCTGGCTCCGCGCCATGGCATTGACCCGTCTCGGCGATGCGTTGCGGCGATCTTCGCCGTTTGCGCCGGACCTGGCGGTGGCGCGTGGGGCCGGCGTCAATCTGGACGATATCAAGCCGATGCTGGACAAGATCGGGCCGTTCGTGTCGACGGGCGTACCGACAAACGCCGATCTGGACCGGGAGTTCCGGCGCATGGCGGACCAGATTACCCGCACCGGCCGCGGGATGGTTCCGGCCGAGTGGATGGCGACACTGGTGTCCTGGACTTCGTTCAATCGCGCGCCGCCTCCTCCGGCGGATCCGGCGCCGGATCTGGTCAGGGCGGCGGCGGCTAACGTGGCTGACGGCAACTATGCGGCCGCGATCGAGCAGTTGAAGCAGATCACCGGCCCCTATGAGCAGGTCTTCGCCGGATGGATCGAGGATGCGCAGGCGCGGATGGCGGCCGATAGCATCGTCAAGCGGGTCGATGAAGTGGTGGATCGTGCGGTCCGCCCGGCAGCAAAATAGGGCGGATCGCGCTTACGGGATCGAAGGGGCCGCATCGGCGGCTCTGGTTGCTTGGTCGCCGATGGGATGCCCCGGGGTTCTCTCCGGGCTGGCGCGGCGGGTAGTGCCGACACGCACCGCCCGCCCGCAACCGCCCGCCTGGTTTTATACCAACGGCAGCAACCACTGGCCTACGGGTGGGGGCTGTCATTGCGAGTGCCGCGCAGCAATCCAGGGGCCTGGCACGATTGATCCTGTTGGTCGCCCTGGATTGCTTCGCCGCACTCGCAATGACAGTTTTCGTTGTCGCCATGGGTCAATGGTTCCGTTGGTTGGTTTTATACCAACCGTCCGAAGCAACCTGTGCACCGCCGCTCAATGTGCTTGCGGGCCTTGATCCGGCAACCCGCGATGCGACGGCAGGGGGCGGTTTGTGGGATCAAATCCGGCAATGACCTTGCGGGGACGCAGATGGGTCATTGTTTCCGCCAGGTGGCATTACTGCCGGTCGAGCCCGATTTCCGGGAAGTTCGGCGTTAGAGGCTGGGGTTTGCCGGTTTTCTCCCATCCCAGCTCGTTCGCGTAAGTGATGGCGGGGGTCAGCATGCCGGATATATTCGCGAAGTTCAGACTCTGTCGGAAATCGCCGGTGATCGCCCACGCTACCACGAAACTATCGACATAGGTCGCGGCCTTAAAGCTCGCGGCCTTATACATCGATCGGGTCCACAGCGACCAACGCTGCTGTTCGCGTCGCAACGCGGCGACCTCGGCGAGCCCGACCTGGCGCTGATACCCGGCCTCATCCAGGGCACCCGCGTCGCGCAAGGCCAGCAGCGGCGCCCGCGTCTGTGCGATCAACGCCTTTTCGACATCCAGCGCTGGCCAGGGGGGCGGCATTGCCACGCCACCGATCGGATCGCGGCCACGCACACCCAGGGTCAGGGGCTCATCCAGCAGATCGGACCAGGCGCGCAGGGCATCGATGCGGATCTGCATCGGGCGGTCGGTTTCCAGCCGATCCCGCGACATCACCGAGGAGGCGTCGGTGGCGAAATAGACCCGCACATCCAGGAAGTTCTCCGGCGTCCGGGCACGGGCACCGACGGTCATCATGGCGACCGGCGTGTCGATCTTCGTCTGCCGCAGCTTGTCCAGGGCGGCACCCCAAAGCGGGTCGCCGGCGGCCTGGTCGTTGGGAACCACCAGTTTGCCGTAGCTGCAATAGCCATCACGCTCGGAATCGGATCGAACCACCGCGAAATAGATGTCCTGACGCGCGCATTCCGCGGGCGGCCCGATCATGGCAGCGGTTTTGGCGGTATTGGATCGCGCGATCAGCAGGGACGTCAGACGGCGTTCCTCGATCTGGCCCAGAATGACGGAGGACACGCCGCCATCCGTCCCTTCGGCCAACGTCGTCCACGATCCGCCCGGCAGTTGCAGCATCTTCCCGGCCAGCACCAGCGATGCCGGCGGCGGTGTCATAGGGCCTGGCGGGCCGAATTCGGACGGGTTGCGCGCCATGTCGTGCACCGGAACCGCCCGCGGCCATTCCCACGCATATTCGTTGGCGATGAACACGGCGCCGTGGGTCAGGCTTTGCCATAACGTGATCCAGCCACCGGTCAGGGGATTGCCGGTCAGGGTGGTCGCCAGCACGAAGGATGTCGTCGCGCTGAGCACGCGATACGACGTGGCCTGCAATGCGCGTCTGCCGCCCCCCGGACCGTCCTCGGTTGACTGGGGGAAAGGGGTGTCATTTGCGCTTACCGAAGACGCGCTCACCGATGGGGCGCTCACCGATAGGGTGCGCAGCGGCGGGGCAGGGAGTGGCTGCATCTGCGCGGGCGGCAGGCGCAAGGCAGTGCGGGCCGTCCGGCCGGCCGCATGCGCCCAATCCGCCAGCCGTTGAACGGTCTGCTGGCGTGGCTCGTCTAACCCGTCCTTGGGCGCGAACCAGCCGGACGGGTCGGGATAGGGCGGCGCGACTCCGAACCGCAGATCGACAAAATCCCGTCGGTCGCTGACCCGGAACCCGGCCATCAGCGCCCATGGCGGTAAGCCGGTGGTGGAACCGGCTCGCTCGGTCCCATATTTTCCGGACAGAGCCGGCAGGGTGCCGCCCAACCGGCGCGGCCCGCGCACCGCGGCCACGAACGAACAGCCGGACTTTGCGTCCCGCGCCTCGGTCGTGCGGACCGCCAGATGGCTGGGGTCGGCGCAGACGCTGGATGTGCCCCAGCCGTCCTGCACCGGGAGGGCATTGGTGTGGATCAGCAGGAACGCCCGGTCCGCCGTCGGTTGCGCCCGCACCAGAAGCACCCCGCCGATTGTGCCGTATGGCCCGGGATCGTCGCCGGTGACCCGACCGAAGCCGGTGGACGCAACCCGCCATTGCCCCGGCGGCAGCGGAACCGCCTTGTCGAACAGGGCAACCCGGTCCGACACCACGTCCCCGATCGCGGGCAGTAACGCGGCATCGGCGGTCCGCGCGAAAAGTGATCCGGCCAGGGTGACTGCCAGGGCGACAGCCAGCGCGACACCGGGACGGACGAGGGTCATGCGGGTTCCAGGCTGGAGGGATCGGCGGAGCTTACGCCGACCTAGGTCGGTGGCGCCAGAGAATGTCTCGGCGGAGCCTATCTCGGCTGGCGAAAAGGCATGTCGGCATCGGCAACGGCGGCGTCATGTCGGCAACGGCGGCGTCATGTCGGCAACGGCGGCGTCATGTCGCCGGATCGCCCCAGGACAGCACCCGTTTGATCCGCATCGCGATCACCGGCAGGTCCTCCAGCGCCATCGTGCGGTACTGCGGATACTTCTCCCGCAACAGGGCCTGTGCACGATCATGTTCGGCGCTGTCGTTCGGGACATCGGCCCGCAGGATTTCGGCCGGCCCGCGCAGCATCACCCAGACCAGCCGGGTCCAATCTTCGTCCCAGCGATCGGCGGTGACGGCGATTTCCGGATTTTCCTGGATATTGCGCAGGCGCTTCAACGGGATGTCCTGGCGCTTGGGCTTCTCGTCGATGGTGATGTAGAGGTTTTCGCCCTCCACCGCGAAGCAGACCGGCACCAGATGCGGCGCGCCCTTCGCGTCCGCGGTGGCCAGCCGGGCGACGCGGCTCTGGTCCAGAAAACGGCGTTGCGGTGGGGTCAGCATCGCGCGATCATAGGCCCGGATTTCCGGCTCGCCCACCCGGTTCGGTTGTGGCGTCGCCGGACGCGAGGGAGACCCACCATGGCCGATGCCGCCACGCTGACCCGACCAGAAGCGACGGAGTTGCCGACCACGCCGCCGCAAATCCTGGGGCCGTTCTATCCGTTCATGCACACGCCGATCGAGACCGGGGATCTGACCGATGGCGGGCAGGCGGCGGGCAAGATCCTGTACCTGTCCGGGCGGGTCCTGAACAGGGCAGGCAAGCCGGTCGCCGGTGCGAAGATAGAGCTTTGGCAGGCCAACGCGCATGGCCGCTACGACCATCCGAATGACGAGAACTCGGCCCCCCTGGACAGCCATTTCAACGGCTTCGCGGTCACGACCACGGATGGGCAGGGGCGCTACGCGTTCAAGACCGTCCGCCCGGCGGCCTATCCCGCCGCACCCGGACGCTGGCGGCCGGCGCATATCCATTTCAGCGTGCTCGGGAAGCGGGAGCAGCTTGTCACCCAGATGTATTTCAAGGGCGAGGAATGGAACGAGACGGATAGCTGGCTGAACAGCTCCAGCCGCAAGGACGCGCTGATCACCGATCCCCAGCCGATCGCCGGCAAGGAGCCGGGGGCACTGGCGGTCGAGTTCGATATTGTACTGATGAACGGGTAGCCCGTGCTGGTGTTCCGCCTGTGACGACCACCCGGCCTACCGGTTCACGCGACCGGCATGCCCCATATGTCACCGGCGGAGCACTTGATCGGTCCTTCGATTGACGCGATAGGCAGTCCTCCATCGGTTTGGTCGGAAATCCCGGAGGCCGCGCACCGAGACAAGGCCACCGAGACAGGGCCACCGAGACAGGGCCATCGAGACAAGGCCATCGAGACAGGGCCACCGAAACAAGGACCGCGTCCCCATGACCGACTCCACCGCCGGCGCCCCCCCCGCCATGGGGCTATTCGAGCGCTACCTCACGCTGTGGGTCGCGCTCTGCATCGTCGCCGGCATCGCGCTCGGACAATTCATTCCCGCCCCTTTTCATATACTCGGTAGCGCAACGATCGCCGAGGTCAACATGCCGGTCGCCATCCTGGTCTGGCTGATGATCGTGCCGATGCTGCTGAAAATCGACCTCGGCGCGCTGGGGCAGGTGCGGGAACACTGGCGCGGCATCGCGGCGACCGTCGGCGTGAACTGGCTGGTCAAGCCGTTCTCCATGGCGCTGCTAGCCTGGCTGTTCATCGACCAATTGTTCCGGCCGTATCTGCCCGCGGCGCAACTGGATTCCTACATCGCCGGCCTGATCCTGCTGGCCGCCGCACCCTGCACGGCGATGGTGTTCGTGTGGTCCAACCTGGTGGAAGGCGAGCCGCATTTCACGCTGTCTCAGGTGGCGCTGAACGATACGATCATGGTGGTCGCGTTCGCCCCGATCGTCGGGCTGCTGCTGGGACTGTCCTCGATCATCGTGCCCTGGGACACGCTGTTCCTGTCGGTCGTTCTGTATATCGTGGTGCCGGTGATCGTGGCCCAGGTCTGGCGGTCGGCTCTGCTGCGCAACGGTGGACCACCCGCGTTGGACCTCCTCCTGCGCCGCCTTTCCCCCCTCTCGCTCGGCTCTCTGCTGCTGACCCTGGTGCTGCTGTTCGGCCTGCAAGGGGAACAGATCATCGCCCAGCCTTTGGTGATCGCTCTGCTGGCGGTGCCGATCCTGATCCAGGTCTATTTCAATGCCGGCCTGGCCTATTGGCTGAACCGCAAGCTGGGGGTGGCGTGGTGTGTCGCCGGACCCTCGGCGCTGATCGGGGCCTCAAATTTCTTCGAACTTGCAGTCGCCACCGCCATCGCCCTGTTTGGCTTTCAGTCCGGCGCGGCGCTGGCCACCGTGGTGGGCGTGCTGATCGAGGTGCCGGTGATGCTGTCGGTCGTTCGGATCGTGAAGGACAGCCGAGCGTGGTATGAGCGGGGGCTAAGTTAACGGCCCTGTAACTGCCCAGGTAGCTGACCGCTGATCGGCGCTTGACACGCGAGTCGGGGCATGAGTCAAGCTCCCCATGTGCCCGCCAATGGATTCGGATTCGCCTGAAACCGCTGCCCCGGTGCCGCCCAACCCGGCGTCGCCGGATGCCATCAT
>CAMATI010000089.1 GCA_945861095.1 Asaia bogorensis | reverse complement strand
ACGATGGTGGGGCCAAGGCTGACCTGGCCGTCCCCGGCCATGGTTACGTGTCCATCCCGCCTGACGCACAGGATGGTGGTGCCGTGCCATCCGATCGGATCGGCGGCGGCGAGAGAATTGTTGTGCATGACAGCGCTAGATGGCGTGGCGCGGACGTTAGGGCAAGGGTGAAAGCCTCGGGGCGCTGCCCCAAACCCCGTGAGGGGCTTTGCCCCCTCAACCCCCACCAAGGCTGGGCCTTGGATGCCGTTTATTGGGTCAGGGGGGAAAGGGGGACTTCCGTGGCGCTTCATCGTCCGTGTCGGCCCCCTTTCCTCCCTGACCCAATTGATCGCGGTCCAGGGGCCGTGCCCCTGGTGGGTTCGAAGGGCGAAGCCCTCGCGGGGTTTGGGGCGGAGCCCCGAGGCTTTGCCTCAAAGCGACGCCGCGAGCCCTTGACGGCTCCGCGACCGCCACTAACTACTATTATGATATCCACCCAAGACCCACCATGAAACGCACCAGCTTCGACACCATGCCCTGCCCGATCGCCCGCGGCCTGGAACGGGTTGGCGAATGGTGGAGCATTCTGATCCTGCGCGACGCCTTCGCCGGCCTGACCCGCTTCGACGCGTTCCAGAAAAGCCTCGGCATCGCGCCCGGCATGCTGGCTCGCCGCCTGAACGCGCTGGTCGATGCGGGGATGCTCGAACGCCACCAATACTGCGAGCACCCTCCCCGCGATGAATACCGCCTGACCGCCCGCGGCCGGGACTTCCGCCCGGTTCTGCTGACGATGCTCGCCTGGGGAAACCGCCATTTCGCGCCGGAAGGGGCCAGCGTCCACATCGTCGATGCCGCAACCGGCATTCCGGCGGATCCCGTGCTGACGGACCGGGTGACCGGCAAGCCGATCGTCGAACCGGATTTCGTCGTGGCACCCGGCCCGGCGGCTACCGAAGCGGTCATCCGGCGTTACGCGAACCGGTATCCGGACCGGCAGAGCGCCCAACCTGGCAAGGTCCGAACCGACAGGGAAGACGCGCCATGAACGCCGTTCTGCCCGTCGCGCCCCAAGCCGCCGCACCCGTCAACCGGCGCACCACGCTGCTGCTGGAAGGTCCGATCGTCCCGACCCTGCTGCGTCTCGCCTGGCCGAACATCCTGGTGATGGTGGCCCAGGCCTCGACCGGCCTGATCGAGACCTGGTTCGTCTCCCATCTCGGCACCGATGCGCTGGCCGGCATGGCGCTGGTGTTTCCCGGCTTCATGATGATGCAGATGCTGTCGGGCGGAGCGGTCGGGGGCGGCATTTCCTCCTCCATCGCCCGCGCGCTGGGCGGTGGGCGGCGCGACGATGCCAACGCCCTCGTGATGCACGCCATCATCATATGCCTCGCGCTCGGTTTCGCGTTTTCCGCCCTGGTGATCGGCTTTGGACCATCGCTTTATCGGTCCCTGGGCGGGCGAGATGAATCCCTGGTCGCCGCCCTGACCTACTCGAACGTGGTATTCGCGGGCACGCCGCTGGTATGGCTGATGAACGCCCTGGCAAGCGTGATCCGAGGCACCGGCAACATGCTGGTCCCGGCCCTGGCCGTCTGCGTTGGGGTCGCCTTGCTGCTGCCGCTGTCCCCCGCGTTGATCTTCGGTTTCGGGCCGATTCCCGCCTTGGGCATTGCCGGCGGCGGCATCGCGGTCGTGCTGACAACCGCGCTGACCGCCGCGGTGCTGGCCTGGTACATCCTGTCCGGCCGCAACATCGTGCGCCTGACCCTGGTGCGGCCGTCCTGGCCGCTGTTCGCCGACATCCTGCGCGTGGGCGCCGTGGGCGCGGTCAGCACAGTCCAAACGACCCTGACAATCGCACTGACCACGGCATTGGTCGGACACGCCGGCGGCCCGGACGCGGTCGCCGGCTACGGCACCGCCGGGCGCCTGGAATATTTGCTCGTGCCGCTCGTCTTCGGCCTCGGCGCGCCCATGGTGGCCATGGTCGGCACCAATATCGGCGCCGGGCAACGCCAACGCGCGCTGAGGATCGCGCTGACCGGCGGCGGCCTTGCGTTCCTGATCACCGAGACCGTCGGCATCCTCGCCTCCCTCTTTCCCCACGCCTGGCTCGGCCTGTTCAGCGACGACCCCGCCATGATGGCCACCGGGGTCGCCTATTTGCGATGGGTCGGGCCAACCTATGGGTTTTTCGGTCTTGGACTGTCGCTATATTTCGCCTCCCAGGGGGCGGGGCGCCTGTTCTGGCCGCTGTTCGCCGGCTTGCTGCGCATGGTCATCGCGGTTGCCGGCGGTTGGGCGGTGTACGCCGCAACGGGATCGTTGTTGCTGGTGTTCGTCGCGCTGGCCGTGGCCCTGGTGGTCTATGGTGTGACCTTGGTGACCGCCATCGCCGCCGGGGTCTGGTTCCGCCCGCGGCGGATGTCGTCGTAAACGGTCGCGGCAGTCTGAAGCCGCGGTCATCGCGGAACCGACCGCGTGGTTGCCGGGGATGGGATGCGTAACGGCACGCACCCTTCCATCCACTGGGATCAACCCTTAGAGACACCTGGAAGCAACGGTACGGAGACGAAGCCATGGCACGCCAGCTTAAGGTCGCGGTGCAGATGGACCCGATGGAAAGCATCAACATCGACGGGGACTCCAGCTTTGCCCTGATGCTGGAAGCCCAGGCACGCGGCCATGACCTGTGGCACTACGAAGTGCGGCACATGGCGCTGAAGGAAGGCGTCAAGCGGCCCGGCCAGAAGCGGGAGGAGCGGCTGTTCGCCCGGGTGCGGCCCGTGAAGGTGCAGCGCCAGCGTGGCACCCATTTCTCGTTTGGCGAAATGGAGATGGCCGACCTGGGAGGCATGGACGTGATCCTGATGCGCCAGGACCCGCCGTTCGACATGGCCTACATCACCGCGACCCACATGTTGGAACATATCCATCCTAAGACGCTGGTGGTGAACGACCCGGCCTCCGTCCGCAATGCGCCGGAAAAGATCCTGGTCACGCATTTTCCCGACCTGATGCCGCCCACCATGATCACCTGGGACATCGAGGCGATCCGCGACTTCCGGACCGAATACAAGGACATCATCGTCAAGCCGCTGTTCGGCAATGGCGGCGCCGGCGTGTTCCGCATCAAGCCGGATGACGAGAACCTGGCATCCCTGCTGGAGATGCATTTCGCCCGGTCGCGGGAACCCCTGATGATCCAGCGTTACGAGGCCGCCGTCCGGCGCGGCGACAAGCGCATCATCCTGGTGGATGGCGTCGCGATGGGGGCCATCAATCGGGTGCCCGCGGCGGGGGAGGCTCGGTCGAACATGCATGTCGGCGGGCGGCCGGAGAAGATCGCTCTGACCACCCGCGACCGGGAAATCTGCGAGGCTATCGGACCGACCTTGCGGGATCAGGGGCTCATCTTTGTCGGGATCGACGTGATCGGGGATTACCTGACGGAGATCAACGTGACGTCGCCGACTGGGTTGCAGGAGATCGCTCGGTTTGATGGGGTGCATCTAGAGAAGGCGATCTGGGAGGCGATTGAGGCGAAGGTGGGATGATGGAACGGTTCTTGCGGGGGGGGGTAGCGGCGCTGGCTCTGGTATTTGGGGCTGGGGCGGCGTTGGGACAGACGAAAGAGGAATATGTCGTAGAATTGTTCAAGATATAGACTGTTTGCCTTCAACCATCAGCAAGATAGTTTGGGTTTTTCGGACGCAGGAGGTAGAATAACATCCTCTGAGACCGATTGCGTAGTGACTCTTACTGGGACTTATGGTGGGTTGATGTCTGGTCCGAAAGAACTCACCGTAAAGGTCGATTTTCGGCGAATGGCCATAAGGTCGTTCAAATATGACCCGCAGCAACACGTCGTATCCATGACGGGCGATAATGGCGCGGTTACCTACAGGCGTGACGGAGGGGCGTTCCAATCAGGGAATTATGTTGATTTTTTGTCATTACATCCACAATACCCCGACATATTCCAAGACTTCATTACCAATATCTGCCCCGGCACCAACCGTCGTTTCTGACGACCCCACCAACACGAATTGGGCCAATACCTCGCCTACCCGCCCATTTACACAACTGCCACCCCTTCCGTCGCCGCCGCGCGAACCAACGCCGCATCGAACGTCGCCAACCGAACCCGCTGCCGTACCGCCAGTTCCAAATACGCAGCGTCATACAGGGTCAACCGATGCCGGAGAGCAAGGACTGTCGTTGCATGCCACGCATACCCAGTTCCCTCATGGTCCACGGTCACCGGAAGCGCCGACAAATCCGCAATATGGCCAACACGCTCGTCCGCTCGTATTACGCCTCGGCGCTCGGCTCGCAGAAGAATATTGCCGACTTCGAGATGCCAAAGCACCGGGACCAGGACGCCATTCAACGCCGTTCGTAAGACAACCCGAGCCTCCTGCGTCCGCTCCTCCGGCAGAAGCGCGGCAATCGTAACCGAGGCGTCCAACACAAACATCAAGGCAGCGCTTCAGCGATCAGCGGCGCCCCTCGTCCCGCATCGCCATCAACTCCTCATGGGTCAACCGCACGGCGCGTTCCGCCATTTCATCGGCACGCGCGAACAGCCGGTCCAATGCCGCATGAGCAGCAGCCATGTCCGGCTGCCCTTCCGGCACCAGTCGCGCGATCGGTTTGCCGTGGCGCGTGATGACGATCTGCTCGCCCCGTTCGACTCGGTCGAGGAGTTCAGCAAGCCGCGTCTTCGCTTGGTAGGCACCGACGGTGGCAGCCGCGTTGGGTGTAATCGCGTTCATATTAGCGATGATAGACCAGTCGTCCGACCAGTTCAAATGCGATCTTTTCGACCCTCGAAACTCGATCTCGAGGCCCACGGCCTTCCGTCGCCATGAGTTCACCGTGGGTAGTCTCGCGCGCGACACCATTCGTCAGGTCATGACCTCCCAGCCCCCGGCCACGCGATATGCTCGACGGAGGGGTCACGCAGTCCCGCGCATCACCGCCGAAGAGTGGTCGTCTGATAAAACGCGGCCAGATCGACCGTCAGACCGATGCTGCTCAATTCGACCGCATCACCAGCCCGCAACGTCAGCGGTTCGGCGGGCCAGTTCCCATCGGGCAGCCGCCGCAACAGCTCCGCCTCGATGCGCGTGCTGCGCACGGCCAGGATTTCGGTCACGCTGGGGATCGTCGTGTAGGCCCAGATATTGGTCCAGGTCTCGGCTTCGTTGCTCGGGGACAGGATCTCGATCAGCAGCACCGGGTCCGGCAGCATCAATTCACCGGAGGGTGGCGAACAGGTCACACCCAGGTCCGGAATGCGATAATTGCGATTGGCGTGGATACGGGGCACGACTCCAGGGGTCACGATCAGTCGGCAGGAAGGGCGATGCGCGCGCAGGTGGTCGCGGATCAAGCCGCCAATCTCCCCCTGCAAGGCACCGTGGTTTTCGCTGCCGGGTGCCATCGCCACAGGCTCCCCGTTGATCAACTGCCACAGACGGCCAGACGGATCGCCGGGATCCCATGTCAGGAATTCATCGGTCGTCATGCGGGCAGGCGCGCGTTTGCGGAGAGCGACCATGGCCATCACGTTACCAGACCGGCCGGGGGGACAACAGGTCAAAGAATGCGCGTGCCCGCGCTCGATGACCACCACACCACCGGAAAATGCGCCGCACCCGGCTGACCCCACCGACCGCGCTGTATTCCTCAGCCGGACACCCTCCCGGCACCGTAAACCGCCCCCCAACGACGCCCAATCCACCCTAAACCGACCGCCCCCATGTTGCGACATCGGAAACCCCATGCTAGACGCGCCGCGCCGGATCGGCCGGCCGCTGTTCGTCCACGCCCGCGCCTCGCGCGGCCCAACATAGGGAAACGCACGTGGCTTCTGAGGCTACGACAATCTCATCAGGCGGCGGTCTCACCGATCGCTACGCCGCCGCCCTCTATGCGCACGCGGATGAGCAGAACGCGCTCGACGCGGTGGTCTCGGAGATGCAATCCCTCGGGCAACTCATCGACGCCAGCGCCGATTTCCGCCGCCTGCTCGGCTCTCCGCTGATCGACGTGAACCACGCCACCAAGGCGGCGCTCACGGTCCTGGAACAGCAGGGTTTCGGCAAGCCCGTGCGCGATTTCGTCGGCGTGGTCGCTACCAACCGGCGCCTTCGCGCGCTGCGTGACATCGTCAACGCGTTCGCGTCCCTGGTGGCGCAGCGGCGCGGGATCATCACCGCGAACGTTGCGTCCGCTCATCCATTAACCGACGTGCAACGCCAGCAGCTCCGCGCCCGCCTGATCGAGGCCGGCTATGGCAACGTCAACATCAATGAGCAGGTCCAACCCGACCTGCTTGGTGGCCTGGTCGTCCGGATCGGTGCCCGCCTCTATGATACCAGTTTGAAATCCCGGCTGCAGCGCCTGCAGTACGCCATGAAGGGAGCCGCCTGATATGGATATCCGCCCCGCGGAAATCTCGGAGATCCTGAAGAAGCAGATCGCCGCGTTCGACACCGAAGCCAACGTCGCCGAAACCGGCCAGGTGCTGTCCGTCGGCGACGGGATCGCCCGCGTGTTCGGCCTGCAAAACGTGATGGCCGGGGAGATGGTGGAATTCCCCTCCGCCGGCATGCGCGGCATGGCGCTGAACCTGGAAACCGACAATGTCGGCGTCGTGATCTTTGGCGATGACCGCCAGATCCGTGAAGGCGACACCGTCGCCCGGACCGGCTCCATCGTGGACGTGCCGATCGGCAACGGCCTGCTGGGCCGCGTCGTGGACGGCCTGGGCAACCCGATCGACGGCAAGGGTCCGCTGACCGATGTGGTCCGCAGCCGCGTCGAAGTGAAAGCCCCCGGCATCATCCCGCGCAAGTCGGTGCATGAGCCGATGCAGACCGGCCTGAAGGCGATCGACGCGCTGATCCCGGTTGGCCGTGGCCAGCGGGAACTGATCATCGGCGACCGCCAGACCGGCAAGACCGCGGTGATCATCGACACGATCATCAATCAGAAAGGGCCGAACGCCGGCGACGACGAGAAGAAGAAGCTCTACTGCATCTACGTCGCCATCGGGCAGAAGCGGTCCACCGTGGCGCAGTTGGTCCGCACGCTCGAAGAGCAGGGCGCGATGCAGTATTCCATCGTGGTCGCCGCGACCGCGTCGGACCCGGCGCCGATGCAGTTCCTGGCGCCGTACACCGGCTGCACGATGGGCGAGTTCTTCCGCGACAATGGCCGCCATGCGGTGATTTTCTATGACGATCTGTCCAAGCAGGCCGTCGCCTATCGCCAGATGTCGCTGCTGCTGCGCCGCCCGCCGGGCCGCGAAGCCTATCCGGGCGACGTGTTCTACCTGCACTCCCGCCTGCTGGAACGCGCCGCGAAGATGAACGACGAAATGGGTGCCGGTTCGCTGACCGCCCTTCCCGTCATCGAAACGCAGGCCGGCGACGTGTCCGCCTACATCCCGACCAACGTGATTTCGATCACCGATGGCCAGATCTTCCTGGAAACCGAACTGTTCTTCAAGGGCATCCGCCCGGCCGTGAACGTCGGTCTGTCGGTATCCCGCGTGGGGTCCGCCGCTCAGGTCAAGGCGATGAAGCAGGTTGCCGGACGCATCAAGCTGGAGCTGGCGCAGTATCGTGAGATGGCGGCGTTCGCGCAGTTCGCGTCCGACCTCGATGCCTCCACGCAGCAGTTGCTGGCCCGTGGGTCACGCCTGACCGAACTTCTGAAGCAGCCGCAATACAAGCCGCTGCCGATCGAGGAGCAGGTCGTGGCGATCTTCGCCGGCGTCCGTGGCTATCTGGACAAGCTGCCCATCGGCCGGGTCGGACCCTTCGAGGCACAGCTCGTCGCCAGCCTGAAGGCCAACGGAACCGAGATCATGAATGCGATCCGCACCGATCTGGAACTGAAGCCAGACACGGAAAAGCAACTGATCGCGTTCCTGGACAACTTCGCCAAGTCGTTCACCTAAGGGGCACAAGGCGTCATGCCCAGCCTGAAGGCACTGCGAACACGCATCAACAGCGTGAAATCAACGCAGAAGATCACCTCCGCCATGAAAATGGTGGCGGCATCCAAGCTGCGTCGAGCCCAGCAACAAGCCGAAGCCGCTCGGCCTTACGCCGAACGGATGGACCGGATGATGCGGACGTTGGCGGCATCCGTCGCCGACTCGCCGACGGCGCCGGTGCTTCTGGCCGGCACCGGAAAGGATCAGGTCCATCTGCTGATCGCGGTCACCGCCGATCGCGGCCTGGCCGGCGCGTTCAACGCCAGCATCGGGCGAGCGACCCGGGCGCTGGCGCGACGGTTGGAAGCACAGGGAAAGACGGTGAAGATCCTTGCGGTGGGCCGCAAGGGGCGAGACTTCCTGCGCCGCGAACTGTCCAGCCGCATCATCGGCGACATCACCTATGCCGGAAAGCGTCGGATCGATTTCGGTGACGCCAACGATATCAGCCAGCGTACGATCAACATGCTGGCCGCTGGCGATTTCGACGTTGCGACCATCGTCTACAACCGCTTCCAGTCGGTTATCTCGCAGGTCGTGACCGAGCAGCAGCTCATCCCCGCTCCGCCGCCGCCGGAAGGCGAAACGTCGGACCAGGGCGGCGCGATGTTCGATTTCGAACCCGATGAGGAAACCATCCTCGCTCGGCTGCTCCCCCAGGCCCTGGCGATCCAGGTCTACCGCGCGTTGCTGGAAAGCTCCGCCGGGGAACATGGCGCGCGCATGACCGCGATGGACAGCGCCAGCCGCAACGCCGGTGACATGATCAAGCGCCTGACCCTGAACTACAACCGGGCACGCCAGGCCAATATCACCAGGGAACTGATCGAGATCATCTCCGGCGCGGAAGCCGTCTGATCTCGCGACCGCACAAGAGGAACAAAGAGCATGGCAAGCAACATCGTCGGACGCGTGACCCAGGTGCTGGGCGCCGTGGTGGACGTCCAGTTCGACGGCGAACTGCCGTTCATTCAGAACGCGCTGCTCAGCAAAATCGAAGACCGGGTCCTGGTGCTTGAAGTCGCCCAGGAACTGGGGGAACGGACGGTGCGCTGCATCGCCATGGACAGCACGGACGGCATGGTGCGCGGCCAGGAAGTGACCGACACCGGCGCGCCCATCATGGTGCCGGTCGGACCGGAAACCCTGGGCCGCATCATGAACGTCGTCGGCGACCCAATCGACGAAAAAGGTCCGGTCAACACCGCCAAGCGCTACCCGATCCATCGCCAGGCCCCATCGTTCGAGGAGCAAGCGACCTCGGCCGAAATTCTGGTCACGGGCATCAAGGTCGTGGACCTGCTGGCTCCCTACCTGAAGGGCGGCAAGATTGGCCTGTTCGGCGGCGCCGGCGTGGGCAAGACGGTGCTGATCCAGGAACTGATCAACAACATCGCCAAGGCGCATGGTGGCGTGTCGGTGTTCGCCGGCGTGGGTGAGCGCACCCGCGAGGGCAACGACCTTTACCACGAGATGATCGACGCCGGCGTTATCAAGATGGACGACGACGGCAACCTGCTGGAAGGGTCCAAAGTGGCCCTGATGTATGGCCAGATGAACGAACCCCCGGGCGCCCGCGCGCGTGTCGGCCTGTCCGGCCTGTCCATGGCGGAATATTTCCGCGATGAGGAAGGTCAGGACGTGCTGTTCTTCGTCGACAACATCTTCCGCTTCACCCAGGCCGGCGCCGAAGTGTCCGCTCTTCTGGGTCGTATCCCGTCGGCGGTGGGCTATCAGCCGACCTTGGCCACCGACATGGGCGCGTTGCAGGAGCGGATTACCTCCACCAACAAGGGCTCGATCACCTCGGTGCAGGCCATCTACGTGCCCGCCGACGACTTGACCGACCCGGCGCCCGCGACCTCCTTCGCCCACTTGGACGCGACGACGGTGTTGAACCGCCAGATCGCCGAACTGGGCATCTACCCGGCGGTGGATCCGCTGGACTCGACCAGCCGCTCGCTCGATCCGCGGATCGTGGGGGAGGAACACTATCAGGTCGCCCGGCGCACCCAGGAAATCCTGCAAACCTATAAGTCTCTGCAGGACATCATCGCCATTCTGGGCATGGACGAATTGTCGGAAGAGGACAAGCTGGTCGTGGCGCGCGCGCGCAAGATCCAGCGCTTCCTGTCCCAGCCCTTCCATGTCGCGGAAATCTTCACCGGCTTCCCCGGCAAGTTCGTGCCGGTTGCCGACACGGTCCGCAGCTTCAAGGCGATTTGCGCCGGTGAATACGACCATCTGCCGGAAGCGGCGTTCTACATGGTCGGCACGATCGAAGAAGCCGTCGCCAAGGCGGAATCGATGAAGGCAAACGCGTAAGACCAACCGACCGACCCGTTGACCGCCAGGGCGGTTGGCATAGGGCGCGCGCGCCTTGATGCACGCCACGGCGGATGACCGGCTGACCATTCGGTCGGTTCAGATGCCTGAATAGAGTCTATGGTCTCGCGCTCCCGACGCTGCCAGCCGACCGGGCGCGCGACACCGAATTGAGGAAGATCGCCGATGCCGATAGCGTTGGAAATCGTAAGCCCGGAGAAGTTGCTCCTGTCCCGCGCGGTGGAGATGGTGGTGATTCCGGCCGCGGAAGGCGATATGGGCGTGCTGGAAGGCCATACCCCGATGATCGTGATGCTGCGTGGCGGCACGATTTCCCTGTATGAGGGCGATCGGGTCATCGAACAGCATTTCGTCGCCGGTGGCTTCGCGGAAGTGACCGCGGAACGCTGCACGGTGCTGGCCAATGAGGCACTGCCGGTCGCCGAACTGAGCAAGGACGAAAGCGAACGGCGCCTAGCCGAGGCGGAAGCCGAATTCGCGCAGATGCACGGGGCGGATATCGAGGAACAGTTGATGGCGCTCGATCGGGTTCATGCCGCCCGGGCGATGGTCGAAGCCGCCGAAGGACTGCTGACCGGATCGCGATAGCTCCTATCGACCGGCACGAAGATCGAAGGGTCGGCCTTGCGCCGGCCCTTTTTCGTATGGAGCCGGTTGTTGGTGGCGAGATCGACTCCTCGGGCACTACCCGGCCGCCATGTCGCCAGCCATGACCTTCCCGGTCTGCCACCACGGCAGGCATGGAATCCGGCCGCGATGACGCGTTGTAGCGCCGGTCCGTCATTGTTTCGGCCAGTGGGTATCATACCCACCTCCCCAACCCGTTGGTCCCCAAGCGCGCGGAGCGGAACAGCCGCCGGAGAAGCTGTTTCATCGCACGATCAGCGGCCGATTGACGCCATGGTCCCGCCCATGGCAAGGACTCGCCGAAATCCCTGCCCGATGGCGGGGCCTTTCGCACCCCTGCCTGGAAACCTGCCAGGATGATCCGCACCGACCCGCCAGAGCGCCTTCATGGCCACTCACACTGCCATTTGACGGTGCCGCGACCATGTCAATCCCCCGAAAGTCCGGCTATTCACGGTGGTTTGGCCACCAATGGCATCCGCCGTCCGCCCCCAAAAAAAACGGGCGGTGCGACCGAAGCCGCACCGCCCAAGGGGGCCACGCGATTGCGCGTGGCATCGGGGAGGAAACAGGACACCGGCGAACCGGCTCCGTGATTGCTAAACTAGGCGAAACCTCTTACAAAAAGGTTAACAAAACGGTGCTCAATACATCTTTTTTGCGTATTTTTATTAACGTCACCAATCCTAGGTTGTCAAATGCCTGATCGTAACACCGGATCTCTGGCCGGCTTGAAAGTGGTGGAAATCGGCCACTATATCGCCGGCCCCTTCTGCACCCGCATCCTGGCCGACCTCGGCGCCGAAGTGATCAAGATCGAACCCCCCGGTGGGGACCCATTTCGCGGCTGGGGCGCGACGGTGAATGGCAACTCGGTCTGGTTCAGCATCCATGGGCGCAACAAGCTGTCGGTCGAGCTCGATCTGAAGCGCGACCGCGAGATCGTCCTGAAGCTTGCCGCCCGCGCCGATGTGCTGGTCGAAAACCTGCGCGCGGGCCAGTTGGAACGTCTGAAGCTCGCGCCAGCCGATCTGCATGCGATCAATCCGCGCCTGGTGATCGCCCGAATCTCGGGCTATGGCCAGGACGGTCCATACCGTGACAAGCCGGCGTTCGGAGCGATCGGGGAGGCCATTGGCGGGCTGAGGCATCTGACCGGGCACCCGGCCGGCGGTTCCGATCTGCCGCCGCCACGCTGTGGTATTTCCATCAGCGACGATCTGGCCGGGCTGTATGCCGCCATCGGGCTGTTGTCCGCGCTGTGGCAGCGTGACAGTGGGCAGCAAAGGGGGGGCGGCACCGGGGTTGGCCGGGTGATCGACGTCAACCTGGTCGATAGCGTGTTTAGCCTGATGGAAGGCATGCTGCCGGAATACGCCATGGATGGGCGCATTCGCCAGCCGGCCGGCGCTGCCCTACCAACGGCATCGCCCACCAATACCTATCCCTGCGCGGACGGAAAGTTTCTCTGCATCGCGGGGAATTCCGACCTGATCTTCGCGCGCCTTATGGCCGCGATCGGCAAGCCGGCGATGGCAAACGACCCCAGCTATGCCACCAACGGGTTGCGATGCACCAACCGGGACCCGCTGGATCAGGCCATCGCCGCCTGGACCCGCACGCTGCCGGCAGCGGAGGCCGAGGCGTTGCTGGACGCCGCGGACGTCCCTTGTTCCCGTCTGTACGACATCGCGGACTGCGCGGCCGACCCTCATTTCATCGCCCGCAAGGCCGTGCAGTCGATCCAGGATCCGCTCATCGGTGCCACCTTACATCCTGGCCCGGTCATCCGCATGGACGGCGAGGCGCCAGACGATGTCGTGCGCTGGACCGGCCCCGCCGTTGGCGCTCATAACGCCCACGTGCTCCACAATCTGCTGGGACTTCCACAAAATCCCGCCTGATCAAGGAGTTCTTGCATCTTTTTGCCACGGTGTCGGATAATCGTGCCGCAAGCACTTCCGATCCCGAGGGCAAATGCGCCACCTCACCTATATTTCCTGCCTCCTGCTACCGTTGAGCCTGGCCGCTTGCGGGGGTTCGTCGTCTGGCGGAGCACGGGTCGGAGACTATGTGGGGGGGACGGTCCGACTGGAATGCGCGCCATTCGCCCGCGCTCTGACGGGCGTTATGCTGTATGGACCGGCGGCGGATTGGTGGGGGCAGGCGGAAGGGCGGTATGCGCGCTCCGTCAGCCCAGAAGTCGGGAGTGTGCTGGTTTTCCAGCGCTCCGGCCGACTGCCCAGCGGTCATGTGTCGGTGGTGACGAAGGTGTTGTCACGGCGAGAGATTATGGTGTCCCAGGCCAATTGGGTTCGCCATCGCGTAACGGAAGACCAGCCGGTGATCGACGTGTCGACCTTCAACGACTGGAGCGAGGTTCGGGTGTGGTGGCCACCATCCGGTCAGATGGGGATGACGCCCTACCCGACCTATGGTTTCGTACGGGCATCCAAGCCCGCCTCCCGGGATCAACTGGTCGCGGGAACGCCTCAGGCCATCAAGGTGGCAACCGCGGGGCGGTAGATGCTTTGGAATGGCAGATAGGGGGCAGTCATTATTTCAAACTGGCAGAACGATCAATTCTGCGGTCAGTGCCACCCCGTCATGCCGGCATCCACGGCTTTCCCCAGCTGCAACCACCGAAGTCGTGCATGGCGGTCCGGAGCCTGTCCTCGGGCTTGATCGGGGGGCCGCCATGACGAAGTTAGGGTGTCGGTGGGTCGTTGTTTCAGCCAGTTGTATTGTTCGCACCCAGACAGCGCAAACCAACCCTCAGGCCGCTCGACGGCCCGCCAGAGCGGTCGGCAATTGGCTGATGGCTTGATCGATCAGGGCGGCACCCGCCTCCGCCGTCAATCCCTCGGCAATCACTTGCCGAGCGGCCGTGGTGGCAATCTCAGCGGCGGTCAGACGCACTTCATCCACCGCTGCCTTTTCGGCCGCCGCGATGCGATCGATCGCCATCTGCTCCCGCCGTTTCGCGGACGCCGCGGCTTCCGCCGTGGCCGCCGCCGAAACCCGTGCCGCTTCGGCCTGGGCACCGGCGATCAACGCCGTCGCCTCGCTGACGGCATCCGCGCGCCGCTTCTCGGCGTCACGCAGCATCGCTTCAGCTTCCCGGCGGAGCTTGGCGGCTTCTTCCAGTTCCGCCTTCACCGTCGCGGCCCGATCGTCCAACATCCCAGCCAGCGCGCCCCAGATTTTCCGGCCGAACAGCGCGAAGAAGATGACGAAAGAGATAAAAACCCAGTTGGTCGGGTTATCCCAGAAGCTGGCGTACTGGTTCATGGGGCCTGTCCTTCCTAACCGACGCCGCGAGCGGACATGGCGGCACCCACCGCATTGCCCAGGGCCACCGGATCGGGGGAAACACCGGTAAGCCGCGACACAATGGTTTCCGCCGTATCCGTGGCAACCTGTCGCAACGCACCCATGGCTGCTGTCCGCGCCAGGCCGATACGCGCTTCCGCGTCGTGCAGTTGCTGTTCCAGCGCGGCATTCAGGGCCTCGGCCTGAGAGGCAGCGGCCTGTTTGGCACTTTCCAGCGCGTTGTTGATCGCGGCCTGGGATTCGCTTCGGGCCTTGGCCGTGGCGGCATCCGCTTCGGCCATACCGGCATCCGCGCGCTCTTTCGCGGCCTGGGCACCTTCCAGGTCACGAGCGATATGGGCGGCCCGCTCCTCCAACACCACCGCCACCTTGGGCAGGGCGATTTTCGACAGCAGGAGATAGAGCACGACGAAGATGATCGAGCCCCACACCACCTGGCTGATGGTCAGCGGAGTGCTGAAGTCGAGCTGAGGCATCCCAGCCGCCATTGCGGTGGCGGGGAGGCTCAGCAGACCCGCGAGTACGGTCGGAACGATCCGGTGGAGCGGCGACATGCGCTGATTTCGGGCGCGCCGGGAGACGCGCCCTCCCTCGTTCAGACGAACAGAATGATAAACGCGATCACCAGCGCATACAGCGCGACAGCTTCTGTCAGCGCGAAGCCCAGAATGGCCAGGCCGAACACGCGGTCACGGGCGGCGGGGTTGCGGGCCACGCTGGCGACCAACTGGCCGAAGATCGTGCCCATGCCGATGCCGACCCCGGCGAGAGCAATCATGGCAATGCCGGCACCCAGCATCTTGGCGGAAGCGACGTCCATAGTCCGGTTTCCTTTCGTTATCCGGTTGCGGCGGACAAGGAGGCTCGCCCGCGCTGATCAGGGGTTAAGGGTTGATATCAGTGCAGGTGAACGGCGTCGTGCAGATAGATGCAGGTGAGCACCGCGAACACATAGGCTTGCAGGCAGGCCACCAGAATCTCGAAGCCGATCAGCATTGAATTGACGGCAAGCGACAGGCCGGCCGGCACCAGGCCGAGCACGCCCACGCCTCCCAGCATGACGATGAAGCTGCCAAAAACTTTCAGCATCACGTGGCCGGCCATCATGTTGGCGAACAGACGAACCGACAGCGAGATGATGCGCGAGAGGTAGGAGATAATTTCGATTGCGACCATCAGCGGCGCCAACACCGGTGGGATGCCTTCAGGCTTGAAGTAGCTGAAGAAGTGCAGCCCGTGCAGACGCAGCGCGACGACCGTGGTCAGGACGAAGACGAACAGCGACAGCGCCATGGTGACGGCGATATGGCTGGTGAAGGTGAAGAAATAGGGGAAGACCCCCAGCAGATTGCCGAACAGGATGAAAAAGAACAGGGTGAACACGATCGGAAAGAATTTTTTTCCCTCCGGCCCGATGGTGTCGACACACATCGACATCACGGTCTCGTAGCCCATTTCCGCGGCCGCTTGCAGTCGCCCCGGGACCATCGCACGCGGTCGCATGCCAAGCCACACGAGGCCGATCGTCACGGCGGCCGCAACGACCATCATGAGGTTCGACTGGGTAAAATTTACCGACGCGCCGATCGGGCCAAGATGGGTCTGCAGTTGGAACTGCCCCAACGCGTCGATGCCGCCAGATGCGCTAGCCACCCTGTCTATCCCCCGTCTTCGGTCCCACGTGTCGTCCTGCCCGTCGGCGTTCCGCCCGTCTGCGATCCGCCCGCCTGCGATCCATCCGTCCCCGGCGGCCCGCCTTTCACCGACTTAGGCGAAAACAGGCGCCAGATATTCAGAACCCCAGCCGCGCCCCCAACCGGAACGAACGCGGCCGTCAGAATTGGCGTCGTCCCGAACCAACGATCCAGCCCGTAGCCGATAGCAACCGCCACGACCAGGGCCGAAACCAGTTCAAGTCCGACCCGCAAGCCGAGCCCCCATGGGTTCGCGCCGATATCGCCAGGCTGGCCTGGCTGCTTCGGCGGGGTATCCAACCCCTGCTTGCCTCGGGCGGCTTTCAAACGCTCCTGAAAGGAGCGGTCAAGACCACCCGGTTCCTTGGCCATGTTCTCTCCTGGGATTCCCGTGCGGCAATCCCCTTGCCGGAAAGCGGGGGCTAGCTACAAGGGGGGGGGGCGGGTGTCAAGAATGGTTGCCGCATCCTTAAGCGAACAACAACAATCGGTCATGTATGGTCAGACCTTGTGGCGCCGCCGCCACGCATGCCCCCTTGAAGCCCTCCAGCAGCTTCACGGCTTAGACGAACCGCGCGTCCCCCCAGCCGTCCTTGAACGTCGCATTCATCAACGGTTCCGAGCGCTTATGGCTGAACTGCCACTCCGTGCCGACGCGGGTATAGGCCTCATGGTCGATCCCGGCGCGCCACATCGCTCGATTGCCGTCCGCCACGGTGCAGGGCATGAAAAGGTACCATTGCGCGCGGGCAGTGTCGCCATCCACGTAGATTTGCCCGTTCAGGCTGTAGTGGATCGCGAACGAAAAAATTCCGGCGGCCCCCTTAAAAAAGCCGCGGATCGCCTCCCGGCCCTCATAACGGCCAAGGGCGGGGCTCTCCCATAGCGCGTCTTCGGTGAACAGCGCGGCAATGCCGTCCGCATTGTAATTGTCATCGCACAAGGCGGCATAACGCGCCTTGAGGTTGCGGATCGCTTCCGCGTCTTCCAGGGCCTGCAACCTTCGTTCCAGGCGATCCAGACGCGCCGCGTCGGTCAGGCTGTTGGATGGGGTCATTTCGTTTGGCTCCTATACGCGATGTGTGGACGGGCGCCGGCACAGCCCGAAGCGCATGTCCGGCGTGACCGACAGCAAGCGACCATACCATTGACCGATACTGCCCGTCGGCCTTGCCGGACCTTGCTCGGCGATGATGCTGTGGGGACGCCGATCGGTCGATGGCGAGTGCGGCTGGCATGACACGATCAGATGGCCAGAAGCTGCCTCACCCCCTTCTGGCGGAGACCCGCTCATCCAACCCAGGACGGCCTTCCAGTCCTGGCGAGGGGCGGTTACCCCGCGATTGCAAAGCCAAATCGGGCCGCGGCTGGCCTGGATTGCCCCAAACTCGATTGGGGCGGGTTCGGCCTGGTGGTCGCGTCGGCCGCAGCGGATCGACCGGCGTGGTGCCCATTCTCCGCGATGGCGACAAAACATGCAGGGTGCTGAATTTCGTGGCAACGGGGCGTCACTGGTTAACCGCGCCTGACCGGAACGAAACCCCGCGTTATCCGCGCCTGATCGGAACAAAAACCCCGGTCTTCGGCGCTTATTCGCAATGGATTACCGATATTTCATATTTTAAGTACGGTCTCAAAACGATCGGAAACTGGGCGCCCAATCAACCTGCAGGGTGGCGTTCCTGACGTGAAAGCTTAGCCGCCCGATACCCCGACGCATCCTCTGAGCGGGGTGTATCAGAAATACGACAACGCTCGTTAACACTTGCACAAAGATTCAACAAAGACCGTGAGTTCAATATGTTGAATGATGTCCCCGAACCGGAGTCGGAGCCATTCGCGCGATTTTCTTGCCTTTCCAGGCGATTCAGCGTAGCGAACAAACCATGAATATATGGTTCAACATACCGAAATCCGCCGACTGGAGCAGTGATCGAAGGGCGCTGTCGCGGCCAGTGCAAACGACGCCTCGGGATCAACCTGGCATAACCGGGGTGCAACCGAAGGCAGAGAAAGTGGCGCGCCCGTACCCGCCCCGTATTGGGATGGGAAAGCCTGCCGCGACGCTTGTTTGGTCGCACGGGCGTCCAACGGTCGGCGTGGGACCACGGATTTCGGCTGCATTGCCGTTACTCGGCGTATTCCATCGCCGCGACCCGTCCCAGGGCGGTTCGCAGTTCAGCGGCTTCCTGGGGTCCGAATGCGTGCTCGAACGACCGCTGCGCCTCCCGCCACAGGCCCCGTGCATCCTGCAACACCGAACGCCCGGCGGCGGTCAGTTCGACCAGCCGACTGCGGCGATCGGCGCCGACGGTCAGGGCGATCCAACCGCGGGCTTGCAATGGTCGGACATTGTGACCGAGGGTCGCGCGATCCATAACCATTTTCTCGGCCAGCGCCTTCAGCGTCATAGGCCCCGCCCCCGCCAGCCAGGCCAGGATCGGAAACTGGGTCACCCGCAGGCCGGCCGGCGCCAGAGCATGGTCGTAGAACTGCGTCAGCCGTCGGGCGGCCTGGCGCAGTGCCTGGCAATTACAGACGGTCTGGGTTGCGTCTGCGTCCTTGTCGATTACGCTCATATGCCCATAATGTCCCGAACGCCCCGGCATGAGGTCAAATGCCCGGGGTCGAAGCCTACCGGCACCCGCGGCGGGCACCATCAAAGGGCATCATCATGAGCACATCCGCGGCGCCGACAAGGCCGCTTTGGCTGATTCTCCTGGGGGCGGGCTGTATCGTCGGGATGGCGATGGGGCTGCGGCAGGTCATGGGCCTGTACATGCGGCCGATGACCATGGATTTGAATATCGGGCGGGAGCCGTTTTCGATGGCCATGGCGCTCGCCAACCTGGTCTGGGGCGTTGGGGCGATCGCGGCGGGCGCGGTTGCCGACCGCTACGGCGCGGCCAGGGTCGCCGCGGTCGGAGCGTTGTTCACCGTTGCGGGACTGGTCTGGATGTATGCCGCGCAAACCGAGATGGACCTGATCGGCAGCGGCATCCTGTTGGGCCTGGGCGTTTGCGGCACGGGCATGACCGCCTTGGTCGGTGCGGTCGGCCGAGCGGTGCCGGCGGACAGGCGCACGGCGGCGATAGCGTCGTTGGGGATGGCCGCCGGGATCGGGGGCTTCATCGCCTTTCCCTACGCGCATCTGCTGATCGAGGCGTTCGGCTGGCAGATCAGCCTGTTGGTGCTGGCGGGCACCGGCCTGCTGATGCTGCCGCTCGCCATTCCGTTGAGCGGGCGGTCGGATCAGGCCCCGGTCGTGGTGCGGACGCAGTCCCTGCGCCAGGCGTTTGCCGAGGCGCTGGCGCATCCCAGTTTCTGGCTGCTAACGATCGGATTTTTCGTCTGCGGCTTCCATGTCAGCTTCTATTCGCTGCATTTGCCGGCCTTCGTGCAGGATCAGGGGCTTGGCGCCTGGGTTGGGGTGTGGGCGCTGATGGCGGTGGGGATTGCCAACATCATCGGCACCTGGCTTGCCGGGCAGTCGGCGCGGTTCGTGGAAAAGCGGGTGTCGCTGACGGTGATCTATCTGGCTCGCACGGTGCTGTTCATGGGCCTGTTGTATCTCCCGATCACGCCGGTCACGGTGATCGGGATTTCCGCTTTGCTTGGCCTGTTCTGGCTGTCCACCATTCCGTTGACCAGCGGCCTGGTGGCGACGTTTTTCGGCACCAGTTGGATGTCCATGCTGTTCGGTTTCGTGTTCCTGTCTCATCAGTTGGGTTCGTTCGCCGGGGTATGGGCGGCGGGTATCCTGTATGACCTGACGAAATCCTACGATACGATGTGGTGGATTTCCGCCGGACTGGGGCTGACCGCGGCGATCATCAACTTCCCCATCCGCGAACGCCCGGTGGCGCGCGTCGCCGCGGAGGCCGTGGCCTGATGCGATGCCAGCCAAGGTTTTGGATCGTGGCGGGATCGGCCGTGCTGCTGCTACTTGGCGGCGCGGCCTGGGCCACCAATGGTTCGGCCATCCTCCTCGATCTTGCGACCGGATCCGCGAGGATGTTCTGTCTGTGATCGCGGAATGGCCGAAGCAACGACCGATGGCGACAACGACCACTGTCATTGCGAGCGCAGCGACGCAATCCAGGGCTCCCAACCGGATCGATCACGCCAAGGCCCTGGATTGCTTCGCTACGCTCGCAATGACGGCGGCCACCCATGGGTCACGGGCAGGCCGTTCCCGCTACTGGACCCCGACCACCGCGCCGAGCGTGTCGCCGATCGAACGGTTCAGCACCAAATCCGCCATCGAATCCAAACCGGTCGGGTCGCGATTGACGATCACCAACCGGGACCCGTTGCGCTTCGCCAGTTCCGGAAATCCTGCCGCCGGATACACGACCAAAGACGAGCCGATGGTGATGAACAGGTCGGCCAGCAGGGTTTCCTTCTCCGCCCGCCGCATTTCGTTCACCGGCATCGATTGGCCGAAGGAGATGGTGGCGGTCTTCACCCAGCCGCCACA
>CAMATI010000088.1 GCA_945861095.1 Asaia bogorensis | reverse complement strand
ATTTCACGGATTTCGGCCGCGCGATGCTGACTTTCTTGCGCGATGAAGTGCCCGAAAAATGGCAGACCTACTGCGATGAGGTCACCGATAATTTCAGGATCATCGATCCTACGGATTTTCGGATTCTTGCGTGAGCAGGGTATAGATCTTGCCGAGATTGGAGATGAAATCTCCCCCGGCCGGTGGTTTTGCCATGGTTGCCTCCCGATGCTCAGTCTTCTTCCGCGACACCTTCTTCGCGATCGATACGGTCCTGCTTCCTGGCGAACAGGAACAGCATGACGACGAAGACCACCAGCGATCCCTGCGCGGCCATGTAGAAGCCGATCGGGAATCCCAGGATCGAAATCCCGTTCAGGGTGTTGACGAAAAAATGCACCACGAAGCTAAAGAATATCCAAAGCGCCATCATGAGCCACATCAGGCTACTGGTGCGCTTCCAGTAGCGATCCTCACCGCCTTGCGACATGGATTTTCCCTCCGCCTTCTGTTCATCGCGACATCACCGGCCTCCCATCGAGCGCAGGAACGAACGTGACCCTTCCTGATTCTCCGAATCAAAGGCTGGATATCCAACCGAGACATGTTGCACGATACCATCGTCTGTCCAGCCCCTTTCGGTGGTTTCGTGGCAAATGTCACGCACTGCGTTGATTGTACAACAGCAGACCCCGCCACTCGCACCACCACGCTTGCCTTGCCCCCCAAACCATCGCAGCGTCCGCCCCCTCAATGCTCGGCATTGACCGAACGCGGAGCGTGGCCATGACCGTGTTGTCCCCGTCCACACCCCTGATGGCGCTGCCCGCCGTGGTGCTCGATACGGAAACCACCGGGCTCGATCCGCGGTCCGCGCGGGTCATCCAGATCGGCGCCGTGCGTCCGCGGGACGGACAGGTCGATCCCAATGACCGGTTTGAGAGCCTGGTCGATCCCGAACAGCCGATCCCCCCAGGCGCGACCGCGATTCACGGGCTGACCGATGCCCATGTCGCCGGCGCCCCGTCCTTCGCCGCGGTCGCGCCGAACCTGGCGGCTTTCCTGGGGGACAGCGTTGTCATCGGCCACACGATTGCCTTCGACATGGCGATCCTGGCCCGCGCGCATGAGCGAGCCGGCCTCCCCTGGACCGCGCCCCGGACCTTGGATGTCCGTCTGCTGGCGGGCGTGGCATTCGCCAATCTGCGACAGGATGACCTCGACAGCCTGTGCAAGCGTCTGTCCGTGCCCATCACCGCGCGCCACACCGCCACCGGTGACGCCATGGCCACCGCCGGCGTGTTCCTCGCCCTGGTACCCCTGCTGCGGGAACGCGGCATCCGCACCCTGGCGGAAGCCGAGGCCGCATCCAGCCGCCTCGCGGAACGCATGGCACGGACCAAAAGCGGCCTGCTCGCGGTGGGTGGCCCGCCGATACCCGGGATCGCCGACCAACAGGGCCCGCTGGAACGGATCGACGGATTTCCTTACCGCCACCTTGTGCGTGACGTGATGACGGCCCCGCCGGTCAGCCTGGACGCGGCCGCCACCGTCGCCCAGGGCATCGCCATTCTGGCCGGGACCGGGATCAGTTCGGTGTTCGTCCGACAGGGCGGCGTCCACGCCGCTACCCCATGGGGCATCGTGACAGAGCGCGACATCATTCGCGCGTTGGATGCCCAGGGTGACGCCGCCCTGCGCGCGCCGCTCGCAACGCTTGCCACGATGCCGCTGGAATGTGTGCGGGCGGACGATTTCCTCTATCGCGCCATCGGCCGCATGACCCGCCTCGGCCTGCGCCATCTCGGCGTGATCGATGCCGGCGGGGATCTGGTCGGCGCGCTGACCCCGCGCAATCTGCTACGCCAGCGCGCCCTGTCCGCGATCGTGCTGGGAGACCAGATCGACAGCGCCAAGACCACCGCGGAACTCGGCGCCGCCTGGGCCCGCGTGCCCGAAATGGCGCGCCTGCTTCTGGCCGAGGAGGTCGAGGCCCGTGCGATCGCCGCCGTCATCAGCACCGAGATCAGGGCGCTGACCCAAAGAGCCTCGGAGATGGCGGAGGCGCGTATGGTGGACGCCGGGTTGGGCGGCCCGCCCGTCCCGTATTGCGTGATGGTGCTGGGTTCGGCCGGACGCGGGGAAAGCCTGCTGGCGGCGGATCAGGACAACGCGATCGTATTCGCCAGCGGCGATCCCGACGGTCCCGAGGATCGTTGGTTCGCCGCCATGGCCACGCATATGACCGCCATCCTGGATGAGGTCGGGGTGCCGTTCTGCCAGGGTGGGGTGATGGCGAAGAACGCCGCCTGGCGCCTGAGCCTGGCCGGCTGGCACGCCCAAATCGACCGCTGGGTCCGACGCCAACGCCCGGAGGACCTGCTGAGCGTCGATATCTTCTTCGATCTTGCCCCGGCACATGGCGACCCCACCCTGGCCGAACGCATCCGCGCCCATGCCTACGACGCGGGCCACGCCGCGCCCGACTTCGTCAAACTCCTGGCCGCCGAGGCAACCCGGGCGCGCCCGCCGCTGACCCTGTTCGGGCGCCTCCGCACGGAGGATGGCCGAGTGGACCTGAAGAAGCATGGCCTGATGCCGATCTTCACCGCGGCCCGCGTCCTGTCGATCCGCCACCATCTGCCCGCGCATGCCACGGTCGATCGGTTGCGCGCCGTGCTGGCCCGGGGCATCGGCGCCGCGTCCGACATCGACGCGGTGATCCTGGCGCATGGGCTGCTGCTGGAAGCCTGCCTCATGCAGCAACTGGCGGACGCGCGGGCCGGCGTGCCGCTGTCCACGCGCGTCGATCCCGGGGTGTTGCCGACGGGGCGGCGCGCGATCCTGCCGGATGCGTTGCGCGCGGTGGCGAAAGCGGTCGATCTGGTGCACGAAGGACGGATCGGCTGACCCGGTCCGCCCATGCTCCGATGTGCGGCAACGGTCGCGCCGGTCCGCTCCCGGTGCGACGCCGCTTGATAAGGGCGCGCGTCGTGCAATGGCCTCGTGCGGCCCCGGTGTCGGTTTACGGAACCTGCGAGTTCATCAGCCTTCCATTCACCAGCCGAACCCGCCGGTCGGCGGTCGCAGCCAGACGCTCAGGTCCGCCGGGGGGCGTCGCATTGGTGGTCTGACACTGGGCGAGTTGGTGATGTATCTCTAATATCAACCGCCCCAACCACTGACCCATGGGTGGCCGCTGTCATTGCGAGCGCAGCGAAGCAATCCAGGGGCCTGTCACTATCGATCCTGTTGGTCGCCCTGGATTGCTTCGCTGCGCTCGCAATGACAGCTTCCGTTGTCGCCATGGGTCACTGGTTCGGTCGGTTGGTATAAGATATCAAGAGACTATCGCGGCCAGGGGCGACCGCGATCGATCCAGGCATGACCCCGGCATGACCCCGGTGCGATCCGTCCTGTCGGTCGACCATCCGCCTTCGCCGCATGTTCCGGCACCGTCCGCGTATCGCACGCAGTCCGCGGCCGGATGGAGGCCGAGCGGTGCAACGACTTGGCGATCCGCCGGAACCGCGCCACCATGGACGGCACCACCATGCACCGCACCGGTCGGTTCGATGGACGCCCGCCGCGCCGCATGCGATCGGCGGGCCACGCCGCAAATGGCCAGACCGTCACGCGAAACGTGGAAACATTGGGTAGGGAGGATCAGAACCATGACCAATCCGGAACAGCCAGGGGCGGTGCTGTTTGAAATCGTAGAACCGCATATCGCCTTGGTGACCATCAACCGGCCAGAGGCCCGCAACGCCGTCAATGGTGCCGTCGCCGCCGGTCTTGAAGCCGCGGTCGAGCGGGTGGAGGCGGATCCCGACCTCTGGGTGGCGATTCTGACCGGCGCCGGGCCGCATGCATTCTGCGCCGGGGCCGACCTGAAAGAGGTCTCGAACGGCCGAGGTGCCGCGCTTGCGACCGCAAAGGGTGGATTTGGCGGCTTCGTCCGTGCCAAACGCGGCAAGCTATGGATTGCCGCCGCGCAAGGCCACGCCTTGGCCGGCGGATTGGAGCTGTTGCTGTCCTGCGATCTGTCGGTCGTTGCCAATAGCGCGAACCTGGGGCTGCCCGAGGTGAAGCGGAGCCTGGTCGCCGGGGCCGGTGGCGTGTTCCGCCTGCCGCGCGCCATTCCGAAAGCGATCGCCCTGGAAATGGTCACGACCGGCGATCCGATCTCCGCCGAACGCGCCGCCCATTTCGGCCTGGTCAACGCGGTCGTTCCCGCCAACGACGTCATTGCCACGGCACTCACCCTCGCCAGGCGGATCACCGTCAACGCCCCCATCGCGGTGCGCGAGTCCCTGGGCGTAGTCCGCCAGGCCTACGATCTGACGGAGGCGGAGCTTTGGGACGTCTGCGCCGCCGCAAGCCAGCGGGTTCGCGAGACCGAAGATTTCAAGGAAGGCCCGCGCGCGTTCGTGGAAAAGCGCGCTCCCAACTGGGTGGGCCGCTGATCGACAGATCGGTATTCGCCTGTCGGGGGGGGCCGCGTGTCGAGGGATGCGGCCTCGTGCAATGCGGGGAGCGGGACAACGGGGATGTCTTGAAGCGTGACGACTTTCATCACCGTTCTTTCCTCGGCCCCTCCTCGCGGCAGTACTCGGTGCTCTACCTGTCGCCGAGCCGCCTTTATTGTTCCGATATCGGTATGTTTATTCGTTTGCCATCGCGCTGCCCCGATTGCCTATCATGGCGAGCAGCTCCCGCCGCGTGTCTGTATTGTCGCGGAATGCGCCCAACATACGGCTCGTTACCATGGTCACGCCGGGCTTGTGCACGCCGCGCGTGGTCATGCACTGATGCGCGGCCTCGATCACCACCGCGACGCCGCGCGGTTCCAGCACCTGCTGGATGGTGTTGGCGATTTGCGCGGTCAGTTTTTCCTGGATTTGCAGGCGCTTGGCATAGGCCTCGACGACGCGGGCCAGTTTGCTGATGCCGACCACCCGGCGATGCGGCAGATAGGCCACATGCGCGCGACCCAGGATCGGCACCATGTGGTGCTCGCAATGGCTTTCCAGGCGGATGTCGCGCAGCAGCACGATTTCATCGTAGCCGTCGGTTTCCTCGAAGGTACGCTCCAACAAAAAGACAGGATCGACCTCGTAGCCGGCGAAAAACTCCTCATAGGCACGCGCGACCCTGGCGGGCGTATCCACCAGTCCTTCGCGGGTGGGGTCGTCGCCGGCCCATCGCAGCAACAATCGGATCGCGGCTTCGGCTTCCGCGCGGGAAGGGCGAGGCTCGGATGTCGCGGGGGCGGGACGGCGCGTCTGGGGCGTGACTACATTCACCGCGAAGAATCCTCCGAGCGTGCTGTTGGGTGCGCACTGCGATCACGCACCGGGCCGATATGGGTCCGGGTCCGGGTCTGGCAACCCGACCGGCACGGATTCAATGGACCCGCCCGTTCTGATGCGGGCTGTCCAGGCTGAACGCTGGAATGGCGACGTCGAAATTTTCCCCGGTCGCCAGAACGGTCATGTGGTACGCGCCCACCATGAAGCCGGATGGTGTGTCCAGCGGCGTTCCCGACGTGTATTCGAAATGCTCCCCGGGCTCCAAAGTCGGCTGCTCCCCGACAACGCCCTCTCCATGAACATGCTGGGTGCGGCCGCGCGCATCGGTGATCTGCCAGGTCCGACGCAGCAACCGGACCGTCGCGCCACCCATGTTCTCGATCCGGACATGGTAGGCCCAAACGAAATGATTGTCGTCCGGCTGGGATTGGTCCGCGAGGTAGAAGGATCGCACGGATACGCGCACGTCGCGGGTCGTGCGAGCGTAATCCTCCCGCGCCGTCTTCGCCGCATCCGATATTAGCCGCCCCGCACGCGCTCTCGGGTCGGCGGGTCGGCGTTCGGCTTTCGGGTCGTCGTCGGTCATGACAAGACCGCCTCTCTGTCCATGAAAGATGGAGTAAACGCCAATGTCAGGCGCTTGTCCAGTTCAATGCCAGGCTCGGGGCGGTGCGTCGGTCGATGCAGTGCCTCGGGCGATGATCCGGCCGTGGGTCTCAGCCCGTGCATGCGGATGTCAGCGCCTGGGCCAGATCGTCCTTGATGTCAGCACTGTCTTCCAGTCCGACCGAAATGCGGATGACCCCGTCGGAGATGCCAAGCTTCGCACGCTCGACCTCGCCGATACGCATATGCGTGGTGGTGGCCGGATGGGTCGCCAACGATTTCGAATCGCCAAGGTTGTTGGATACCGCGATCAGTTTGAACGCGTTCATGACCCGGAAGGCGGCTGCCTTCCCACCCGAGACCTCAAAGGTCACGACAGTGCCGCCCGCGGTCATCTGCTTCAGCGCCAAGGCCTGTTGCGGGTGATCGGCTCGGGTCGGATACCAGACCCGGCTGACCCCAGGCTGCTGGGTCAGGAACTCGGCGATCGCTTCAGCGGAACGACAACCGTAATCGACGCGCAGGCCGAGGGTTTCCAACCCTTTCAGCAGCAGCCACGCATTGAACGGCGACAGCGCCGGCCCGGTGTTGCGGATGAACGGCTGCAACGTGTCGTTGATCCATTTTTTGGTGGAAAGGATCGCGCCGCCCAGCACGCGGCCCTGTCCGTCGATGTGCTTGGTGCAGGAATACACCACGACATCCGCACCCAGCTCCAACGGCTTTTGCAACAACGGTGTGGCGAACACGTTGTCGACCACCACGATGGCTCCGGCCGCGTGGGCCATGGCGGCCACCGCGGGCAGGTCCACCAGTTCCAACATCGGGTTGGACGGCGTTTCCAGCAGCACCAACTGGGTCGGCTTCGACAATGCGTCCCGCCATTGTCCCAGGTCCGCGCCATCGACGAAGACGGACTCGATGCCGAACTTGGGCAACAGGGTCGACACGATCCAGTGGCAGGACCCGAACAACGCACGGGACGCGACGACCCGGTCCCCCGCCTTCAGGTGCGACAAAAGCGCGGCGTTGACGGCCGCCATGCCGGTCGCCGTGGTGCGGCAGGCTTCCGCGCCTTCGATCAGGCACAACCGGTCCTCCAGCATCGTCAGGGTCGGGTTGGCAAAGCGGGAGTATTGGTAGTGTTCGACGGTGCCCGCGAACGTGGCTTCCGCCTGTTCGGCGCTGTCGTAGACATATCCGGATGTCAGAAACAACGCCTCGGCGGTTTCGCCATGCTGGCTGCGCTGCACGCCGCCATGGACGAGGCGGGTCGCCGGTCGCAGGGAGTGGGGATCGAGTGTCATGTGGAGGGCCCTACCAAGAGAAGGCCCGACCGTTGAGCAGCATCGGCCTGGATTCAGAGCGCCGATCACTGGCCTCTTTAGCGCGCTTGTTTAACCTCGCCGCAATCCGGCCGGACAAATCACGAGGGCCGGCACCGCCAGCGGGGGCAGCTATAAGGCTGGGTCCGAAGCAAGGTCAAGATGCGGGCCGGCCGTCGATTACGGGGCATGTCGATCGCCCACGGGCGGACGATGCCCGATGAAGGGCCATGCGATCGGGAACCGCGGCAACAGCAGCAGGTGCAGGCCAAGACCGCCACCCACAACCGCTCCGCCAACCAAGAGTTGCCAGCCGAGTTGGTGGCCGGGCGTCGCCGCCAGACCGAGCCGATCGGGGATGACAATGGATAGGAAAACCGCCAGTCCGGTAAGCAACGTCATCGGCACGGCTTCTCGCAAGGGGCGCAGGAGTCCGACGCCGAGGGCCCGCGCACTCGCCCGCGCGACATAGGGGATCACGAGGACCTGACTGGCGCACCATATCACGATCGCTGCCCGCGCGGTCTGTGGCTGCCAGATCGCGACGCCCGCCGATGTCGCCACCAACGCCGCCAGGTTCGCGTAAAGGGGAAGCCGAGCCTGGCCCGCGGCGACCAAGGCCACGCCGGAGGGAAAGGTGACCGCGAGGGCCGCCATCAGCACGACGAGGGGAATCGCGGCCTTGCCGGCCTCCTGCCAGTCCGGTCCCAGCGCCAGGGCCACAAACGGGACCAGGCTGACCACCAACCCGCCACAGAGAGGCAGCATGATCATGCTGGAAAGCCGCAGCAGTCGATCGACGCATACGAGCATTGCGTCCCGGTCGTGCTGATGACGCGACAGATCGGGCAGGAACAGCCGCCATAGGGCGGTGAAGCTGACATCCCTGACGGTGTCGACCAACCGAAACGCGATATGAACCTGCCCCAAAGCCGACGCGCCGGCGTTGGCGCCCAGCAGGATCGCGAACACCCGATAGCGCGCCAGCAGGATCAGGGTGCCGGCCGTCAACGGCAGTCCCACACGCAGCAGCGCCCGCACCGACGACCAGTGCCACACCAGCGCGGGAGACCATCGTGCACAGACGATCAGGACCAAGGCGCCCACGCCGGAGGACACCGATTGCTGCCCCACGATCGCCCACGCCCCCAGGCCATGCACAGAGGCAACGATCCCGAAGCACGTGCCGATTCCATTGCCGATCAAGGTGCGCAGCGCCACCCACCGGTAGGCTCGGTTCCGCGTCAGGATGCCTTGTACAACACCGGCGCCGCCCACCAGGGGCAAGGAGACCGCCAGGATCATCGCCATTGCAAGCAGGCGATCGTCGTCCATCAGCCAGGCCAGGCCCCACCCGCAGCCCACCTGCACCGCCATCATCGCCACGCCGACCGAAGTCGACGCCCAGAATGCCGCCGACAATGCGCCGTGATCGATATCCGCGTGCTGCACCACCGCATCGGCGAACAGAGCGTTCACGACGACCCACAGCAAGACATGCGCCGAAACGATGGTGGCGGCGATGCCGACCTCCGCCGGGCCGACCACGCGGGCCACCACGAACGACGACACGATCGCGAGCATGGCGGCCCCGCCAGCCTCCACGGCCGGCCAGGCCACATCGGAGAGCTTCAGGTGGGATATCCGGATCAGGCGCGTCATGGCCGCTTCAGTCCCAGACCCCCGATTGCGATCAGCGCGACGCAGGTCGGCAACCACATGATGCGGCTTTGATACCGATCGTGAGGCATGGACATGGCCCCGGTAATCGCGGCGCTGAGCGGCAGCGCGATCAGGGCCGCCGCCAGGAACCCGGCGGACACATGGCGCCGCCGCAATGCCACCGGCAGCAGCAGGATGCAGCCGGCGACGCCCATGACAGCCACGACCCGATGCACGGCCGGCAGCGGGGACGGCACGGCCAGGACTCCGCGCTGTTGGCGAGCCGCCTGGTAGGCCGTGTATTCACGTTGCGGGAAGTCTTTGGCTATCCAGGGCGTGACCTGGATCGGCCATGGTTCCAGCCCGTCGCCACTGGAAAAACGACCAAGCTGGTGCAGTGTGTTGGCGAGCGCGGCGCGGAAGACCTCGGTCGGATAGGCCCGCAGGGTCGCCGCGACAATGGCGTCGGCATCGGCCGAAACCGCCTTGTGGCCGCCGGCCAGGACCACGGGACTGTCGGGTTCCCACAGGAATTCGTCCGATGTCGGCGGGATCGAGGCAAGGTAGGGGCAAAGCCGCCAGCCAGCCCCCGGGCAATCCCGATCCAGCACGAGCCGCGCCGGTCCGTCATGGATCAGCCGCGCGAGAAGGAAGACATTTCCGAACGGGGACGGGGACAGGCGGCCGTGCCCCGCCAGATTGACCGCCGTCATTGCCAGCAACGCCAGGATCAGCGGCAGGATCGCCTTCCAGGGTGTCCGGGAATTGGCCGGGGCGTTGGTTGCATCCCGGGCCTCGGGTCCCGCTGTCGAACCGGCGCCGCGGAGCCATGCCGCGATCGGCCAGAGCAGCACGATCAACCCCGCCGCCAACGCCACGCTGGATTGCTGGGTGGCGATCATGAACGCCGAACCGAATATCACGGCCCATTGGGCCGGCCGCGACAACCGGTCCTGGGCAAACAGCAGCAACGACAGCGTCAGGACGACCAGAGGCGTGAACAGGTCCGGCATCAGTTCCGAAACGATCCACGGAAACCATGTCATGGCCGCCAGGAATACCGCCAGCGCGACCAGCCACCACCGGGATTGCCCCGGCGCAACGACCCGCATGACCGTCCGCAAGACCACGCATGCCAGGACCGCCTGGACGCAGACGACCGGCCAGGTGGAGACCGTCAGATGCAGCGGCAGCATCATCATGCTGTAGAAGGCGGGCCGATCCCAGCCCAGGTAACGGTGGATGGCTTGCGACAGGTATGTGCCAGTATCGGCGAAGACGATCGGATAGCCATTCCAGAACGCGGGCCATAGCAGGCAGGCCGCCGCGACCATTACGACCAGGAGTGTTTCAGATAGCCCCGACACCGGAAAGAGTCGCCTCACCGCGTGGCTATCCCGCAAAATATTGCTTGTACCGCCGATGGTACACCTCCGCGTCGGCGGCGCCCGACCGCAGATGGATGCGTGGCTCGACACGGGTCAATATAGTGCCCACGACATTGGCGTGCGCGTCCTCCAACAGATCCAGTGCCAATCGCAAGGTGGCGCGAGGTGTCGACCGCCAGCGCACGCACAGCACCGTCGCATCGGCGATTGCCGCGACCACACGCGCTTCCGTCATCGCCTGGACCGGGGGCGCATCGAGCAGCACCAGATCGTAATCCTGCCGAACCGTCGCCAGCATGCGCGCCATGGTTTCGGACATGAACAGGCCTGGCAGGTGAGCGCCCCCGGATCCCGACGTTGACTGGCCCGCATGAATGTAATGCATGCCGCTCAACTGATCCAATTGGATGACGTCTTCCAGCAACGCCTCCCCTTTCAGATACTCCGCCAGACCCATTTCGAACTGCGCCCCCAGCCTGCGCGCAAAGCGTGGCTGGCGCAGGTCGCTTTCGATGACCAGCACGCGTTCACCGCTCAATGCCGCGGATCGGCCAAGCGCGATGGAGACCACTGTCTTGCCTTCGGCGGGGCGCGCCGCGGTCATCGCGATCACGCGGGGGCGGTTGGCACCGAACCACAGACCGGCACGCAGGGCGCGGACCTGTTCGGCGAAGATCGTCAGCGGGCGGCGAGCGACGTATTCCTAGATCGACAGATGGCCCAAGGCGCGCCGCCCGACCTCTGGCAGCAGCGCGAAACAGGGTAGGTTCGACACGGAGCGTGTATCCTCTCCACTGCGCAACGTCGTGTCCGCCGCGTGCAGGATAGTGGCCAGCAGCAGTCCGATGAACAGCCCCGACGCCACGGCACCGGCCATCAGCGGTCCGGTCCTGGGCCAACTGGGTAGTTCCGGCGGCAAAGCCTGGGAGATTTCGCGCGCCTCCGCCGTTTCGACCGCGGCCTGTTGAGCGGTCTGCTGCATACTTTGCAGCACGGATTGAAGCTGGGCACGCGATGCCTCGACATCGCGCGTCATGGCGTTCAGCGCGATATGGGCCTGTCCGGCGCGGTTGGTCTCTTGCTGGGCGTCGCGCAGGCTCTGTTCAAGGGACGCCACGCGGGCACGCGCCGAACGATGGTCGGATTCGATGGAGGTCACGACGCGGGCCGTTTCGGCGGCAACCGCGCGCTGGGCTTCCGCAAGCTGACGGCGCAACGATTCCGCTTCCGGATGGTTCGGGCCGAAACGCGCCTGCCGAGCCTGGACCTGGGACGCGATCTGATCCTGCTGCAACCGCAACTGCACGACCGACGGCGCGATGGCCGCCTGCGCGCCGGCGCCGGCCTTGCCATGGGCCGCATCCAAACGCCCCTCCGCATGGGTCAGTTCGCCACGGGCTCGGACCAGATCCTCACTCAGAAGGCTGATCTGCTCGGCATCCATCCCGGCGCGCATGCCCTGCGACAGCCGATGCTCGGAGCGATAGGCGGCGATGTTGTCGTCTCCACGACGCACATCGGCGCGAAGTTCGCGAACGCGCCGTTCCAGCATCTCGGTCGTGCGGCGCACGGCACGATACTTGGCGGCATACTGGTCCTTTACATAGACATCCATGGCATTGTTGACGGCCGCGGCGGCGACCAATCGGTCCTCCGCCGTGAAAGACACCTCGATGGTCCGGGAAAACCGCGTGGCGTTGGCGCGCAACGCCGCCTGGACCGCCATGATCGTCGCATTCCGCTCCGGTCCGACCCCTGGCCCGGTGACCGGCGCCGCCGGTGGCGTTGTCTCCGGCTCCATCCCAAGTATGCCCCGCAGCGCGGCCATGAAACGACTGGGCAGCGAGGGCGGGCGGAGCGTCTTGTTGAACTCCGGATTGTTGAACAGGTTGCCGCGTTCGGCGACCTTCTGCGCGATGTGCAGGCTTTGCAGGATTTCCGCCTGGCTCGCCATGACCGAATCGGTGACCGGATCGGCGCGCAGGATGCTCTGCATCTCTCGCACCCTGTTCTCGTTCGGCTCATACAGAAGCGTGCCGGTTGCCGTGTAGCGCGGGGTCATCCGACCAAGCGCCACCCAGGCCAGCAGGGGCACCAGAACCAGACAGGCGATGACCGGCAACTTGCGACGCCACAACACGCTCAGCATCACACGCAAATCCGCGACTTCGTCGGTCCGTATGGGTCGCTGGGCCGCGCTGCCTCGCCCCCTGCCCGGGACTGGCATCGAGCCCGCCGCTTCGGTGGGGCTGTCCAACATCGGCTATCCTGGCCTTTCGCATCGGGGGATCCGCGATCCCCGATCTGGGTCGATGCGGCTTCTTACCGTCGCGCACGTTAACGCTCGGCTAACGCGACCGATCCGAAATGGACCGAAACCCACGCAATTGTGGGGCCGCGTTAACCCATCCTGGAGATTCTCCCGCTACATCAAAGGCGCCGGAAAAATCGGCCGGCGCCGTCCACCTCCAGAACAGAGGCATTCGCCCATGCGCCTGTGTCAGCTCTTGCTCATCCTGGTCCTTACGGCATGTTCGCCGGGGAGCGACCTGCCCATGCTGCCGACCGTGTCTTCCACCGACTATCGGCTGGGTGCCGGCGACGCGGTGCGGATCATCACCTTTGGCGAGGACTCGCTGACCGGCGAATTCCGCGTCAACGACAGCGGTTCCATCGCCCTGCCGCTGCTCGGCCCCGTTCGATCGGCTGGCCTGACCCCGGCGGAACTGGAAACGTCTGTCATGGCGGCCCTGAAACGGGCGAACCTGCTGCGCAATCCGTCCGTTTCGGTGGAAATTGTGACCTATCGCCCGATCTTCGTCCTGGGCGAGGTCAATCGGCCCGGGCAATACCCCTACCAACCAGGCATGACCGTGGTGACCGCGGCGGCGGTTGCCGGTGGCTTCACATACCGGGCGGTGGAGGGATATGCTTCGGTCGTACGTACGCCAGTGGGTGCGGCAAGGGGCATGGCAATGGGCACGACGATGGGCACGACCATGGGCGACCCGATCGAGGGCAAGGCAGTCCGCCACGCGTACGTGCAGCCTGGCGATGTCATCACCATCCTTGAGCGGCGGTTTTGATCCGACTTGCCGCCCTGGGGTTGGCCGCCCTGCTGATCGCGGCCGCGGGTCCGACGACGCCGACCGCTGGGCCGGCCGCGGGGCCATTACGGATCATCGGTGGCCCACCGACCGGCGGCTGCATCGCCGGGGCACAGCGTCTGCCGGATCGCGGTGTCGGCTTCACGACCTTCAGGATGCAGAAAAGCGATGTATGGGGTGCACCGCAAACCCTGGAACACATCAAATTGCTGGGCCAGAGAGCGGCGGCGGCCGGTCTGCCAGAACTGGTGATCGGCGACATCTCCCACCCGCGCGGCGGGCCGATGGGGGGCGGACATGTCAGCCACCAGCGTGGGCTGGAGGTGGATATCGGCCTGGACATGCGCCCGCGCGCTCCTTTGACAGACGCCCAACGCGAGGCGTTCGAGCAGGCGAGCCTGGTCCGGCCCGACCGGCGCGGCGTGGAGGCCAGCCGATGGAATGACGGGGTCGTGACCCTGCTGCGGCTCGCGGCCACCCTGCCGGACGTCGATCGGGTCCTGGTCAATCCGGCGATCAAGCGGCAGTTGTGCGAGCAGGTTACGGGCGATCGGTCCTGGCTGCGCTTCATCCGTCCCTGGTATGCGCACGCCGCCCATATGCACATCACCTTCCGCTGCCCGGCGGACCAAACCGAGTGCACGAGCCTCGCTCCGCCACCACCCGGCGATGGATGCGATGCGAGCCTGCAATGGTGGTTCGATCAGTTGGATGCGCCCGCGGCACCGGCCAAGCCGGGGCCGCCGCCAAAGCCGCCCGCGATGCCGGCGGCGTGCCAGGCCGTGTTTGCCGCGCGGGGCTGACGGCGGGACGCGGCGACCTGCGTGCGCGAAGCTTAGCGGCCGGGTAACCGCATTACTCTTGCGCCGGCGGCCCGGACTTTAGATCGGTGCATCGCGGGTGCGATTCAACATTGTGCGGAGGAACATCGGCAACTCTGACGATGGCCGATAGACTTGCCTCACCGTCATTGCGAGCGCAGCGACGCAATCCTGGGCAACAGACAGGATCGATCGTGCCAAGCCCCTGGATTGCTTCGCTGCGCTCGCAATGACGGTGGTTACCCGTAGGACGTTATTTCGCACGGTTGGTATGAAGCGACGCCCGGCGCGTTATGGATCGGACGGCGCGGCCATCTCGTCCACCGCCGGCAGACACAGCGTTGCCAACGCTGGCGCCACCGTTTCCGGTCGGGGCAGACCCGCCTTGTCCTCCCCCGGAAACGCGTTGGACCGCAACCGCGTTGCCACCGGCCCAGGATCGAACAGATTGACCCGCAACGAAGTCGTCGCGACTTCCTGCGCCCAGGTCAGCACCAGATGCTCCATCGCCGCCTTGGTCGCCCCATACGGCCCCCAATACGCCCGAGGCTCCCGCGCCCGCATGTCCGTCACGAACACCGCTCGCCCCGCCGGCGCAAGGCGCAGCAGCGGATCGCAGGTGCGGATCAGGCGCCAGGCCGCCGCCATGTTCACGCCGACCACATCCGCCCAGTCGGCCGGCAGGATATGCGCGACCGGGGTCAGTTTCCCCAGCACCCCGGCCGCATGCACCAGCACGTCCAGCCGCCCGAAACGCTGGAACAGGGTCGGGCCGATCGCGTCGATCTTCTCGCCTTCCCGCAAATCCAGCGGCAACAGGGTGGCGGACCCGCCCGCCGAACGGATCGCGTCGTCGGTTTCTTCCAGGCCGCCTTGGGTGCGGGCGGTCAGGATCAGATGCGCACCAAGACGCGCCAGTTCCACCGCGGCGGCCGCACCGATGCCTCGGCTGGCGCCCGTCACCAGGGCGACCGAGCCTGACAACACGCCGGACATCAGTGACTTTCGGCCAGCAGGCTGAGCTGGCGGTCGCGGTTATTGGCCTGATCCGGCAGCGCGATCGGATAATCCCCCGTAAAGCACGCATCGCAATAATGCGGCCGGTCGGGGTCCCGCCCGTTCTTGTCCAAGGCTCGATACAGCCCGTCGATCGACACGAAGGCCAGGCTGTCGGCGCCGATCAGTTCGGCCATTTCCTCGACCGAGTGGTTGGCCGCCAGCAGTTTGCTCCGTTCGGGCGTGTCGATGCCGTAGAAACAGGAATGCGTGGTGGGAGGGGACGAGATGCGCATATGCACCTCTCGCGCGCCGGCCTGACGCACCATTTCGACGATCTTCCGGCTGGTGGTGCCGCGCACGATCGAGTCGTCCACCAGCACGACGCGCTTACCTTCCAGCACCGGGCGGTTGGCGGAATGTTTCAGCTTCACCCCAAGATTGCGGATGTGGTCGGTCGGTTCGATGAAGGTGCGCCCGACATAGTGGTTGCGGATGATGCCAAGTTCGAACGGGATGTTGGCTTCGGATGCGTAGCCCATGGCGGCCGGAACGCCGGAATCGGGCACGGGGACAATGACGTCGGCGGGAACCCCGGCCTCCCGCGCCAGTTCGGCACCGATCCGCTTACGCGCGGCGTAGACGGGCATGCCCTCCATCACCGAGTCGGGGCGGGCGAAATAGATGTATTCGAACACGCAGAAGCGTTCCCGGGTGCGGCCGAACGGCATGATGCTGTGCACGCCCTGGTCGTTGATGACCACGATCTCTCCGGGCTCGACATCGCGGATGAAGTCGGCGCCGACAATATCCAGCGCGCAGGTTTCGCTGGCCAGGACCCAGCCGCCGGTGCCTTCGGGCCCGATGCGGCCCAGGATCAGCGGGCGCACGCCGAGCGGATCGCGGACGCCCATGAGGGCTTCGTTGGACAGGGCGACGAGGGAGTAGGCGCCGACCACCTGTTTCAGCGCGTCGATCAGGCGGTCGACGACGGTGGAATACAGGCTGATGGCGATCAGATGCACGAAGACTTCCGAGTCCGTGGTGGACTGGAACAAGCAGCCTCGGCGCACCAAAGCGCGGTGCAGCACATGGGCGTTGGTCAGATTGCCGTTATGGGCGACGGCGAATCCCCCGAACTCAAAATCCGCGTAGAGCGGCTGGACGTTGCGCAGGACCGTCTCGCCGGTCGTGGCATAGCGATTATGCCCGATGGCGATGCGGCCCTTCAGTGTGTCCATGACCTGTGGGTTGCTGAAGTTGTCGCCGACCAGGCCCATGCCGCGATGGGAATGGAACCGGGCGCCGTCGAAACTGACGATGCCGGTGGCTTCCTGCCCGCGATGTTGCAGGGCGTGCAGGCCGAGCGCGGTGACGGCGGCGGCGTCGGGAACGCTCCAGACGCCGAAGACGCCGCATTCTTCGTGCAGCGAGTCGTCCTCGGTGCCATTGGTCGTGAATGCCATGCCACGTTCCTTCTGGTCGCGTGCCGCCAATGATCGGGGGTGTATCAGGTTGGCCGGCCGTGGCCCACACCCGTTTGGCCCATGCCTTTTTAGATCAACTGGCCCTGACCATTGACCGGTGCACCGCCTCTCTCGGCCCCATCGTCACTTCCGGACTGGATCGGACGCGGTTCGCAGCGGCGACGATGCCAGTCAGGCGGGCCATCCATGTCCTATCGGGCCCCCGCACCCGGCGCCCGCCCCGTCGCCGACCCTTGCGGCGTGGTGCGCATCAACGCATCCGCGGTCGCCCGCCGTTCCGCGGTGGGGGCCTGGAGTCGCGGACGGTATTCTTCGGGCAGTTGCCGAACCACCCAGGTCGCCCCTTCGAACGTGGGCGTCAGGGACCGGGCCTCCCGCACCGACGCGGGCCATTGATCGATCGCCACCGCCATGCCGCCAAGGATATAGGCAAGGATGACCAGCGCCGCACCCCTGGCCAGGCCGAATAACACGCCCAGGCTGCGATCGACGCCGCCCAGCACGGATCCTCGCACCATCCGCCCGACCATCCGCGCGAGCAGCGACAGCACGATCAGCGAAACCAGGAACACGCCGACGAAGGCCAGGGGGTCGAGCCACGCTGGCTCCGACACATATTGCTTTACCAGAGGGCGCGCGTAGGGCAGCGCCTTGACGGCAATGGCGATGGCGCCGACCCAGGCGCCGATCCCCAGCACCTCCCGCACCATGCCGCGCATGAATGCCAGTACGGCCGAAATCGCCAGAATGCCAAGCACCGCAAGATCGACCCAGGTCATGCCACCGCCAAAAAAGGGACAGGCGGGGTTATCGCCTTCGCCACGGACACCGCCAAGATGATATCGGCCACCGTCGGCGGTTTATCAGCCGTCGTTACCGCTTTATCACCCGCTGCTGCCGCTTTATCATCCTCCGCTACCGCTTTATCGCTGTCCGCTACCGCTTTATCATCCTCCGCCACCGCTCTCCGGCGCGAACCGTGCGACCAGATCGGCGACGTGGCCGATTTCCTCCAATCGCAACCCCTCGGGCGCCACCAGTTTGCGATTGCCGTGCGCCAGGCGGCGCGGCAGGGCGGCCGAGTCGAACCCCAGCTTGGCGGCCTCCTTCAGGCGAGCCTCCGCCTGCGCGACTTGGCGGATTTCGCCGGACAGCCCGATCTCTCCGAAATAGACCATGCCGGGGCTGGTCGGCTTGTCGAACGCGGCCGAAGCGATCGACGCCGCCACCGCCAGATCCGCCGCCGGTTCGGTGACCCGCAACCCGCCGGCGACGTTCAGATAAACATCGGTCTGATTCAGCCTTACCCCGGCGCGGGTTTCCAGGACGGCCAGCAGCATCGACAGCCGCCCGCTGTCCCAGCCGATGACCGACCGCCGCGGCGATCCGCCAGGGTTTGGGGCCAACAGCGCTTGCACCTCCACCAGGACCGGCCGCGTGCCTTCCAGCCCGGCGAACACCGCGCTGCCGGACACATTGCCGCGCCGTTCCGCCAGGAACAGGGCGGACGGGTTGGGCACTTCGGCCAGGCCGCGTTCCGTCATCTCAAACACGCCGATTTCGTCGGTGGCGCCGTAGCGGTTCTTTACGGCGCGCAGGATGCGGAACTGGTGGCCGCGATCGCCCTCGAAATACAGCACCGCGTCGACCATGTGCTCCAGCACGCGGGGGCCGGCCAGGGCGCCGTCCTTCGTCACGTGCCCGACCAGAACCAGAGAAAATCTACCCGCCTTGGCGAGGCGGATCAGCTCGAAGGAACAGGCGCGGACCTGGGACACGGTGCCCGGCGCGCTGTCGATCGCGTCCAGCCACATGGTCTGGATGGAGTCGATGACGACCAGCGCGGCGTCGTTCGCCTGTTCCAGGCTGGCCGCGATTTCCCGGACATTGTAGGCGGCGGCAAGCTCGATGGCGGTGTCGGAGACGCCCAGGCGGCGGGCGCGCAGGCGGACCTGTTCGATGGATTCCTCGCCCGAGACATACAGCACCCGCCGGCCGGACCGGGCGAGGCTGGCCGCGGCCTGCAACAACAGGGTGGATTTGCCGATGCCCGGATCGCCACCGACCAGAACCGCCGACGATGGCACCAAGCCGCCGCCCAGGACCCGATCCAACTCCTCGATGCCGGTGGGGGCGCGGGCTGGCGGGGCGGCGGAACCGGCCAACCCGACGAAGGGGACCCCCTTCCCGACCGGCGCCTTGCCGGCAGGGCCGGGGCGCGCGGTGACGGCTTCCTCGACCACGGTGTTCCATTCGCCGCAGGTTTCGCAACGCCCCGCCCATTTGGGCGTGATGGCGCCACAGGACTGGCAGACGAAACGCGAGGTCGGTTTGGCCAAACGTGGTTCTCCGGTGGTTCAGGTCGCGTGCGTGGAACCAGGGCTATCCCCTATCCCGGCGCCGCGGTCAGCATCGCTCGCCCTTCCACCCGATCCTTTATCGTAGCAGCCAGGATTCGCCATAGCCGGCCTTGCATGGTCGCCAGATACTCCCGGAAGTGCAGCGCCGGAACCATGCGGTCGTCGCGGTCGATCGCCATGCGAAATGCGATCCCGGCCTCCCGCAGCGTGGCTTCCAAGGCGTCCTCGACATCCTTGCCCATCGCGCGATCGGCGATCGAGGAACACAGTCCGTCGTCTGACGACACCAGCACGAATTTGCCAGCCCCCGTGCTGGCATCGAACACCACGCCCGGGGCACCGTTCAGGAAGGCGACCCTTGCCTGCTCCGGCACCGGGGTCAGCTTGCGGGCCGCGGCCCAGGCCCGCAACCCGGTGGGGTCGCCGGCGAAGGGCAGGCAGCCCTGGATGAACAATCCGGCAAGCTGACGAGCGGTTTCGGACGGGCCGGCGTTAGCAGACCGCCCCAGGGCGGTCGGCGCCAGCAGCGCGAGCGCAATGACCACCACGCCCCCCGAACGCCCCACCGCTCGGCCGATCCCGGCGCCCCGGCCAGACAAGATCGGCGGCACTACCGGCGAAGCTCCATCTGGATCGGTCCCTCCCGACGTCCATGGGTGAACTGATCGACCTCGGGATTGCCGCTTTCCATCAGCCGGTCGCCTGGGCCGGACCAGATGATGCGGCCCTTGTGGATCATCGCCGCCGCATCGCCGATGCGACGCGCGCTCGCCATGTCGTGCGTAATGGCGACGGCGGTGCTGCCCAGGTCTTTCACGCATTCGACGATCAGCCCGTCGATGATCGCCCCCATGATCGGATCGAGCCCGGTGGTCGGCTCATCGAAGAACAGGATGTCAGGGTGTGCGGCGATGGCCCGGGCGAGCGCCACCCGCTTTTGCATCCCGCCGGACAATTCGGCCGGCGACAGATCCCGCACGGTGTCAGCCAATCCGACCTGGCTGAGGAAGCCGACGGCGTGGTCCCGTCCGTCCGATCGCCGGATTTTTTTCTGCGCGATCAGGCCGAATGTCACGTTCTCCCAGACCGGCAGGCTGTCGAACAAAGCGCCGTTCTGGAACAGCATGCCGATGCGGGATCGGATCGCGGTGCGCTCCTGGGCCGGCAGGCTGGTGATGTCCGTCCCGTCGATTTCGACCGTGCCGGCATCCGGCTCGATAATGCCCAGGATACATTTCAGCAGCACCGACTTCCCAGATCCGGACCCACCGATAATCACCATGGAGGTCTTCGGCATCACGTCCAGATCGACGCCGTCCAGCACGACCTTGTCGCCGAACGTCTTGCGCAGGCCGCGGACGCGGATTTTCGGGATGGTTGTCATACGGCTTTCTGGCACGGGGGGCCGGTTAAGCGCTACCGGCTAGAGCATGATCACTGGGTCGAACAGGACACGGTGTAAGTCATGCGATCAAACAGGGATCCAGGTCGGTTAGCCGTTTCCGGTCAGAGCGACGCCATCTTGGTGTGCGGGATTTCCCGACACCGACCCGAAGCACCCGTTCTGGTTCCGGTCATGCGCCCCCCC
>CAMATI010000087.1 GCA_945861095.1 Asaia bogorensis | reverse complement strand
GAGGCAAGGGTTCACGACATTCGGACAAGGCCGCATGACACGCTTCCAAAGCGGCCGTTCTGTCCCGGGGCATGCCCCGGGACAGAACAAGAACGAAGCGGACACTTCACGAGCTACATAAACCGGACATGTTGACGAGCTAGCGACAGCCCGTTCTTCAGAAGAACGCCAGGCCAGAGCCGCACGCCCGGGTGGCTGTCAGACCCAGATCTGGCCGCCGTTGACCAGGATGATCTCCCGGCCGGGCTCCCCGGGACGACGGTCCAACGGCGCGGCCCGAGACGGCGTGACCAGCACGCGCAATGCCGCCACCGATGCGTCCGCCTGCACCCGATGCAACAGTCCGGGGCCGACAACGGCGACACTGCCGACCGGAAGCTCATGCCGATCGACCATGCCGCGTTGCACCAGAGTCGCATCGCTCAACGCCGCAGATTGGCTGATCCAACGGGATTCGCCCGACGCGGTGAATTCGGGGAACAGATGGCTGTCGCGCACCACCTCCAACGCCACCGGCGCATCGGCGGTCGGCACGATGACCCCCACACATTCGGTTGGCGAAGGCAACTTCTCCAACCCGCTCGGCTGGCAGAAACTATTGCTTGTGCCATCGACGATCCGAGCCGTCAGGGCCAACGGATGATCTTCCAACAGTGGGCGCAGAATATCGTGGACCGACCCTGCCATGAACAACCCCGCCACCACCCCGGCCATCAGGCTCGGCTTGCCCTCTTCGGGTGGCTCTCCACCCTCGGTCAGGCGAGCGCCCGGCGGCATGGCCGCGCCAAGAGAAAACGCGTTTTCCAGGATCGAAAACCCGTTCTGGAGAAATCCAGACAAAACATTCGCCGCCGACTCGGAAACCTGACCGATGGCGACGCGCCCTCTCAACAAGGCTGACGCGTCAGTCCGATCGGTCCAGAGACCGCCGAGGACGCTGCGATGGCGCCCCGAGGTCGGGTATTGGCGGTACAGGGTGTGGAAGAACTCAGCGTATCCAGATTGGGTTGACCGCGGCACATCCAGATCACCATCGTCGACTTTAACCACGACAAACGGCACCGCACGTACGTCGATGGCATTGTAGAAATCGATGTGAAATCCGTAATTGCCGTCGCCCATCCCGATCGCCGCCAGATCGCCGCGATGCAGGTCGGCCACCGCCTCCCCGATGATGGCGTGGTTCAACATGGCCTGGACGACCAAGCGGCTCTTGGTGTTCGTTGGGTAAGCCCAGCCGGCCGCATACCCCGTGGTGACGACATCAAGCGAACCGCGCACCGACATGATTCTGGTCTCCTATCCGTCACTCAATCCAAACCACGGCCGCATCGGGCAACCGCTGGTTCGGCACATCCGAAAGCGGCCGAACGGCAGTGAAAACCCATCCTATCCATTGCACCTTCAAGGACTGACCGGCGCTCGGCTGCAGCCAATCACCGGCATCGCCTATCCGCCACGGTCTGTCCCGACACAGTGCCGGCGGTGGCGGTCACGCCTGGGTCGAAACCTGAATCGCCCGATACAGATTCAAATGCTCGTCGATGATCTCATCCGCGGCTGGCAGCTGGCGCACCGTCTTCATGACGTCCCCCAGAATCTGCCGGTCATCGGCAATCCGGCTCAGCAGGGTCACGATATCCAACGCGCTGCCGGCATGGAAATGGAACCCGTCGATCCCGTTACGCACTTTCTCCGCCATGCCGCCGATATCGGAGCAGATAACCGGTCGGGCGTTCCGAAAGGCTTCCTGGATCACCACCGGCGAATTTTCCCACCAGATGGACGGAATGATCACGACGTCCACTGACCGCATCAGCGCATCGACACGGAATTCGTCATAGGGGCCGTGCAGCCGCACATTTGGCCCGACCGTTTCCAACCGTTCCTGGAGCTCCTTCTGGAATTCCGCCGGTTGATTCCGGTAGTCGCCGAAGATGTCGAAACTGATATCGGTGCGATCCTGCTTGTCGAGCAGACGTGCCGCCTCGAACAACACATTCGCGCCCTTCAGGAATGACAACTGGCCAAAGAACCCGACCCGCAGATGCCCGGCCGGCGCGGTCGCCGCGGCCGTGTCCCGATCCGCGGCCGGACGGACCACGTTTTCGATCACGGAGATGCGATCTTCCGCAATCCCCCACGCGACGTAGCGATCCGCCAGGAACTGACTGGGAGACACGAAGTGGTCGACGAACCCGAAGAAGTGCTGGATGTATTTCTTGCGCAGGAAAAAATCCGACTCGTCGTTCTCTCGGAAGCACTCCACGCATTTGACCGGTGTTTCGCGGTAGCAAAGATTCCGGTCAGGCCGCGTGACCATCTGGCCGTGATGGTTGCAGATGGCCAGATACTCATGCAGCGTAACGACGATCTTCGCGGTCGGCAGCACACGGCGGACCAAGGCGAATGCCTCCACCCCGACGCCGACGTAATGATGGAAATGCACCACGTTGGGCGACAATTCCCGCAGCAGGTTGGCAAACGCCTCTGGAAACCGTGCGTCGCGGTTGGCGAATTTGAACCAATCGAATTCACCGGCGGAGTAAAGGTAATCCTGCGTCCCAAACGGCTGGGAAATCGGGATGTCCGATCGCGTCGGCCGCCGGTCGCAGCCCATGAACCAGGTTTTGCCGTCGCCGCGGGCCGCCATGCCACGATACAACTGATAGGCCGCGATCTCCCCGCCGCCTTTGGTCAGATCCGGATGGCTGTGCGAAATGACCAGAATCCGCGGCGCCACGTCCGCCTCGGTCATCGCTTCGGTTTCCGGCTGCTCAACCATGGGATCGGATGGCATGGTCTTGACCCGTCTCATCGGTCCGAATGCTCCATGGCGGCGTTGTCATCGGTGGCGGGCTTCGCTTGCAACGGATGGTGGGCAATCACGCCAGCCCAACGGTTCTGGTGCACCCAGGCATTGTAGAGGGTCAGGTTCATGCGCCAGGACAGCGCCGAGGAAGCCTGCGACTTGCGTTCCAGATGATACAACTCAACGTCCAGATCGACGGCGCTGTCCAGTCCCATCTGGTGCAACTGCAGACAGAGATCGGAATCCTCGAAATCGCCGATGATGTAGGACTCGTCGAAGCCCCCCAATCCCTGCGCAAGGCTGGTCTTCATGACCATGCAGGCACCGGTGATGCAGATATGCTTGCGCAAACCGGTGACCTGGCCCTTCTTCTGGCCCTTGCGGGGATGGTCGCCGAACGGCCAGTTGCCGAATTCCGGCAGGTTCTTGAAGGTCATGCCTTCATGTTGCACGGAACCGTCGCCATAGAGCAGCATGGGGCCGACCGCGCCGAGATCGGGATTGGATTCCAGCCGTTCCGCCAAGCGTTCCAGCCAGTCCGGATGGCCGGGGAACACATCCGAATTCAGGAAGCAGACATACGTGCCGGTGGCCGCCGCCAGCCCCACATTGTTCGCGGGCGCAAAGCCGAGATTGCGGTCCAGCAGCAGGGCGCGGAACGGAATCCCGAAACGGCTATGGACCGAATTGAACAGGCGCTCCGCCTCTCGCCGCTTCGGCGGGTCGTCCAACACGAAGATGAACTCGAAGTCGAAAGACGGCGCGTGGCTGGCGAAGAACGCCATCTGCGATTCAAGGAAATCCAGCCGGCCGTACAGCGGCACGATGACCGAAAACTGGGGTTGCGGGTTGATCTGGCCGAATTCGATCGTTTCGACCCGCGGTTTCACGGCCAGACGGCGCTGATTCAGGAAGCCGACCGGTGGGCCAACAACCGTGTCGAACGCGCGGGTGACCGCGCCATAACGCACGTTGAACTCGGCCAGCAGGCGCTTGATCGCGGCGAGGCCTTCCAGCTTTGGCGGCTGCAGCTTACGGAAGCCGACTTCGCGCTGGGCGGTCTCCACCTCGATATACATGTCGGTGCGCGACGGGTTGTAGTTGGGCAGATATCCGATGAACCCGCATCTTGCGTCATCGAAACCATGTTCGGCACCGACGGCGCCGATCACATCCGGCCGGTCCAGCTTGATACAGTCGTCGAACACAAACGGTTCCGACTGCAAACCGGACCGGAATCGGATTGATCGGACCACACCAGGATTCGCCAGGAACCAGCCCATGACGGCCGTGCCACCGGGCGCGCAGGAAATAACCTCGTCGATCTCCAACAGCACCGGATCGGAAAGCGCGGTCAGCGTGCTGTTGCCGGCATACGGTTTCCGCGCCAGCAGGACCTGCAGCATTTCGGCGTCCGCACCTTCTGTGACACCACCGATGATGGGGCGCAGCCGGGTGACCAGTTCGGTTTCCCGCAATCGTTGCGTAATCTGACTATTCGTCGACGCCGGGATGGCCGCAACCATGCTCGGCAGACGCAACGACAGCGACTTCAGCATCGCCAGTTGTCGACCCGCCCCATAGGCAAACATTACAAATCCGCGCGCGTCCGGTTTCAGGTCGTCGCGGGCGAAAAACCCCGTCAAAATCTCGTGGGTGGCGAGGCTTTGGTCGGCGAAATTGACGACTGGCTGGTCGGTCAGCAGTTCTCCATCCCATGGTTGCGACGCCCAGCCGCAAAAGAACCATCCCCCGGCAGCCGCATGGTAACCGTAGAAATCGACATGCCCTTCGACCTGAGCCCGGTTTAAAACCCGGAGATACGCGCGATTGTTCAGCCGGTTTTCGTGCCGCCCATGCGCCTGGTAATGTTGCAGCGGCGAGGTGCAGATGCCGGCCGAGATGGCCTGCGCAACGTCCGGAAACGCCTGCAAATAGGCATCTTCGTCGAAACCTTCGGGCGCCGCTTCCTGCGGTTCCTCCCGCTGCTGGGTGCTGCCGGGGACGGGGTTGGTGACCATTGGATCCTGATCGTTCTCAATGTCCATCGCTGTCGCGCGCCCCTACCGTCAACACAGTCCCAGAACCCTCATTCCGCAATCTCAGACATGTCGGGGATCGGTCGTCTCGCCTGTCTGACGCGAGGCCGTAGACGATTTCAACGCTGCGGGTCAAGCGTTTCCCACCCGTCCCTGGATCGGTAAAATGCTGCATGCGAGGCCCAACTCCTCCTCAGCCGAGCGTCGGCGCGCGGGGATGTCGCGTGCCCACGAACGGGCCGGGCCGGCCGCCTGGCACGCGACCTGCCGCCCCCTTTCCGCTGCCCGCGATTATCGGTCGCCACCGCCAACGGCCATGCGGCCGCCCCGGCGTGACGTGGGTCCGCCAGGCCAGTATGCTCCCCTCACGATCGCCCCATCGAAAAGGAATCCCGCCATGAAGCTCGGCCGTCTCGGCGCCTGGTACTCGACCGACAAACTCTCCAGCCCCGCCCAAATCCGCGAGTTCGTCGGTACGGTGGAACGCCTGAACTACGACGTGCTGTGGTACCCGGAATCCCGCGGCAACGAATCCTTCGCCGTCGCCGCGTTCATGCTGGGTGCCACGTCCAAGCTGAAGATCGGCAGTTCCATCGCCAGCATCTACGCGCGCGACGCCTTTACCTCCCGCCGCGGCATGATCACCCTGAACCAGCTTTACAACGACCGGTTCATCCTCGGTCTGGGCGTAAGCCATCCGCCAATGGTCGAGGGCCTGCGCGGGCATGTCTACGAAAAGCCGATTCCGGCCATGCGCAACTACCTGAACGGCATCTCGAAGGACCAGCCGGGGTCCGAGAGTTGGCCGCTTTGCGTCGCCGCCCTTGGCCCGCTGATGATGAAACTGTCCGGGCAGATGACCCAGGGCGCCATCCCCTACAACACCAACCCGCGCCACACGGCGGAAGCGGCGAAGATCCTCGGTCCCGACAAGTGGCTGGCGATCGAGCAGAAAGTAACTCTGGAAACCGATCCGGTGAAAGCCCGCGCCCTGGGGCGGAAGGAGCTGGAGCGTTACATGACGCTCGACAACTATCGCAACAACTTCCTGCGCATCGGTTTCTCCGAGGCGGATCTCGCGAATGGCGGGTCGGACGATTTCATCGACCAGATGTGCCTGTGGGGCACCGCCGACCAGGTCAAGGCCAACCTGCGCGCCCATTTCGCCGCCGGGGCCACTCATGTGGCGATCCAGCCGGTGCACGCGGAAGGCGACATCGCCGCGCGCGACAACATCCTGACCCTGCTCGCCGATACATGATCGCCCCGGGCATGATCGATCCGGATCGGGACACCGTCCTGATCACGGGCGCGGCCGGTGCCATTGGCACCGCGCTGCGCGACGGGCTGCGATCCGGCTGGAAACATCTGCGCCTGACCGACTCGCGCCCGATCCCGAACCCAACCCCGAACGAGGAGCCGATCGTCGCCGATGTCGGCGATCGCGCCGCCATCGAGGCCATGGTGCAGGGCGTGAAAGCCGTCGTGCATCTGACCGGGGTCGGCGGTGACTACTCGCTGGAGGATCTGTTCCGGGTCAACGCCCGCGGCGTGTTCGACGTCTTCGAATGCGCCCGCCTCGCCGGGGTGGAGCGGATCGTCTACGCCAGCAGCAACCATGCGTTCGGCTGCTATCCGATCACCGAGACCGTCACGCCCGACCTGCCGCCGCGTCCCGACAGTCTGTATGGCGCGTTCAAGGTGTTCGGCGAAACCATCCTGCGCAACTATTTCGATCGGCACGGGATCCGCAGCGTCGCGATGCGCATCGGCACCTATCGCACCTTGCCGATCGACCAACGCTCCCTGGCTACCTGGCTCAGCCCGGGCGATGTTGCGCGCCTGGTGGATGCGTCGTTGCGCCATCCCGATCCTGGCTGCCTGATCGTGAATGGCTACTCCGCCAACACGCGCATCAAGACGTTCGATCCGAACTGGGCGTTCCTGGGCTACGCGCCGCAAGACAACGCCGAGGATCACAAGGAGATGCTGCGCGCCAAGGGCGTGGACGTGGACGGCCCCTGGGAATGGCCCGAGCACGGTGGGCACCATGCAAGAGTGCCGGAGAAGCGCGTACGGTAGCGCATTCGCATGGTGGTCCGCCGCGGGGTCCTTTCGGGGCTTCACGCCGCCAGTGTCTCGCGCGCCGGCGTGTCGATCCCGAGCGCCGCTCTCAGCGACGTGCGAAGCGCGGCGGTTGAGAACTGCGCGGTGGCATAGGCGATCTCCGCCGACCGAATCCGCTGCCACAGCAGGTCGTCTTCCAGCAGCGACACCACGGCGTCAGCGAACCCGGCCGCGTCGCGTCGGACGAAGGACACATCGTCGATCCCCGCCAGTCCCTGCGCGCCCACCGGCGTTGTGACCAGCGGCACCCCCGCCCGCAACGCCTCCACCACCTTCAGCTTGACGCCCGCGCCGGACAGCAAGGGCACTACCGCGACCCGGGCCCTGTCGTACCACTCGGCCAGTAACGCATCGCTGACATTGGCGTGGATTTCGATCGCATTGCCGGCCAGCGCCCAGATCCGGCCCGTGGGGTTGGAACCGATGATCGCCATGCGCGCGCCGGGCACCCGGGCGGCGACCAACGGCAGAACGTCGCGTACGAACCAGATGGCGGCATCCACGTTTGGCGGATGCGCGAATCCCGCGACGAAGACGATCTGGCGTGAAGCCGGCGCAAGCCGCGGTTCGGCAAACGAGTCGAAGCAATAGGGCAGCACTGCCTGCACCGGGGCGCCTGGCTCCATCGCCAGGACCATTTCGACTTCCTCGACGGACGGGTAAAGCACGGTGTCCATCCGTCGCCACAGGCCGCGCTCCAACTCCTCCATCCGATCGGCTGCCCGCAACATTGTCTCGTCACGGGTCAGTTCGCCGTGTTGGCGCATCCGGCGGAAATGCAGGTCGTGCCCGTAATAGACCACGCGCGCCGCACTAAACTGGCGCACCACCGACAGGCAATCGTCGGCGACATCCGGCCGGCTGAGGAGTACGGCGTCCAGCGCCTGTCCGTTGGCGCGCATCCAGTCCCGGAACGGCATCTGGTCGGGACCGTAAAACACCTCCACCCCCAGATCCTGCAGTGCCTCGGTATAACCGGTGTGATAGGCTAGGTTGTGTGGCCAGAACTTGACCACGACATCGGCGGCCAACAGCGCCCGGATGAAGCTGAGCATGGTGCGGTATCCGGCATCGCGGTCCGGTTCCGGCATCCGATGATCGACGATCAGCACGACCATGCGATGGCGTGCACGGTCGCGCGCGCGGAGGATGTCGGTGCCGTTGGGATAGTGATCCCGGCCCAGGGGCGCCGCCCAGGTCCGCACGAAGGTCCGCAGGTTGGCGACCTGATGGGACTTTACGCCGACCGCCAGGTCCCGCCCATGCGAGACGCCCTCGAAATGCACGACCCGCGCGCGTGGCTGATACAGGGTCTTCAGGCCGAGGCCGCGCAGCCGGAAGGACAGATCGGAATCCTCGAAATATGCCGGCGCGTAACGTTGGTCGAAGCCGCCCAGCCGCTGGAACAACGATCGCGGGACCATCAGAGCGGCACCGGAGCAGTAGTCCACCTCTCGCACATAGTTGTAGGCCGGCTTATCGGGATTTTCATGCCGACCAAAATTCCAGCCGCTGCCGTCCCGCCAGATGATACCGCCAGCTTCCTGCAACGTGCCGTCGGGATACAGCAGCTTGGCCCCGACCGCGCCCACGTCGTCGCGCACGCGAAACAGGGCCAGCATCGTGTCGCACCAGCCGTCCAGCACCTGCGTGTCATTGTTCAGAAACAGCAGATACTGCCGGCGCGCCGTTTTCGCCGCCCGATTGCAACTACCGATGAAGCCCAGGTTCGCCTCGTTCCGTTGCAGGCGAATGCCCTTGACGCGGCCCAGCTCGGCCACCTCCTCCCCAGGAAACGCATCATCGATAACGATCACTTCCAGTAGCGCCGCCGGGGCGTGTGCGGCAATCGAGGCAAGACAGCGCAGGGTGAACGGCACCTGTCCGTAGGTGGGAATGATCACCGACACGATCGGCGAGTCGAAACACGGCAGGATCAGCCGAACGGGATCGATCGTGGCTTGCAGGTCCGGTGGTGTGACGGAAGCTGGAACCGCGCGTCGCAATGCCCTGGCCCGCAGCCAGAAGCGAAACTGGATGTGCAATTGCAGGGTCACGGTCCACCACAGGACCAGGATCGTGCGTCGCAACGCCTCCCCGGCCCAAGGCGAGTGTTGGCGCAGCGCATGGGCAAGGCGCAATCCCCGCCACATGACCGCGTCAAACATGGCCGCCACGTCGCCACGATCTGCTGAATGGGTCGATTGCCTCACCGGGGGCCTCCGTATCGGGCCGTCCCGGTACGAAGTCGCCCGGGACGCGTCCGATCCTTCTAGGCCCGGGAGTTTAAGGAGCGCTTAACGGCGTGTGGGTTTGTCCGCCCAGATCGGGCGAACCGCCCACGCCGGCTATAGCCGGATGTCAGGTGGTCACCGCCCGGATTTCGCTTTCGGTCGGAAACCGACCGGTTGCCTTCTTCGAGTAGGCCAGTCGGCCGTCCACGGTCACCTCGAACACGCCGCCACCGCCGCGCTTCATCAGGATGGTTGCCGTCGGGTGGCCTGCCAGGATCAGATCACGGGCCGCACGGGCGCGTGGCTCATAGCCTCACATGCCGCAGAATTCGATTTCGATTTGCATGTCGTGGCTCCCTCCTCCATCTACGGTAGGTTGTACCCGATCACCGCCCGCCCGGCCAAGCACTGACAGCAAAAGAGGCACTCGCCCCCCCATGACCGCCCAAACGACAGACACAACGATCGTCCCCGTCATTCTGTCGGGCGGATCGGGCACCAGGCTATGGCCGGTCTCCCGAGAGAGCTTTCCGAAGCAGCTTTGGCCGCTGGTATCGGAGCGCACCATGATCCAGGAAACCGCCGTTCGCGCGCTGGGGCCTGGGTTCCGGCCACCCATCGTCGTGTGCAACCAGGAGCATCGGTTCCTGATCGCCGAACAACTGCGCCAGGCCGGCATCGCCGGGGCGCGCATCCTGCTGGAGCCGGTGGGCCGCAACAGCGCCCCCGCCATTGCCGCAGCGGCCCTGCTGGTGGCCGAGGACGACCCGGACTCGGTGCTGTGGATGATGGCGGCCGATGCCGCGATCGCCGATGTCCCCGCCCTGCACAAGGCGCTCGCCATTGCAGCCCAGGTGGCGCGCACCGGGCGGATCGTCACCTTCGGCATGCGCCCAACCGCGCCCGAAACCGGCTATGGCTATATCGAGACGGGGGAGCCTCTGGCCGATGGGCCGGGTGCCTTTACCGTCGCGAAATTCCTGGAAAAACCGGGCCAGGTGACCGCTCAGCGCCTGGTGGCGGATGGGCGGCATCTGTGGAATTCCGGCATGTTCGTGTTCACCGCGCGCACCTTGCTGCAGGAACTGGAAACCCACGCCCCCGATGTGCTGCCGGCGGTGCGTTCGGCAGTGGCGGGGCGCCGATCCGATCTGGATTTCATCCGCCTGGACGAAGCGGCGTTCGCGGCCTGCCCGTCGATCAGTCTGGACTATGCCGTCGCCGAACGCAGCAGCCGAACGGCGGTGGTGCCGGCGGATATTGGCTGGTCGGATGTGGGCAGTTGGAATGCGCTGTGGGAACTCGGCGACAAGGACGCCAACGGCAACGTCGTGATTGGCGATGCGGTGCTGGAGGGGACGGAGAACTGTTATGTCCGGTCCGACACCATGTTGGTGGCGACCGTCGGGCTCAAAGACACCGTGTTGGTGGTGACCAACGACGCCGTGCTGGCGATGCATCGCGACCACGCCCAGGACGTGAAGGCGATCGTGGAGCGCCTGAAGGCGGCCGGCCGGTCCCAGGCCGTGGCGCATAATCGCACCTATCGGCCCTGGGGCTTCTACGAAAGCCTGCTTCAGGGCGACAGATTCCAGGTCAAACGGATCGTCGTCTCGCCTGGCCGCCAGTTGTCGCTGCAAAGTCATTTTCACCGAGCCGAACACTGGGTGGTGGTAAACGGCACCGCCCGCGTCACGCGCGATCAGGAAACCCTGATCCTGCGGGAGAACGAGAGCGTCTATCTGCCCCTGGGCTGCGTCCATCGCTTGGAGAATCCCGGCAGGATCCCGCTGACCCTGATTGAGGTGCAGTCCGGCGCCTATCTGGGGGAGGACGATATCGTGCGGCTGGAGGACACTTACGGCAGGGTCTGATCCGCCGGACAGGGGTTCTCGTCCGCCGCCAACGGTTCTTCCGACCGCCAGCCACTTTGCCCATCCCACGCCAGCATCATCCTGCCCGCCAGCGACCCCGACATCGTCGGCTCTCGGCAGATCGGCACGAAGCCGGCGATCCGATGGGCCAGCGACCGGATTGCAACCTCGGCAGGCAGGCGTGCGCCATGCAGCAGCACAACCATGAAGACGACCCCCGCCATGATCGGCCGCGGGCGCAAGGCCGGCCGCGTCCCGGCCAAGCGGGTCAGTGCGAACACCCCCACAAGACCGATGGCAATCGCCATCACGACCTCGGGCCAGGAGTGCACGCCCAGTGCCAGCCGCGTGGTGCCGATCACCGCACCCGCCAACAGGGCCGCCGCCAGGACAATGGCCGTCCGGGCGGTCATCAACGCGGCCAGGCCACCGCTGAGCACGGTCGCGGCGGCGGCATGACCGCTGGGGCTGGACAGGCCGACTGGGCCGAACACCGGCGCGCATGCCAGAAATCCGACCTTCAGGATGAACACCATCCCGAATGTGCCGGCGACCGCGACCAACCATGCCACGGCGCCGCGATACCACCCCTGCAACGCCAATAAGGCCAGGACAACCGCGACAACCGGTAGAACTACCGCCTGATCGGCGAAATCAGTGACAAAATCCATCATCGGGATCTAGCGCGCATAAGCTAACGATTCGTTCACACCTGGGGGTCGGTCGACGCACGGATGGACCACGCCGAACCGGGTGGCAGCCCACCGCCTGGGTGCGCCAGGGCCGGGAACCGGCTCAACCCGGCACCGACCAGGGCCGCATCGACGGGATATTGGCCTCGAAATTGTCGATATCGTCAGCGCTTTCCAGGGTCAGCGCGATGTCGTCCACACCATGCAGCAGGCGCTGCTTACGGAACGGGTCGATTTCGAAGCCGTATTCCGTGTTGGCGGCCCGCACATGCTGGCGGCGCAGATCAATCGTGATGTCGGCCCCCACGGTCGCGGCATCCCGCACCGCGCCCCAGGCTTCCGGTGCCAGCACCACGGTCAACAGCCCATTCTGGCTGGCGTTGGACCCGAAAATATCCCCGAACTCGGGTGCGATCACGCACCGAACCCCCGCATCGACCAGGGCGTACACCGCGCCTTCCCGCGACGGTCCGCAGCCGAAATTCTCACCGGCCACCAGGATTTCGGCATTGCCGTTGGCCGAGACCGGGAAATCCGCATCCGCCACCCGCAAATCATGGAACAGGAAATGGTTGTAGCCGTCCGCGCGGGGGCGGCGCAGGAATCGGGCGGGGATGATCTGATCGGTGTCGATATTGGCCTGTTCCAGCAGAGCGGCGGGACCGGACAGGACGGTGAACGGAGTCACGGCAGAATCCGCCTGACATCCAGCAAGGCGCCGGACAAGGCAGCGGCGGCGGCCATCGCCGGCGACATCAGATGGGTGCGCGAACCGGGGCCTTGCCGGCCCGCAAAATTGCGGTTGGACGTCGCCGCACATCGCTCCCCCGGCGGCACGACATCGCCGTTCATGCCGGTGCAGGACGAACAGCCCGGCTCCCCCCATAGCAGCCCGGCGGCGGTGAAGATGCGATCCAACCCCTCCCGCTCCGCCTGGCGTTTGACGGGGCCTGAACCGGCGATAACGAGTCCGGGGATGACGGCCTTCCGGTCGCGCAACACGACGGCGGCGGCGCGCAGGTCGTCGATGCGGCCATTGGTGCAGGAGCCGATGAAGATCCGATCCACCTTGATGCCGCCCAGGGGCTGGTTCGCCACCAGGCCCATATAGGCGATCTGCGACGCGATGTGTGCGGCCGTCGCGCGGTCCGGCGCATCGTCCGGGTTGGGCACATGCCCGGTGATCGGCAGGCCCGTGTCCGGACTGGTGCCCCAGGTGACGGTGGGCGCGATGGCGTCCGCGTCCATCCAGACCTCCTGATCGAAGAACGCGTCTGGATCGGACCGCAGTCCCGACCAGGCATCGACCGCATCGCCCCAATGTCTACCGCGCGGCGCCCTTGGCCGGCCACGCAGCCAGGCAAAGGTCGTGAGGTCGGGCGCCACCATCCCGGTGCGGCTGCCAACCTCGATGGTCATGTTGCAGAGGGTCATGCGCGCTTCCATCGCCATGGCTTGCACCGCGGTGCCGGCGTATTCGATAGCATAGCCCGCACCGCCTGCGGCACCAATCCGCGCGATCACGGCCAGAATCGCATCCTTGGCGGATATATGCGGGCCGAAGCGACCATCGATGATGACCCGCATCTGCCGTGGCTTGCGCTGCCACAAGGTCTGGGTCGCCAGCACATGAGCGGCTTCTGTCGCGCCGATCCCGAAGGCCAGGGCACCGAACGCGCCATGCGTCGCGGTATGGGAATCGCCGCAAACCAGGGTGACCCCGGGCAGGGTCAGGCCCTGCTCCGGGCCAACGACATGCACAATGCCCTGCCGCGGGTCGCCGATGCCCATAAGGTCGAAACCGTGACGCCGCGCGTTTTCCGTCAGATGATTCACCAGGCGAGCGGCATCCGGGTCCTCGATCGGCAGGCTGCGCGCATGGCTGGGGACGTAGTGATCCGCCACGCCAAAGGTCAGGTCCGGACGGCGCATCGCGCGCCCGTTCCGGTGCAGGATGCCGAAGGCATGGAAGCTGCCGTCATGCACAAGATGGCGGTCGATCCACAACAGGTTGGTCCCGTCATCGCGGGCGACGATGATGTGGGTATTCCAAATCTTATCGAGCAGGGTCAGCGGGTGAACCATCGCAGCAGAATCGGCTTCAATCTGCCCGTTTGCAAGCCGCCGACCCACAACTCCGCCGCGTGTCGGGGGACGTCAGTGCGACCGACCGGTGGGGGCGTCCGGCATGGACGCTCCGCCGACCCCACGCGCCCGCCAGTGTTCGCGCAATCCGATCACACAGGCTGGCAGGATGCTTTCGGCGTCCCGGATCAGCCGGTCCAGCATCTCCTCCGGCATGTCCAGGTCGCCGCCCGCGTCCGAGGGCAGGGCCAGGCCCGCGATCGCGGCGATCGGGATCAGCAGTGAGGCACTGTCGCCGGCCAGCACCGGATCCCAGGCCCGCGGGCGCAAGGCAACCGCCTGCATGAAGCCGGCCGCCCAATCCTCGGCGATGGTGGTGCCAGTCACATCCTCCCAAAACACCGGCGCATACTCCGGTGGGGAGGCCTCCAGTCCCTGTGCGATTTCATGGAAACGTGCCGCTATCGTCGTCAGCACGATCTGACGCTGCTGCTGGGATTCGAATCGGGGCGTATCGCCGTCCCAGACCAGAGCGAGCCATTCATCCGTCTCGATCCCGGCTGGACCGGCGATCAGTCCGGCCATGAAGCCGTCCAGTTCCGACAGGTCCATGCAGCCGTCGGGCGCGCCATCCGAGGAGAGATAGGCGTCCAGGGGATCGAGATCGACCTCTGGGGTCATAGGAGAATACCTTCCGATTGGCTTCGCGGGCTCGAGCTATACGGCAATTCAGCGCCGATACCCAGGTTCGCGTAATGGCGGATGTTGTGGCTGTGTTGTCGCCCCTGCCATATCATTTCGATAACGGAAATATACCTCCCGAACCATGACGTTGAGATAACCTGTACCCGTCCCAAGATGTGGAATGCCCCAGACTGGTCATATCAACGCAAAGTTAGAATGTCCCCTGGTTGGCCCAAGTTAGAATGTCCCCTCTGAGATGTCGCTGGCCTGCCTGGCGGTTTTCAGTCCACCTCGATCTCGGGCGAGGCTTGTGCCGGTAGTTCCCGGGAAATCCCCGCGCGGCGCGGAGTGCTCATTCAAAGGCTGACGCAGCGGCGCGCGGGGATTTCCTGGGGACCCACCGGTGCAAGCCGGGGTGGCACGGGCCTTTGCGAAGCGTTACGTGACGAAATCTCGTGCGCGTAAAGCAGGGTCGGGCGCGGTTCCCGAACCACCTGGGGTCACGCCCGCGGTTGCGGCGGGACGCTCTCCGCGTGAGCCGCCGCCATGATCGCGTCCATCCGCGCGTCGATCGTCTTTTCGTCTTCCGTCGGATCCGGGACCGGATACGTGCCGTAAGCGGTCGCCGGCAACACCCGGTCCCTATAATGGACCGCCATTCCGCCGCCCACGAAGTGATACAAGGTCACCTTGGCCCCGCGCAGAGCGGTGCCTGGGCCGCTCGTCTTCACGCAATATTTCGTGCCCGCCGCGCTGAAGGTCAGCGCCTTCGACAGCGTCCGCTCCTCGCGCCGAGCCAGCGCGTCCTCCAGCACCGCCGCGGTGTCCGTCCAGGGACGGTGCGCCGGTTTGGCGTCGCGCGGCGGGACCGCGAAACGTTCGTTCCAAAAGGCGATGAACGATGCCGCGAACGTGTTGCCCGCCTCCATCGACGAGATGTTTCGTAAACGCATCTCTTTCACCAGGCGATCCTGCAACGTCTGGTTCGAGCGCTCCACCCGTCCCTTCGCCTGCGGTGTCCCAGCCTGGATGGAGGCGATCTCCAACCGTTCAACCACCCGTCCGAACTCGGTCTTGCCGTCGCCGCTCTCCGCTTCCTTGGCGTTGACACGGAAAATACCATGCCGATCAGAGTAAAGTGCCAATGGACGGCCATGGTTCAGAATATAATCGCGCAATGTCTCCAGATACGCCCGCGTCGTCTCAGCAGGAACGAAACGCAACGCCATCAGCCGGCTCGTCGCATCATCGATGAACACGATCAGCGTGCAACGCGGGCCGCGATCCTCGAACCACGCGTGCGGGCTGCCATCGATCTGCACCAACTCACCATACCGAGGCCGCCGCTGCCGCGTCTGAAACACCCGCCTGGCTCGCCGGCGCTTCGGCTTCCAAAGCCCGGCGCCGATCTGCACGTGGCGCACCGTCTCGCGTGAGACCGCGATGCCCTCCAACTCCCGCAGCTTCTCCGACGCCAGGGTTGGCCCAAAATCCTCGTATTTCTCGGCCAAAAGTGCCGCGATCCGGGTGCGTTGCTCCGCCTCCAGCCGATTATGCGAGGGCTGGCCTCGTTGGCGCGATACCAGACCTGACGCGCCATCCTGCTTCCACACCCGCACCAGCCGCTTGAACTGACGAACCCCGATCCCCAGACGTTCGGCTGCCTCCTGTTGGCTCAGGCCACACTCCATGGCCTGACGCACCACGTGCGCACGATCCCGCTCCCGCTCGCTCATGAGCAATAGCCCCTCCGACATCCGCCCCTCCCTCAATGGCGCATCCGGTAGGGGACATTCTAACTTTGCGGTAACAGCCCCAGACTCGTCATTGCAACCCCGGTATGCGCCTGCTACCATGAATTCGCACAGAAAATTCAGAGACAGCAAAAATCGTGCAACAATAAGAACGCTGAACGAACGTTTTATGTTCGGCTTTGTGGGAGCATGTGATGAAACGGTTCCTCCGACCCCTGTTGCTTGTGGCCACCCTGAATTTCGCACTGGCCGGAACGGGCATGACCGCGCCGCCACCGTCCCCCGCCGGTGTGACCAATGCCCCGCAGGGGTGGAGCCCGGCCGAACGGGTCGCCTGGTACACGGCAACCCAAGGTTCCCGGTTGATCCCGCTGGCCTGGTTGCGCGCGCTGGAGCAGCCGAACGGCACCGCCCCGTTCCTGGACCCGGAGCACATCCAGAAATTCCGCTACCTGCCCAATCCGACGGCGGGCTTCAACACGATGGCCTGCGCGACCGACAAGTCCTTGCCGCTCGACAAGACCCTGCCCTTGGGGTTCACCGTCGATTGCCAGTCGGACAAACTACTCAGCAACACCAAACTGCGCTGGAAATCCGGGCAATCCGATCGGGAGCCCTGGGTCGGCCTGAACTGTTCCGCCTGTCACACGAACGACATCACCTATGGCGCCACGACTCTGCGGGTGGATGGCGCGCCAACCCTGGCCGACTTCCAAAGTATGAAGGAGGCGTTGGAGCTGGCGATGCGGCAGACCGCGTCCAACAAGGAGAAATTCGACCGGTTCGCGGCAAAGCTGTCCGCTGGCACGAAAGCGACGCCAGACGATCCCAAATTGCTGGCGGCGTCGCTGAAACTCTGGAACGACTGGTATGCCAAACTGGCAGTACTGAACGATCCCGGCGATCTGCGCTACGGCTTCGGACGCCTGGATGCGATCGGGAATATCTTCAACAAGGTCTCGCTGATCGCGACCCCGGACAATATCGACAACCAGATCGCCAATCCCTCCGACGCGCCCGTCAGCTATCCGTTCCTGTGGAATGTGCCCCAGTTGAACAAGGTGGAATGGAACGGCAGCGCCCCGAACATCGATGCGAACGACTTGCGCGCCGGCGCGCTGGTTCGCAACACTGGAGAGGTCATCGGCGTGTTCGCCGATATCGTCATCAAGCCAAAGGCCGGCCGGTTTGAAGGCTATGTCTCCAGCATCAACCTGCCGCACCTTGTCGGCATGGAAACCCGCCTGACCAAACTGCGCCCGCCTCCCTGGCCGGCGATGTTCCCGCCGATCGACAAGGCGCTCGCCGATGCGGGCCGCGGCCTGTTCAAGCGCGATTGCGCCGCCTGCCACACGATCCCGCGCTCTCCGGGCAGCGTGACGGAGAAGTTCACCGTTAACCTGCAGCCCGTGATCAACGCGGTTGGCGGGCAGCAACCGGTGGGGACCGACATGTGGATGGCCTGCAACGCCATCATGGCCACCGCGCTGAGCGGACGCTTCCAGGGAAACCTGGTCTCGTTCCTCAGTTGGTCCGAAACCTTCTCCGCCACGGCCGACAGTTTCACCCTGACCGGAAATGCCGCGCTCGGCGCATTGCTCGGCCGAAAGACGCAGTTGGCCACCAATGCCATCACCGGGATATTCGGCTTTGCCAAGGATCTGCCGCTGCCGGGGTCGGTGCCCATGGCCGCTGGGTTCGACAAGAAGCAGGCACGTGCCCAGGCGTGCCGGGACTACAAGGAGGCCGACTCGGAGAACCTCAAGATGGTCTACAAAGGCCGCCCCTTGCAGGGAATCTGGGCGACCGCGCCGTATATGCACAACGGGTCGGTCGCTAACCTTTGGGAACTGCTGCTGCCGCCGGCGCAGCGGATGAAGAAGTTCTACCTGGGCACGCGGGAGTTCGATCCAGTGCTCGTCGGGTTCAAATACGACAAGGCGACACCGGGCAATGAGTTCAGGTTCCGCACCCAGGACGATGCCGGCGTGACGATCGAGGGCAACTCCAATGCCGGCCACGACTACGGCAATGCCCGCCTCACCGAACCGCAACGACGTGCGCTGGTCGAGTATATGAAGACGCTCTGATCTCGACGTTCAGCGATCGCGCCGCCAGTCATGGCGTATGGACAACGCGTTCCGACAGCGCAGCCGGAATGTCCACACGTTCATGTCCCCGCCGGGGCATCGAAAACCGCTGGCGTCCGAAATGCGCGGCGCATGGCGGCAAATGATACCAACCGGGCGAAACAATGACCGATGCACCGCCCTCTCCGTCATAGCAGCAGGGGCTAACCAGGCAACCCGCGCTTCAACGGCTGAGGGCCGACTGCCGGATCACGTTCGGCAATGACGACGAGGGGGCGCCTACGGGTCAATGTTTCGGCCGAGCGGTATGAGTCGCCGAAGGCTGGGCCGGATTGTTGGCACCAAACCGCCCTATGGGGGCTGTATCGCGGTATCCGGCATGGCCATCAAGCTGCCCACAGCGCGACCGGTGAATACAGCCCGCGCAGGGCAGGCGTTGTGCGCTATATGACCAGATCCGACCACCGTCGCCGCGTTTCGACGCCCGGATCCCCTCACACGTTATGGGGCGTCGTCTCAATCCGCCGGGCTCGGAGCTAGCGAGAGTCCAACTTACGGAAGGAAAAACATGGCAACCAGAGTCATCGTGATTGGCGCCGGAGTCGTGGGCGCGTCGGTCGCCTACCGGTCGGCGCAGGCCGGCGCGGATGTGCTGGTGCTGGAAGCTGGAAGGGTCGGCGGCGGTACGTCCGGCATCAGTTTCGCCTGGACCAACGCGCACAATAAGCCACCCAAAGCCTATCACGACCTGAACGTCCATGGCATGCGGGCGCACGCGGCCCTGCGCGATGAGTTCGGCACCACCCCCTGGTGGCACGCGGGTGGACATCTGGAATGGGTGGACCCGGACAAACGGCAGGCCCAGCGGGACAATGTCGCCCAACTGCGGGCCTGGGGCTATTCGGCCGAATGGTTGACCCAGGCACAGGTGCGGGAGTTGGAACCGGATATCGATCCCGCCGCGATCGACGACGCCCCGGTGGCGTATTACTCGGACGAGGGGTGGCTCGACTCGGTCCCCTACCTGCATGCGATGCTGTCCGCGGCGGTCCGGCGCCATGGCGCTCGTCTGATTTCGGGCGTACGGGTGGCCGACCTGGTGGTCGAAGCCGACCGGGTCCGGGGCGTGCGCCTGGCGGACGGGACCGAGCATCAGGCCGATCTCGTGGTGAACTGCGCCGGACGGTGGACCAATGACCCGGTGCGGGATTCCGGCATGCACATGCCGATGGCGCCGACCGTTGGGTTCCTGGTCTTCACGCCACCGGTCGCCGCCGGCGTGGCGCGCGTTGTCCGCACGACCTTGATCGACGCGCGCCCGGATGGCGCCGGACGGCTGATGTTGCATTGGAATCCCACCGACGCAACCTTGTCCCCGGGCAGTCCGATCAGCCCGGTCATGCCGCAGGCCAGGGATATGATGCGGCGGCTGCGCCAGTTGCTGCCCTCGATCGGGGAGGTCGAAGCAGAGGCGGTGCGCCTCGCGATCCGCCCGATTCCCGGCGACGGTTTGGCGGCGATTGGTCCCGTACCGCGGGTGGGCGGCTATTACGTGGCGGTGACGCATAGCGCGGTGACGATGTCGGCGTTCATCGGCATCGCCGTCGCGGACGAGATCGTAAACGGTCGGGATCGGCCGGAACTCGCGTCCTTCCGCCCGGCACGGTTTTTCAACTGAGCGGTTTAGGACGGCGGTCGGGTCTCTCCACGCCCAGTCGCGGGTGCGGACCCGCGACCCGCCATCCAGGACCTGCCGCGTCGATCTTGGCAAAGCCCCGGACGGTCTACCTGCACCCGCCATGCCGGCACGGGTCGGCCGGGCGGCGCCGTTCCTACAATACCATCTGCGTCTGCGTGACCTTCGCGGCTAGACGCCCGGTTTCCTTGTGAGTCAGCCGGGTCTCCCAGACCTGCGTGCGCCGGCCTCGATGCAGCGGGACCGATTCCGCCACCAGAACGGTGCCGGCGGGAGAGGCGGCGAAGAAATTCGTTTTGCTCTCTATCGTCGTGGTGGTCTGCCCCTCGGCCAGGTTCGCCATCGTCGCAATGGCTCCCATGGTATCAGCATAGGCCATGATGCCGCCGCCATGCATCATGTTGTGCAGCAGTTCTCAATGCGGACGAATCGCAATCTCAATTCCCGTCCGGCGATGAGCGATAGGCGAGTGTTCGCTGAGTCCGATCCGCCACAGGTCAAAGACAATCGTCCTGCCCGCCCAGGGAGTGGATTTGCAAACCGGCCGATCTC
>CAMATI010000086.1 GCA_945861095.1 Asaia bogorensis | reverse complement strand
GGCGGCCGACCCGTCGCGGGCCAGTTCGATCAGGTCCTGTCGTGATTCGCTGTCGAGGAAGCCGCGCCGGATCATGGATGGGAGCAGAATCGCCTTCGATCCGGTTGGCAAGCGATTCCTTCGGGTTTCGGGGGAGTCGGGGTATATACCTATTACACGGGCGGTTTCTTCGGCTTCGTCATCGTCCTGGCCATCCTTGAGCAACTGGGTGTGCCGAACAAATGGATCGGCTACGGGTTCGTCTTCCTGACCATCGCGGTCTATGCCGTTATCGGCATCTTGTCCCGGACGTCCGAGGTCGGCGAGTATTACGTCGCCGGGCGCCGCGTGCCGTCGTTCTACAACGGCATGGCGACGGGCGCGGACTGGATGTCCGGCGCATCCTTCGTGGGCATGGCCGGCACCCTGTTCCTGTTGGGTTATGACGGGCTGGCATTCGTTCTGGGCTGGACCGGCGGCTATGTGCTGGTGGCGATCCTGATCGCACCGTTCCTGCGCAAGTTCGGCGCTTACACCGTGCCGGACTTCTTCGCGGAACGCTACGGCGGCAACACGGCGCGGATGCTGGCGGTGATCGTGCTGATCTGCTGTTCGTTCACCTATGTCGTCGCGCAGATTTTCGCGACCGGGCTGATCGCGTCGCGCTTCCTGGACATGAACTTCACCGTCGCGGTGTATACGGGTCTGGTCGGCATCCTGCTCTGTTCGATGCTGGGAGGGATGAAGGCGGTCACCTGGACGCAGGTTGCGCAATACATCGTGCTGATCGTGGCCTATCTGCTGCCCATCATCATCCTGTCGGCGAAGAAATTCGGCATTCCCTTGCCGCAACTGACCTATGGCCAGGCGATCCAGGAGATCGGCAACCTGGAAGCGTCCATGGTGCAGAAGGGGCTTGCCAATGCGGCGACCTTGAAGCCGCATATCAAGCCGTTCACGACCTACGATCCGCTGAACTACTTCGCGCTGATCCTGTGCCTGATGGTCGGCACCGCGTCGCTGCCGCATATCCTGATGCGCTACTTCACCACGCCGTCCGTGCGCGATGCACGCTCTTCCGTGGCGTGGTCGCTGTTCTTCATCTTCCTGCTGTATTTCTCGGCGCCCGCGTATGCCGCGTTCTCCAAGCTGGAAGTCTATACGCTGATCGACAAGGGCACCCCGCTGACGGATCTGCCGCAGTGGATCTATACCTACGGCAAGATCGGTCTGGTCAATATCTGCGGCGTCGGCGCCTCCACCGTCGATGCGGTACTGGCGGCCTGCGGCAAGATCGCCAACCAGGGTGGCCTGCTGCGCCTGCATGACCTGGTCATCAACACCGACGTGATCGTGCTGTCGACGCCCGAGATCGCGGGCATGCCGTATGTCGTCGCCGGCCTGGTGGCGGCGGGGGGCCTGGCCGCCGCGCTGTCCACGGCGGACGGGCTGCTGCTGGCCATCGCGAATGCGCTGTCGCATGACATCTACTACAAGATGATCAATCCGAAAGCGCCGACCGCGACCCGGCTCATCGTCTCTCGCGTGGTGCTGTTCTTCGTCGCCGTGGCCGCGGCCTATGTCGCGTCCACCCGTCCGGCGGACATTCTGTCGATGGTGGCCTGGGCGTTCTCCATTGCCGCGGCGGGGATTTTCCCGGCCTTGACCATGGGCGTGTGGTGGAAGCGCGCGAACACCCAGGGCGCCGTGGTCGGGATGGTCCTGGGCTTCGGCATTTGCGTCTACTATCTGGTGGGGACTCGCTACTACGCGGTGGCGTTCCATGACATGTGGGCTTGGCTGTCCACCGCGACACCAGCGGCGCAGACGAAGTTCGTCGAACTGAAGGCGGCGTGGGAAGCCGCGTCCGGTCCGGCGAAGGATGCTGCCTGGATCGCGCTGGATCGCCACGCGCAGACCGTGGCGAGCTGGTTCGGCGTGCGCAACATTTCCGCGGCGCTGTTCGGGTTGCCGGTTGGCTTCCTGAGCATCTGGATCGTCTCGCTGCTGACGCCCGCTCCATCACGCGCGGTAATGGAGATGGTCGATGCCACGCGCCGACCCGCGGGGCCGTTGATCATGCGGGACAAGGATGCGGAGGTGCCGTCGCACTGACGATCCTGGCTACAGGCAGGGGGCGGCGGCTTGCCCGTTCCCTGCTGATCCGCCTGCCCCTGCTTACGGTCTGCCCCTGCGGGCCGCATGACAGGGTTTTCGCCCGCCCGGTCCGGCTTGCGTGCCAGGACCAGGCGTGGTTTGCGGGGTCCAGGGTGCCGCCCGGCATTTTGTCATCCCAACACACCGGTGGTCCGTGACAGCAACCGACAGTTTCTTCGCCCACTGGTATTTCCATCTGCCGAACATGGTGATGGCCGCGGCGATCTACACACTGATCGGCCGCTACATCCTGTCCCTGCTGTTCCGTAAGAATCCGGACCGGGTGATCCTGCGCGTGTTCGCCACCGTCACCGACCCGATCCTGGATGCGGTCGCCGTGATCACCCCGCGCATCGTGCCGCGCGGTCTGCTGATCGTCTTCGCCGTGGTCTGGCTCATGGCCCTGCGCATGGCCTGGTTCGTCACCCTCGCGCTGTTCGGCGTCCGCTTTTCGCTCGGAGAACCCTGATGACGTCGGAGCAGGAACGTCAGGACCTGATGCAGCGTGACGTGCTGCTGATGGTCATCGCGGGTCTGTCGCTCGTGAACGGGATGCATTTCTCCCCGTATTTCGATCCGGTGCTGTTCCTGCTGCGCCCGTTCGCGGCGAGCTTCTATATCTCCAGCCCGCTGCTGCTGCTGTATTTCACGTCGATGTTCATTTCGCTACTGACGGTGCTGATCGGCGGCGTTCCCGCCGCGATCTTTGAGCGTCAGCGTGGGCTGGAGACGTCGTCGCCGAAATCGCTGGGGGTCTGGGCGGTGGGCGTCGCGCTGGTGGCGGCGCCCACGATGTTGGGCCTGTTCGGGTAGGGCGCGGGCTGCCCGCGACGGCTGATGGGAGCGTGGCAGCGCGCCATTCTGATCGAAGACGTCTCGCGGGCCCGGCCGATGCGATCGAGCGGACTGCCCCCACGCGCGCCGATCGCCAACGGCGGTCAGGAAAGTCGCCCGCCCATCAACCCACCGGCGTAAACAGGATATACGCCACGGGCAGGTCGCCCGTCTCGATTGCCCCATCCAGGCGCAGGGCGTCGCGGGTGGTCAGGTCCACCAGGAATGCGATCGTGCCCGTCGTCGGAGCCGGCAAACGCGTCGGCCGGGTCAGGACCAGCACGTCGTGGCGCCACTGGTCTCGCGCGGTGATGGCATTCAACACCAGGTTCGGCCCGACGATGCGACACCGCGCGGGCCAACCACCATCGAACCGACTGGGCACATGCGGCGACCGCACCTCCAGCGCGGGATGCGGCGGCGCGAAGTCGAGCGTGAAGCCCGCCCCATCCAGCAGGGTGATGGTGCGGTCCTGCCCGGTCAGATCGGAGAACGGCGCATCGGTGTCGAGCCACGCAAAGCCCACCATCCAGCCGGGGCCAGAGTCGATGTCAGCCTTGCGCCCGGCGCCATTCACCCAGCGCGACATGGGGCGCGTGGCGAAGCTAAGCGGTTCATGCGGCATGCTGGTGCCTTTCATCCTTTGCCTGGACGCAACGATCACGCCCGGTTCGGCCGCGGCATCGTGCCGCCGCCGAACCTCGAACGCCCAACCCCGAACGTCCGGTCAGGCGACCGTCTTGCCCAGATGCGGGAACATCGCCAGACGCGCGGCGTCGTCCATGTCCGCCTTGAATGCATGACGATCTTTCAGCGCCAACGCCCGGGAAGCGGCCGGACGAGCGCTGATCTCCGCCAGGTGCCGCTGGACATTCGGGAACTGGCTCGGCCCATCGGGTCCCAGCACGACCGCCAGCAGCCGCGACCAGCCCCAGACCGCCATATCGACGATGGTGTAGTCGTCACCCAGCATGAACCGGCGCGAACCCAGGCGCGCGTCCAGAATGCCCCAATGCCGCTGCGCTTCGAACGTGTAGCGATTGACGGCATAGTCTTTCGGCTCCGGCGCGACATTCCGGAAATGCACCGACTGACCGGAATACGGCCCGATGCCGGATGCGACGAACATCAGCCAGGACAGCAAGTCGCCGCGCGCCGCCGGTGAAGGAGACGGCAGGAACTGACCGGTCTTTTCCGCCAGGTAAAGCAGGATCGCGTTGCTGTCGAAGACGGTCGCGCCGTCATCGACGATGGCGGGAACCTTCGCGTTGGGGTTGATGGCGAGGAATTCCGGCGTGTGCTGCTCCCCCTTGCGGGTGTCCACGGGAACCAGCTCATACGGCAGCCCCATCTCTTCCAGGCACAGCGCGACCTTGGTCGGGTTCGGCGCCAGATTGTAATAGAACTTGATCATGACTTTATCCTTTGTGGCCCTGCCCGCGGACGTTCCGGCCGACGCGGTGCCCGGGGGAGCTATAACCGATCCGGGCCACCGGCAATACGCGTTCGCGACAGGATCGGGGCCGTTGCCCGCCTGGGACCGGCGCCCCTGTCTGGTAGTGGCGTTCGACCGAACGTTCAACCGCCCCGCCCCGACGTCGAGGCTCCGTGGGGCGTGTGGATATCTCGTAAGGCAAACTTAACCGCCCCGCCTCCGCGTTGTCACGCGGATGTCATGCGCGGTTGGCATACGTCCGACCCAACGGGGTGACATTCGCGGCTGTCCGGCTGGGTACTCATGCGTGGACATCGCCTGTCCGCCGAGTACCACGGTCCGGTTCGGGCCCGCGTTGGGGCGCCCCTTTTGTAACCAAGGGGATCGCCGACATGGCGCTGGCACCAGGATCAATTGCGTTCGTTGGCTTCAATGCCGACGGCAACGACAACATCGCCTTCGTGGCGCTGGAAACCTTGCCAACCGGAACGGTCATTTTCTTCCAGGACAACGAATGGTCCGGAACCGAATTCAATACCGGTGAAAGCGCCTGGAGCTGGACCGCGACGGCCGATGTCGCCGCCGGCACGGTGGTGCGCATCGACAATATCGGCGGCGCGCTGCCGAGCGACATCGCGACCAATATCGGCACCGCCACCTTCGTGGACACCACGAACCGGGGCGTCTCCGGCAGCGACGAGATCCTCTACGCGTTCATCGGCCCCAACGCGACGACCCCCACCGCGTTCCTGACCGCCTTTGCCAACAATGCCCTGACCAGCGGCGCGTCGCTGGATGGCACCGGCCTGACCGCCGGCGTCAACGCCATGTCCTTCGGTGTCGCAACCGGCGCCGACATCGCCGCCTTCAACGGCGCGCGCACCGGGCAGACCAGCTTCTCGGGCTACGCCTCGGTCATCAACAACCCGGCCAACCGGGTGTTCCAGGACGGCAGCGGCGACCAGTCGATCGACACCGTCACGCCCGACCTGCCGTTCCCGACCACGGCCTTCACTGTCGCCGGCACCGAAACCCAGACCGTCACCTTCGCCGCCGGGTCGCTGGCGGTGTCGGCCCTCGAAGGCAACAGCGGAACGACCAGCTTCTCCTTCACCGTGGAGCGCACCGGCGGCACCACGGGTCAGGTGACGTTCACCGCCCAGTTGAACGCCGGCGACGCCAATTCCGCCGATTTCGCGGGCAACCCCGCCCTGCCGATGATCGTCAACGGCACCATCGCGGCCGGAGCGTCCAGCGCCGTCGTGACCATCGACGTGGCCGGCGACACCGCGATCGAACTCAACGAGGGCTTCGGCCTCACCCTGCAATCCGCCACCAATGCCGACGCCTCGGTCACCACCGCGATCGGCGGCACCCTGAATGCGGCCGGCACCATCCAAGACGACGACGCCCCGACCCTGGGCGGCATTCGTATCCTGACCGCCGCGGAATCGCTGCAAGGCGCCGCATCGACCCCCGTCGCGACCGACGCCGTGACCTTGCTGCGCCTCGGCGCCTTCACCCCGACGACCGGCAACTCGGAAGTCGTCGGCTACGACGCCGCGACCGCCCGCATGTTCGTCATGAACCCGAACGCCAATCAATTGGACATCGTCCAGATCGAGGCCTCGGGCAGCCTGACCCCCGTCGCCGGGATCAGTCTGGCGACTTTGACCGACTACGGCGCCGCCTCGACCGTGTCCGTGAAGAACGGCATCGTCGCGGTCGGATTTGACAGCGCGGTGGACGGCGCCATCGGGCACGTCGCGCTGTTCGACACCAACGGGACTTTCATCATTCAGCTCGATGTCGGAATCGGCCCCGACTCGCTGACCTTCACCCCCGACGGCAGCCGCATCCTGGTCGCCAACGAAGCGGAGCCGGATGCCACCACGCCGCTCACGGTCGGGTCGGTCTCGATCATCGATGTCAGCGGCGGCGCGGCCGTCGCCACCGTCGTCAACTCAATCTCGTTCTCCACCCTGAACGGGTTCGAGGACCAGTTGCGCGCCGCGGGCGTGCGCATCTTCCCCGGTCAGGCTGCCGCCAACGATATCGAGCCGGAATACATCGCCGTCTCTCCCGACGGGCGCTTCGCCTACGTGACGTTGCAGGAAGTCAACGCGATCGCGGTGATCGACCTTGCCGATCCGACCGCATCCGCCCCGATCAGCATCCTGCCCCTCGGCTCGATCGATCGCTCGCTGCCCGGCAACGTGCTCGACACCTCCGATCAGGACGGCGGGATCAACGTCAATGGGGCACCGATCCTCGGCCTGCCGCAGCCCGACGCGATCGCCAGCTTCGCGGTGGCCGGCGTCACCTACTTCGTCACCGCCAATGAGGGCGATTCACGGGTCGGGCTCACCGACTCGGTTCGTCTGGGCAATGCCGCCTACGTGCTGGACCCGACCGCATTCCCGAACGCGGCGGCCTTGAAGGCCAACGCCGATCTCGGCCGTCTGAATGTCCTGACCACGATCGGCGATACCGACAACGACGGCGACTTCGACCAGATCTACGCCCTCGGCGGCCGAGGCATCTCCATCTTCCGCCAGAACGCGGACGGCAGCATCACCAAGGTGCGTGAAACCGGCGGGGAGTTCGAGCGGATCATCGCCGCCCGCGCCGACGCCGGGACGACATTCAACCAGAACCAGGGCAGCGGCACGTTCGACAACCGTTCCGACGACAAGGGCCCCGAGCCCGAAGGCATCGACATCGGCACGATCAACGGCCGGCAGTACGCGTTCGTGGCCCTGGAACGCCAAGGTGGCGTCATGGTCTACGACGTCACCGACCCGGCGAACGCGTCCTTCGTCTCCTACATCCCGCCCGCCGCCAATGAACACGGCCCGGAAGTGGTGCGCTTCATCGCGGCCTCCGACAGCCCGACCGGCACGGCCCTGCTGCTGAGTGCCAATGAGGTCAGCGGCACCACAACCGTCTATGCAGCGCTGGCGTCCGACCTGCCGCAGCAGGTCCGGTTCGCCACTGGTTCCCTGAACGTTGCACAGGCCGAGGGCAACGCCGGCACCTCCCAACTGACCTTCACCATCGAGCGCATCAACGGCATGCTCGGCCGGGTCGATTTCACCGTGCAGCTCGGCGCTGGCAGTGCCGGTGCCACGGACTTCGCCGGGTCCCCTGCCTTGCCGCTGGCGATCAACGGATCGATCGCGGCGGGCCAGGCCAGCACGACGATCACGGTCGATGTGGCCGGCGACACTGTGTTCGAAGGCAATGAGACCTTCACCTTGGCGATCCAGAGCGCGACCAACCTCCTGGCCGGTGTCACCGTCCAGGTCGCCGCCACGCAATCGGGCGCGACCGGCACCATCCTGAATGACGAAGCACCGACCTTCATCGGTCAGGTGCAGGGCGAGGGTCATGCCTCCGCGATCGTCGGTCAGATCGTGACCTTGCAGGGCGTCGTGACGGCCGTCGATACGAATGGCAGCCGCGGCTTCTACATCCAGGACGCCGGTGACGGGAATGCCGCGACGTCCGATGGCATCTTCGTGTTCCTGCCGAGCGGGACGCTGCCGATTGTGGGGAATGCGGTTCAGGTGACGGGGACGGTGGGGGAATTCACGTCCAACGGCGCCGCGCCTGGCGCGTTCTCCTCGACACAGCTCGCGTCCGTCACGAATGTAACGGATATGGGGGTGGGCACGCCGATCGTGGCCTCCGTGATTGGTGGCACCGGCGGGCTGCTGCCGCCGACCGAGAACCTGGCCGCTGGCGGTCTGTTCTACGAACGGCTTGAGGGCATGCTGGTGACCGTGAAGACGCCGGTCGCTGTCGGCCCCCGCAACGGCTTCGGGGAGATTTTCACCGTCGTCGACAGCGACAACGATGCCTCGAATGGCCTGAACGCGACCGGCATGACGCCGCGTGGCAACTTGCTGCTGACGCCTGGCACCGGCGTGTTCGGTGACAACGCGAGCACCGGCGGCGACTACAATCCGGAACGCATCCAGATCGATGACGACAGCGGCATGCTGACCGGCTTCTCGACCCCGACAGTCGATCTGGGCGCGGTGCTGAACGAAGTGACCGGCATCATGCGCTATGACTTCGGCAACTACGAAGTCATTGCCACGCAGGCCTACACGGTTGGCAAAGCCAGCACCCTGGTGAAGGAAACCACCACCTTGACCGGCGGCGCCGACAAGTTGCGGGTCGCCGCCTACAACGCCGAGAACCTGGACCCGGGCGACGGCGTTGGCCGCTTTGCCACGATTGGCGGCGAAATCGTCAATCGCCTGCTGTCGCCGGACATCATCGCGCTGCAGGAAGTGCAGGACAATGACGGCGCCACCAACTCGGCCACGGTCGCCGCCAACGTCACGCTGCAAATGTTGGTCGACGCGGTTGCGACCGCCGGCGGCCCGGCATACGCGTTCATCGACCATCCGTTCATTGGCGACGATACCAACGGCGGCCAGCCCGGCGGCAATATTCGCACGACGTATCTGTATCGCACCGACCGGGTGAACTTCGTCGAGGGGTCGCTGAAGACGATCGCCTCCGACGGCAGCGCGGTGACGACATCCTACGTCGACCAACAGACCAATCCCGACAACGCCTTCTTCGACTCGCGCCCGCCGCTGGTGGCCACGTTCACGTTCAACGGCACGCCGATCACGCTGATCAACAACCACTTCACCTCCAAGGGGGGCAGCGCGCCATTGCTGGGCAGCGACCAGCCGCCCTTGAACAACGGGGAAGTGCAGCGCGCCGCCCAGGCGCAGGCTGTCAATACGTTTGTCGATAACGCGTTGGCCGCCAACGCCCATGCCCGCGTCATGGTGATCGGCGATCTCAACGAGTTCCCGTGGGAACAGCCGATCGATGTCCTGAAGGGCACCGCCACGATCACGGGCTACGACGTCCCTGGCACGAACCCGTCCCTGGCGACCGCGACCTTCACCCCGGGCGGCACCGCGGTGCTGACCAGTCTTGGGGACACGCTGCCGGCCGAGGAACAATACGACTACGTCTTCGACGGCAACTCCCAGACGCTCGACCACATCCTGGTCGACAACAACCTCGCGGTCGGCGCGCAATATGACATCGTGCGCATCAACGCCGAGTTCGCCGACCAGACATCGGACCACGAACCGCTGATCGCGCAGGTCACGATCCCGACCTTCAGCCTGGCCAACTATGTGCGCATCGGCCGCTTCGACCTGCCGGAACCGACCCGCACCACGGCGCCCTCCGGCAGCGTGCTGGCGCAGGAAGTTTCGGCCGTCACCTTCAACTGGGATACCGGCTCGCTGTTCGTCGTGGGCGACGGCGGCACGTCAATCGTGCAGGTCACCACGACCGGGCAGTTGATCAACTCGATGACCTTGGCCGCCGGTTCCAGCCCGCAGGGCACCGAATTCTACGACCCCGAGGGCCTGGCCTATGTCGGTGGCGGCAAGTTCGTCATGACCGAGGAGCGCGACCGCCAGCTTGTCGAGTTCACCTACACGCCGAACACCACGCTGACCCGCGCGAACGCGCTGACGGTCAAGTTGGGCACCTCGATCGGCAACAACGGGTTCGAGGGACTGACCTTCGATCCGACGACCGGCGGCTTTATCGTTGCGAAAGAAATCAACCCGCAATACGTGTTCCTGACGAATGTGAACTTCGCCGCCGGCACCGGAACGAACGGATCGCCGACCACGACCGACTCCACGCCGTTCTTCGATGTTGGGCCGGCGGGTCTGGCGGACCTCGCCGACCTTTATGCCCTGTCGAATGTCGACGCGTTGGATGGCCTGGCCGCATCCACCCACATCCTGCTGCTCAGCCAGGAATCCGGGAAGATCGTCGAGGTCGATCGTTCCGGCACCGTGTTCAGCACGCTGACCATCCTGTCGGACGCCGGCAACCCGCTTTCGACCGCCGATCAGCAGCATGAAGGCATGGCGATGGGCGCCGACGGCACGATCTATGTCGTCAGCGAGAACGGCGGCGGCGACTTCAACCACCCGCAGCTTTGGGTCTATGCCCCGTCTTCCGTCCCGAACGCCGCCCCCACCGCGCTGTCGCTGGAAAACCCGATCCTGACGATCGTCGAAAACGCGAGCACGGTCAGCCGCGTCAAGGTCGCCAATGTCGCGATCACCGATGACGGGCTGGGCGTCAACACGCTGGCACTGAGCGGCGCCGATGCCAGCATCTTCCAGGTCGATACGACCGGGCTTTACATCAAGGCCGGCACGGTCATCGATTTCGAGACGAAGGCGTCCTATTCCGTGACCGTGACGGTCGATGACGGCTCGATCGGCGGCACGCCCGACGCGACCGCGAATTACAGCCTGTCGGTCACCGATGTGGTGAATGAAAACCCCGCCGCGGGCACGCTCTACATCTCGGAAATCGCGCCCTGGTCGAGCGGCAACAGCCCGGTCGGCGCCGACTGGTTCGAGGTGACCAACACAAGCTCCAGCCCCATCGACATCACCGGCTGGAAGTTCGACGACAGTTCCGCGGTGTTCGCCTCGGCCGTGGCCCTGAACGGGATCACGACGATCGGCGCCGGTGAGTCCGTGATCTTCGTCGAAGGGGCCGACCCGACGGCAATCACGACGGCGTTCCGCAACAACTGGTTCGGCGGCGCCGCGCCCGCGGGTCTGAAGATCGGCACCTATACCGGCGGTGGCGTCGGTCTGAGCACCGGCGGCGACCAGGTCAACCTGTTCGATGCCAGCGGCACCAGGCAGGTCGGCATCAGCTTCGGTGCGTCCACCATCGGTCCGTTCCAAAGCTTCAACAACGCCGCCGGCCTGAACAACACCGCGATCACGACGCTGAGCAAGGTCGGCACCAACGGCGCCTTCGCCGCGCTGAACAGCAACACCGAGATCGGCTCTCCGGGCATGATCGGGCGCATCTTCATCTCGGAAGTGGCACCCTGGTCCAGCGGCGACAGCCCGATCGGCTTCGACTGGTTCGAGGTGACGAACTCCTCCCCGTTCGCCGTCGATATCACCGGCTGGAAGATGGATGACAGTTCTGGTTCCCCCGCCGCGGCGGTGGCGCTGAACGGCATTACCAGCATCGCGGCGGGTGAATCGGTCGTGTTCATCGAGAACAGCGATCCGACCAAGGCCGACGCGTTCCGCACCCACTGGTTCGGTTCCAATGTCCCCGCCAGCCTCCAGATCGGCACCTATTCCGGCTCCGGTGTCGGGCTCGGGTCGGGTGGCGACGCCGTCCACTTGTATGACGCTGGCAACGGCCTGCGGGCGGCCGTGACCTTCGGGACCTCGCCCACACCGCCGAACCTGCCGACCTTCGACAACGCGGCCGGGCTGAATGCGGCGACGATCTCGACGGTTAGCGTGATCGGCACCAACGGCGCCTTCGCGTCCTCAACGGTGGCGACCGAGGTCGGGTCGCCCGGCCGGATCGTGACGCCGCCCTACACGCTGCAAATCCTGCACTTCTACGGTGAATCCGGGACGCTTGGTGTCGATACCGCGCCGATCATGGGCGCGATGATCGACCAGTTCCGCACCACAACCGCCAATACACTGGTGCTGGGCGAAGGTGATAGCTGGATCCCCGGTCCGTGGCTGGTCGGCGGTGCCGATCCGTCGCTGAACGCCGTCCCTGGCATCGGGTCCACGGCGTTGGCCCGCCCCGACGTTGCGATCATGAACGCCTTCGGGGTGAATGCCTCGGCGCTGGGCAATCATGAGTTCGACCTTGGGTCTCCGATTGTCTCGGGCGCAATCAACGCTTCGGGCGCCTGGGGTGGGGCGCTGTTCCCGCTGATCACGTCGAACCTCGACTTCTCGGCCGACAATTCCTTGCGCGGCCTGGCCGACGCGACATTGGGCGGCACCGCGACGAACAACTTCGCCGGCAAGGAAGCCAGCACCATCAAGGGCAAGATCGCGCCCTACACGGTGGTGACGCTGAACGGGGAAAAGATCGGCATCGTCGGTTCGACGACGTTCGATCTACTGACCAAGACATCCCCGAACGGCACGGTGCCGAAGGACGATGGCAACGACGCGACCTCCGATCTTCAGGAAGTGGCGGCGCTGTTGCAGGCCTCGGTCGACGCATTGCGCGCCACCGGCATCAACAAAGTCATCATGGTCGACCAGTTGGACGACCTGGCGCGCAACCAGGCGCTTGCCGGCCTTGTGTCGGGCATCGACGTGATGGTCGCGGGCGGCGGGCATGAGCGTCTGGGCGACGCGAACGACACGGCCGTGGGCTTCAACGGCCACGACGCGACCTTCGTCGGCGACTACCCGATCCTGGCCACCGACAAGGACGGCAATCCGACCTTGATCGTAACAACCGACACCGAATACACCTATCTGGGCCGGTTGCAGGTGGAATTCGACGTCAACGGCGTTCTGAACACCGCGGCGCTGAACAACGTGATCAACGGCGCCTACGCTGCAACCGCGGGCACGTTGCAGTCCGTCTATGGCAGCACGCAGACGGCGGACCAGATCGTCGCCGGCAGCACGACGGGTGCCAAGGTGCAGGCGATCGTGAACGCGATCGACGCTGTCGTCACCGCCAAGGACGGCAACAAGTTCGGCTTCAGTAACGTCTACCTGGAAGGCGACCGGGTGTTCGGCCGAGCGCAGGAAGTCAATCTGGGCAATTTGACGGCGGACGCGAATGCGTTCAAGGCGCTGGCGGCGTTGGGCGGCGGTGCAACCCTGGTGTCGCTGAAGAACGGCGGCGGGCTGCGCGCGTCGATCGGATCGGTGGAGGCCGACGGCGACAAGGTGGGCAATCCGCTGACCGCGAACGGCAACGTGTCCCAGCTCGATATCGAGAACGCGTTGCGCTTCGACAACCGCCTGATGGTGTTCGACACGACGCCGCAAGGCCTGCTGAACATCATGAACTTCGCCGCCGGCCTGGCGCCCGGCAATGGCGGGTTCCCGCAGGTGGGCGGTCTGCGCTTCTCCTACGATCCGGACCTGGCGGCCGGATCGCGGGTGCAGGACATCGCGCTGTTCGACCAGGATGGCAACTTCATCCGGGTGATCGTGAACGACGGCGTGATCGACCCCGGCGCGCCGGCGACGATCCCGGTGGTGATCCTGAACTTCACCGCGAACGGCGGCGACGGCTATCCGGTGAAGGCGAATGGCGAGAACTTCCGTTATCTGCTGAACAACGGCACGCTGTCGGGTCCGGTCGACGAGAGCCTGGACTTCACCGCCGCGGCGAACGTGCCGGCCAATTCCCTGGGCGAGCAGAAGGCGCTGCAAGACTTCATGCAGGCGCGTCATGGGACGGTCGAAACCGCCTACAACCAGGCGGACACGTCGGCCGCCCTGGATCTGCGCATCCAGAACCTGAACGTCGTGGCAAGCGACACGGTCATCTGCTTCGCCGAAGGCACGCGGATCGCCACGTCGAAGGGTCTGGTCGCGGTCGAAGACCTGCGGGAAGGCGACGAGGTCGAGGTCCTGCTTCGCTCGGGCACCCGGCCGATCATCTGGGTTGGCCATCGTCAGGTGGATTGCCGCCGCCACCCAGAGCCGACCAAGGTCTGGCCGGTCCGCGTCAAGGCCGGCGCGTTCGGCCCCAAAATGCCCGCGCGCGACCTGTACCTTTCCCCCGATCACGCGGTCTATGTCGAGAATGTGCTGATCCCGATCAAGCACCTGATCAACGGCGGCTCGGTGGCGCAGGTTCAGACGGACCAGGTCACTTACTACCACGTCGAGCTTGCCGCTCACGATGTTCTGCTGGCGGAAGGTCTGCCGGCGGAATCCTATCTGGAGGCCGGTGACAGGTCGAACTTCAGCAACGCGGGCGGGGTCATGCGTCTGTTCCCCGACTTCTCCGGCACGCAGACGTCCCCGATGTTCTGGGAAGCGTTCGGCTGCGCGCCGCTGCGGATCGTCGGGACCGAGGTGGAGGCCGTCAGGCAGAAGCTGGCCAAACGAGGCGCGACGCGGGGCGGTGCGTCCCGCGCCGTCCGCGGGCGGAAGAAGCCGGTCGCGGCCTGACACCGCGAGACGCCGGGCTTCGTCCGGCGTCGTGGGACGGCGCCCGTGGTAGCGGTGGGGGCAACCCGCCGCCGTCGCGACCATCACCCATGCTGACCTTGGGGTGAGTACCATCTGATACCAGCCGGGGGACAATCGGCTCTTTGGTCAGAGCGTCCCCGAGTTTGGCGCGTGACGGCGGGCCTGGGTTCGGGCAGTGAGTTCCGGTGTCTTGCAACAGTCAACAGGAACAAGCGATGGCCGGCACGCCAACCTATGCCACTCCGGCGGGATTTCTCGGGATAGGTCGCACCGACCGGTCCGCCGCGTTCACGGTGGCCGGCGTGCCACTCGATATCGGAACCACGAACCGATCGGGCACGCGGGAAGGACCGGCTGCCATCCGACGCGCCAGCCGGATGCTGGTGGATGGCGCGCATCCAGCGTTCTGGGTCGATCCGCTGACCCTCGATCTGGCCGATATCGGGGATTTCGATCTGGCGTTGGGTGACATCCCCGGCTCGCTCGCCCGGATCGAGGCGCAGGCCGATGGCCTGGCGCATTTGCTTTGCCTGGGCGGCGAGCACAGCATCACCCTGCCCTTGCTGCGGTCATTGCGCCGCCGTCTCGACAGCCCCATCGCCCTGGTGCATTTCGACGCGCATGTCGATACCTGGGAAGACAATTTCGGTCAGGCCTATGCCCATGGCTCGGTCTTCTATCACGCGATCCGGGAAGGTCTGGTCGATCCGGCCCGGATGATCCAGATCGGCATCCGATCCCCGATGCAGCGCGACGTGTGGGACTGGACGGTCGGGCAGGGCGTCACGATCCTGTCGGCGATCGATGTCCACATGCAAGGACCGGCGTCGGTCGTTGAACGCATCCGAAACGTCGTGGGCGACGTTCCCGCCTATCTCAGCTTCGACATCGATGCGCTCGACCCAGCGTTCGCGCCGGGTACTGGCACGCCGGAAATCGGCGGCCTGGCCAGTTGGCAAGCCCAGTCGATCCTGCGCGGGTTGGGCGGCGTGCGCTTCCAGGGCATGGATGTGGTCGAAGTCGCGCCCGCCTATGATATGGCCGAGATCACGTCGCTCGCCGCCGCCACGGTCGTCTGGGAGTATCTGGCGCTGGTCAACACGTCAGCGCATGGCGCCATGCGCTGACGTTCTATCTTGGGCCTAAGAATTCTCTTGCGCCGAACAGCGGGTTTCCACTAAACACTGCCTCCGCTTCGGCCCCCGTCATTGGGCCGCGGCATTCACCGACGCCTCGCACGTGCCGCGAGCCCCCCAAAAGGGGCACAGCAACGACGTAAGCGTCCTTTTCGGTCGAGCCGGCCTACGGGCTGGGGTCGTTAGGGAGCTGCCTATGTTTGCTGATAAGGTCGCGGCGACGCGAAGTACGCGCATCGCCTGAGCCCAACGCCGGAGAGCGCCACGCGCCTCCGCCGCTGGTTTCTGTTTTCCCCACCGTCGCTCGGCCTTGCTCCAAGCATGGCCGTCTGCTGTTGCGAGGATTACCGCGATGTCCGTCCTGCGAGTCCGTTCCGCCGTCTCTCCGCTCCGCCGTCATCTCCGCGATCTGGCGGTGCCCGCGGCCATGCCCGCGCCACTGCGCACGGTCGATGCACTGATCGCCGAAGATCGGCCGGAGGAGCCGATCCACTGCATCCGTCCCGCCACCCTGACGGCGACCGCGCGCGACTTCGTGGCGGCGTTTCCCGGCGATGTTCTCTATGCGGTGAAGTGCAATCCCGAACCGGCCGTGCTGCGCGCCCTGTGGGCGGGCGGCGTGCGTCATTTCGACTGCGCATCCCCGAAAGAGATCCAGTTGGTGCGCCAGATGTTCCCGGATGCGGGCATTCATTTCATGCACCCGATCAAGGCGCGCGGCGCGATCCGTGAAGCCTGGGCGACCTATGGCGTGCGCGACTTCGTGCTCGACAGCCTGGCGGAACTGGACAAGATCCGGGCCGAGACCACCCTGCGTGGCGCAAGCGAGGACCTGGGCCTGGTCGTGCGCCTGGCGCTGCCCAAGGGCGGCGCCGTGCTGGACCTGTCCGGCAAGTTCGGTGCCGAAGCGGAAGACGCCGCAGCTCTGCTGCGCGCCGCTCGCCCGCATGCCACCCGGCTGGGAATCGCGTTCCATGTCGGTTCGCAGTGCCTGGACCCGCTGGCCTGGCGGAAGGCGATGGCGATCGCCGGCACCGTGATCAAGGCGTCCGGCGTCCAGATCGACATCATCGATGTCGGTGGCGGCTTCCCGGTCGCGTATCCGGACATGGAACCGGTGGCGCTGGGCGCGTTCATGGCGGAAATCGAGGACGGTTTCGACCGCCTCGGGCTGCCGGGGGTTCGGCTGTGGGCCGAACCGGGACGCGCGCTGGTCGCTGGCGGCGGCTCGGTTGTCGTGCACGTGCAGGCGCGCCGTGGGGACATGCTGTATATCAATGACGGCGTGTATGGCAGCCTGGCCGACGCGGGCGTGCTGGGCTTCCGCTATCCGGTGCGGCGCATTCGCCCGGGCGTGGCGGCCGATGACGCGATCGTCCGCGACTTCGGCTTCTTCGGCCCGACCTGCGACAGCGCCGACGTGATGCGCGGCCCGTTCACCCTGCCGGCGGACATCGCCGAGGGCGACTGGATCGAAATCGGCCAACTCGGCGCGTATGGCGGTTGCCTGCGCACCGGGTTCAACGGGTTCGATCGTGCCCGCATCGCCGAGGTCAGCGATGCGCCGGTGCAGAGCGACCACGCCTACGGATACGCGCAAGCGGCCTGAGCCGCGCCCATTTTCCGTTTCTCAAGGATTACGAACCATGATCAAACATGCTGTGTTTGGTGGTCGTCTGGTGATGCTCGGTTTCGGCAGCATCGGCCAGGGCGTGCTGCCCCTGATCCTGCGTCATATCGACATGCCTCGCGACCGGATCCATGTGATCAGCGCCGATCAGCGCGGCCGCGATCTCGCCGCGGAGCATGGCGTCCGCTTTTCCGCGATGCCTCTGACGCGGGAGAATTTTCGCGACGTCCTGGGCGCCGAACTGGGCCGTGGCGATTTCCTGCTGAACCTGTCGGTCGATGTCTCCTCGGTCGCGCTGGTCGCGCTGTGCCGTGAACTGGGCGCTTTGTATCTCGATACCTGCGTCGAGCCTTGGGCCGGCGGCTACACCGACCCGACCCTGTCGGCGTCGGACCGCAGCAACTACGCCTTGCGGGAAACCGCCCTCGCCCTCGCTCGGCCTGGCAAGGGCGACCCGACGGCCGTCATGACGCATGGTGCCAACCCGGGTCTGGTGTCGCATTTCGTCAAGCAGGCACTGCTGAACATCGCGGCCGATGCCGGACACGATGTCGCGATGCCGACGACTCGTGATGGATGGGCCGGTCTGGCCCATGCCCTTGGCGTGAAGGTGATCCACATCGCGGAGCGTGACACGCAAACCGCCGATATGGCGAAGAAGCCGGGCGAGTTCGTCAACACATGGTCGATCGATGGTTTCGTGGGTGAGGGCAACCAGCCGGCCGAACTGGGCTGGGGCACGCATGAAAAGGCGTTGCCGGCCGATGGCCAACGGCATCAATCCGGCTGCGACGCGGCGATCTATCTGAACCGCCGGGGCGCCTCGACCCGGGTGCGTAGCTGGACGCCGCTGGAAGGCCCTTTCCACGGCTTCCTGATCACGCACAACGAATCGATCTCGATCGCCGACTACTACACGATGACCGAGGGCGGCACGGTCCGCTATCGCCCAACCGTGCACTACGCCTATCACCCCTGCGACGACGCGGTGCTGTCGCTGCACGAGATCGCCGGCAAGAACTGGCGGATGCAGGCGGAAAAGCGCCTGATGATGCACGAAATCGCGCGTGGCATCGATGAACTGGGCGTGCTGCTGATGGGGCATGCGCGGGGCGCCTACTGGTACGGTTCCCGCCTGTCGATCGACGAAGCCCGCCGTCTGGCGCCTTACAACAACGCGACGTCGTTGCAGGTCACCGCGGCGGTGCTAGGCGGCATGGTGTGGGCGATGGAGAATCCGGCGGCTGGCGTGATCGAGGCCGATCACCTGGATCATGTCCGCGTGCTGGAGGTTGCCGGTCCCTATCTGGGCGACGTGGTCGGGGCCTATTCCGACTGGACGCCGCTGGAAGGTCGCGGGCAGTTGTTCGCGGAGGATGTGGATACGAGCTGCCCCTGGCAGTTCGGCAATTTCCGCGTGGCGTAGGCGCGCACCAGCCGCTTGGTCAGGCAGGCCGAGCGGCTGGGTGCCATTAAAGTTTCATCCGTTGGGCAGGCGGTTGGTGTACCAGGGCACCTCCGCGACATGCGCAATGGGAGAATGAGCAGTGCCAATCGGGGGCGATGAGAAAGACACGAAATCCTGGCTCGATCTCGAGCTTGAGGACGACCTCGACGAGGAGTTGGAACAGGAAATCGACGACAGCCGGCTTCCACCGGAATTGCGCGCGGTTCTGGACACGCGCAAGAAAAGTTCGATCGACCGGAGCATCTATTTTCGCGAACTGATCCGTCTGCAGTCCGAATTGGTGAAGCTACAGGATTGGGTGGCGCACAAGAAAATGAAGCTCGTGATCCTGTTCGAGGGGCGCGACAGCGCGGGCAAGGGCGGCGCGATCAAGCGGATCACGCAACGGGTCAATCCGCGCACCTGCCGTGTCGTTGCGTTGCCGGCGCCGTCCGATCGTGAAAAGACGCAATGGTATTTCCAACGCTACGTGCCGCATCTGCCGGCCGCGGGGGAGATGGTCCTGTTCGACCGCAGTTGGTACAACCGGGCTGGCGTGGAGCGCGTGATGGGCTTCGCGAACGAGATCGAGGTCGAGGAGTTCTTCCGTGACGTTCCGGAATTCGAGCGGATGCTCGTCCGCTCCGGCGTCGTGGTCATCAAATACTGGTTCTCGATCACGGACGAGGAGCAGCAGCTTCGCTTCATGATGCGGATTCATGATCCGATCAAGCAATGGAAGCTGTCGCCCATGGACCTGCAATCCCGCGTGCGGTGGGAGCAGTACACGAAGGCGAAGGAGGAGATGTTCGAACGCACGAACATCCCCGAAGCCCCGTGGTATATCGTCGAGGGGAACGACAAGAAGAAAGCTCGGCTGAACTGTATCTCTCACCTGCTGTCGATGATCCCCTACGAGGAAGTGCCGCATGAGCCGGTGCTGCTGCCGGAACGGGTGTTCGATCCCAACTACGAACGCCGCACGTTGCCGACCAACCTATACGTCCCCCAAAAATACTGAGGGAAACCTGTCCCACGCGACGGATCGTCGTCTTGGCGTCGCGTGGGGATGTGGATCAGCGGTAGCCGGCGGGATCGGCCCTGGGTCGGCCCCGCCTGGGTCGGCCCCCCCGCCTGGGTCGACCCCGGGTCGGAAGGCTGGCCTTACCGGCGCCGCCAGCCCTGCGTATAGCGCTCCACCACCGCGCCGATCGCCAATTGGCCGATCTTGGCGATCATGTTGGCGCCCAGGATCACCACCGCCATCCCCGCCGCCGCGCTGGCCTGACCGGCCTCATCCATGTGAACCACCGCGACCGAGGCGGGCTTCGTGTCCGGCCCGTACAGGAAGATGACCGCCGACACGGTGGTCATCGTATTGACGAACAGATAGATCGCGATCTCCAGGATTGCCGGCAGGCAGATCGGCAAGGTCACGCGCCAGAACGTCACCCAGACCGGCACCTGCAGCGACGCGCCGACCGCTTCGAATTCCGCGTCGAGCTGGCGGATGGCCGCCGTCGCGGTCAGGTGACACACGGTATAGAAATGGGTCACGGAGTTCAGCACCAGGATGCCCAGCGTGGCATACAGAAAGCCGAGCGGATTGCCTGGTTGGTTGAAGAAGAGGATATAGGCCAGTCCCAGCACCAGGCCGGGCACCGCCAGCGGCAACGTGGTGGCCAGGCGCACGATGGGGGGCAACACGCCGCCCTTGGGGCCTCGATCCAACAGATAGGCCACGACGAAGACCAGGACCGACCCGATCACCGCCGCCGCGGCCGACATTTTCAGCGAAACCAGGAACGAGTCCCAGCCCGAGGAATCGAAACGCCCGAAGTCGTAATTCTCCAGCGTCAATGTCAGGTTGTAGGGCCAGAACTTGTAATAGGGGCAAAACCGTGGGCACGCCGGTCTTGGGTTCCCCAAGCCGGTTGATCCTATCGGCAGCGCTCCGCGACTTTCGGTGCACCTGCCACTCAGGCAGGACGGAGCCGCGCTCTGACGTAATGGTCAAGTGGTGCGATGATC
>CAMATI010000085.1 GCA_945861095.1 Asaia bogorensis | reverse complement strand
CGGCGCAACAACCCCGCACGCGGCATCACCGGCCTGCTGTGCTTCGTCGATGACGTGTTCGTGCAGGTGTTGGAGGGTGGGCGCGACGCCGTGTGCGACTTGTTCAACACCATCGTGCGCGACGACCGCCACCATGGCCTGCGCCTGCTTTCCTTCGAGGAGATCGGCGAGCGTCGCTTCGGCCACTGGAACATGGGCCAGGTCAACATCGCCAAGGTGAACACAGCATTGCTGCTGAAGTATTCCGAAAAACCGAGGCTGGACCCCTTCAACACCTCGGGTCAGGCCACGATGGCATTGCTAAACGAGTTCGTGGCGACGGCACAGATCGCGAGCCGCTGAGCGGCCCGCGCACTCGGTTGAAAAGCTTGGAACGCTATGGAGAATGGCAGAGGCGCTCGGATTCGCGCTATCGTTCGTATGCCGCTTGTACGGTGCCGTTGATATCCAGCGCGACAGACAATGGCGGCGAGCACGATCTCGATACGAGCAAGCCGATCGCTCGCCTGTTTCCAGCGCTCGGCGCAGACCGCCTCATGCACGGCCAGGCGGGCGGCGGTTTCGTTCTCGCTAATGATGCCTGCAGTGTCGCTTTGTCGGTTCCGGCGGATGACCGAAGATCGGCCAATGTCTGCGTGGCGCTCACGGCAGCGCGTTGGGCGGCAATCCCGGCCAGGAAGTCGGTCCGGGTCGTATCGTCGCTCAACCCGATCGCGGCCCGGTCCGCGCGGTCGCCGGCCACGAGCCGGGCGGCTGCGTTGACCCGCTCCTGCTGGAGCGCCTGTGCGGCTGTCAGGTCCACCACCACCTGCCCATCGCGCAACCGCCAAGCCTCGAAGAACCCGTCGGCGTCGGCCGGCAGGCTCGCTTCGTCGACCACAAGGGCATCGGCCGGGCAGCGCGCCAAGAAGCCGGCATCGATTGGCACGCCCGGCGCCGGACGGCAGACCGACACCCCGCCGGCGGCGTTGGTCCACACAACGGCCTGCGCCGGATCCGCACGTTCCATGCCGCCTCGCACGGCACCTACGGAGCGCCGCGGGTGCATGCCGAGCAGCGGGGCCGCGACCATCGCGACACGGGCGACGGCGATAATACGTGAACGGCGTCACGCTGTTTTACACAGCATCGGCCACTCTGCGCGTGAATGGTGACTTCACCGCCGTTAAGCGCGATCCCTGATCATCACCGCTTCCTGCCGGCACCAGGCGGCGGGCCGCAACGTCTTCCCCAAATGTCGTGCTTGCCCGCGCTGGCGGTCAGGCTGCGATTACCAATCGCAGCGCCAGACCGGCGGCAGCCGTTGTCCCCAATGTCCGCAGGACCCCGCATTTCAGACGGAAAAGGCACACAGCTGCCACGATGGCCAGTGCAAATGCAGCCAGGTCGATGCTCGCCGGCATGGGGATATCGAATGCCAGCGGTCCGAAGCGAAACGCGGCATGATCTCGAAACAGCACATTTAACGCAAACCAGACCGCTAGATTTGCAACCACGCCGACCACGCTCGCGGTTACGGCGGCGAGCGCGCCTGCCAGTGAGACATTGGCCTGCAAGCGTTCAATCAGCGGCGCGCCAAGGAAGACGAACGCGAAACAGGGTGCGAACGTGACCCAAAGGGTCAGAGCCGAAGCGGCGACGCCGCCCGCGACGCCGCTCAACATCCCCGGAGACCGAAAGCCTGCCAGGAAGCCGACAAATTGTAGCACCAGAATCAGCGGCCCGGGTGTCGTCTCCGCGAGGCCAAGACCCGCCAGCATCTCATGTGGTGCCAACCACTGATAAGCCTCCACCGCATCCTGCGCGACATATGCGAGGACAGCATAAGCGCCACCGATGGTAACGACGGCCATTTTGGTGAAGAACCAAGCAACGTCCGCGTAGGTGCCGTCCGTCAAGGCCATCAGACCGCCGACGGGGAGCAGCCATAGGGCCAGGGCGATGAAGCCTGCCCGCCTGGCGCCAGCAGCCAGGCGAGCGGGACGGCCTGGGTCTGTCGCCAGCAGCGTATCGATCAGGGCTGGGCGGTCCTGTTTCGCCTGACCATGGCCCGCATGACTGAAGTAGCCAGGGAGGAAGAAGCCGATCACGCCAGCCGTCAGCACGACCACGGGGAACGGAATGTTGAAAAAGAACAGGGCGACGAACCCGGCCACAGCCAAAGCCCATGCGACCTTACCCTTCAACGCGCGCCGCGCGATCCGCAGCAAGGCTTCGATGACAAGCACCAGCACGGCGCTTTTCAGCCCGAAGAACAGGGCGTCGATGACGGGAACTTCGCCCGCCAGCGCGTAGATCAGCGAAAGCGCCAGCATGACCGCCGCGCCCGGGAGGACAAAAATGATACCCGCGGCGAGCCCCCCTTTCACCCCATGCATCAGCCAGCCGAGATACGTCGCGAGTTGCTGCGCTTCCGGCCCAGGCAGCAAGGTGCAGAAATTCAAGGCGTGCAGAAACCGGCGCTCGCCGATCCAGTGGCGTGTCTCGACGACTTCCCGATGCAGCAGAGCGATCTGCCCTGCTGGTCCGCCGAACGACAACAAGCCGATGCGCAACCACACACGAAAGGCTGCCGCGAAGGTTGGCATGGGTTGGTCATTGCTGGCGGTATCGGATTCCTTTGGCGGAACGGTCTGGGCGTCGTTCATACCGGTGCTCCCGGAGATGGCCAGTTATGCGCCTCCGCGGTGGCATCGCGGCACCAACGATAGAGGCCATCATACAGCATCATCGACGCATCGAGTTGCGCGAGGTCGTCGCGATACATGCGCGACAGCCCAAGCGATACGGCCAGGAGACCGCCAGCCTGCGGGGCAAGATCGAGGCGGGCTGTATCGGCGCCGCGAACGATGACGGCCAGGCGATCGAGCGCTTCGGAGTGCAGGCTGAATTCATCCAGCATTACATCGAACGTGCAGAGTGCGGCACGGTGGCTCCAGAAAATTCCCTCTACGTCGAATGGGGTCGCTCCGAAGCGTTCCGCCACGGCGAGAACCTCGGGCGGCGCGACATAAAGAAAGACCGCCGCTGGGTCGATGAAGCGGCGGATCAGCCATGGGCAGGCGATCCGGTCAATTTTGGGGCGGCTACGGGTCACCCAGGTTGTGCGTCCGCGGGCGTCCCGTGCTGGCAGGTGGTCAGGTCGCAGCAACATGCCGCCTGCCGCACGCCATGCTTCAAAACCGCCTTCGAGACTTTCCGCATCGGCGCCGGCATGGCGCAACCAAGCCGCGACACCCTGACTGAGCTTGAGGCCACGCTGGCAGACAACGACAACGGACCTCCCCGTGAAGTCGCCAGCCCATTGTGCCGCCGTGGTCCAATCCCGGCGGAGGGCCGCAGGCAGCAGACGAGGGTCGGCTGCGAAATCCTCTCCGGTCCGTACGTCAAGGACGATCGGCGTATCGGGCAACCCGATGAGGCGTTGGAGTTGAGGCGTGGTGATCACTGTGGGTGTAGGCATACGGCGTCCCCTCCTGGCGGAGTGTGTGGACGCGATGCTTCGGCCGAAGCCTCACGGGGTGATCGCGGAAGTCCCCTTGAACGAAAAGATGCATAGCCGCGCCCCTGTCTGTCAAGGCTCGCCCCGCGGCTTGCGTGAAAGCTGTATGGCCCCACGATCGGGACCATGCCCCCGTCGATCTGGGCCACGATTTGCTTGTGCTGGCCTGGTGCCACCGGGAATTCCGCGGACGCGCGACCGGCCTCGAAAATGGCCTGGGCATGGCCCAGAGTGACCCTCTGGATCGTGCTTTCGCCGTGCGAAGCCGTAATGCTCGCGCAATTTCAACACGACCTGGGCGAAGGGCGCATCCGCCGCGAAATCCGTGATCGCCCGTTGCAAAGGCCGCGAACATCCGCGAGGACTGACCCTCGCACCGAGAACAAAGGGGCGCACGCGGTTGGTTGGACGGAACGGCTTCGCCGAGGTGTGGGCATAGATCGCACGCTCGAGGTGGCGGGCGGGACGGTGTATCCTTTCGAACCGGCGGGCACGACGTAGCCCGTCGGAGCATCAACGAAAGGAGACCACCATGTCGCCACTACGTGTGCGGATGATCGAGGACATGATCCTGGCCGGTTTGGCTGAGGGAACGCGAAAGATCTACACCCAGGCGGTGTATCGGCTGGCTGCGCATTACCGCCGCTCGCCGGACCAGCTCAGCGAGGAAGAAGTGCGGGCCTATTTGCTCAACTTGCGCCAGGGCGGTGCGGCCCGCGGCACCTTCCAGACCAGCCAGTACGGCCTGCGCTTTCTCTATCGCCACACGCTCGGCCGTGCCTGGGGGCTGTTCGGGGAAAAAAAGGCTCGCCTCGCCCCGACAGAAGCGACTCCCTGAAGCACTGTCCGAGGACCAGGTTCGCAGCCTGCTCGGCGCAATCCGCAACCCGGTTCACAAGACCTGCCTTGCCGTCATGTATGCCTGCGGCCTGCGCATCAGCGAGGCCACCACACTGGAAATTGGCGCCATCGACCGGGCCAACCAGGTACTGCACATCATCGGCAAGGGCAACAAGGAGCGACTGGCGCCGCTGCCACAACCAGTACTGGATGAGTTGGGCCATCTGTGGCGGACCCATCGCAACCCTCGTTGGCTGTTCCCCAATCGAACCGGTGATGCACCGGTCAACAAGCGTGTGTTGGCCGATACTTTCGCCGCCGCGGCCGCCAAGGCCGGCATCCAGCGCCGGGTCACCCCGCATTGCCTGCGCCACAGCTACGCGACACGGCTGATCGAGAACGGTATCGACATCCGTATCGTCCAAATCCTGCTCGGCCACGCCAGCATCGCCTCGACCGCCATCTATACCCACCTGACCACGCCGACCCGAACGTCGTTGCATAGTCTACTCGATCGATTGATGCGCGGCCTCTGAGCCGCGGTCATGATCGAGATCGCCGACGTGTTCCGCCGCTTCGCGGCGGACTACGTCTCCGCTCACGGCACGTCCATGCTGCCCTCGCACCGGCGTGCCATCGACGACATTCTCGACTGCCGTACCGCGGCACTCGGCGGCCAGGTCTGGCGCTGCGATACCTGCGATACCGAGATGTTTTGCAACCGTTCACACTCCCCCCTCCCGATGACCGGCGGCCATCGGCGTGGCAGTAGATCGCCCGCAAGTAGGGGGACGGCCGGCGTTGCGAGGCAAGCCAGGTGAGTCGCGGGTACCACAGGTAGTAGGTGTTCTCGCAATAACCCCCAGAATTATGTTGTAGCCTACCTCGCGATGCGATTCTCCACACCACGTGGCGGATCTCAGAGCGGATCAACTGAACGATATGGACCGTGACCGGCTCCGGGACCTAACCCGGGAAGAGCTGGAAGAATTGACGTGGCAACTGGTCGAGATCGCGCGATCCCTTGCGGACAAGGTGAAGCAAAACTCAACGAACAGCTCGCGTCCGCCGTCGAGCGACAACCCGTACCGCCGGCGAGACGACCGCCAGAAAGCCAAAAACGCCAAGCCGCGGAGCGGGGAGGATAACGGTGCATCGCCGTCCGCGGCCACGAACACGAAGCCGTCAAAGCCACCCGGCAAACAGCCAGGGATGCCGGGTTTCTGGCGGCGCCAGCCGATGGTCGTGGATTGCGATGTCGATCACGACGCCACCGCCTGCGCGGCCTGCGGGCTGACACTCGACATCGCGCAGCGCTGCCGGCAGGACAGCGCGCATTACGTCTATGATCTCGAACGTGCCGCCATGGCGTTGCGGATCAGCGCTGCCAGGCATCGCTATTTCGTCGGCCGTTGCGCATGTGGCCACGAAACGGTCGCGCGTCCCGGAACCGGGCGCTGCTCGGAGATTGAAGGACGCCGGCGGAACTTGCAACTGACCGAACGTTGCCTGATCGGCCCGATGCTCGCCAGCTTCATCGCCGTCCTATCGTTGCGCTTCCGACTGTCGCGGCAGAAGATCCAGGAGTTTCTGGCCGATTGGCTCGGTCTGGAGTTGGGAACCGCCAGCATCGACCGCTGCATCCGCGAGTTCGGCCTGGCCTGCGAGCCGGTGGTCGAGGACCTGGTCGAGGAGATCCGCGGCGCCGAGGTCGTTCACCTCGACGAGACGCCCTGGTACCAGCGTGGTGCCTTGTTATGGCTGTGGGTGGCGGTGAGCGCGACCACGGTGGTCTTCCGTATTGGCAGCCGCGCCAGGGAGGAACTGACGGCATTGATCGGCGAGGCCTTCCTGGGCTGGTTGGTGAGCGATGGCTATGTCGCTTATCGCGATCATCCGCGCCGGCAGCGCTGTCTCGCACACCTCATCAGAAAGGCCGTGGCGCTCGCCGAAGGCTATGGCCGTCCCGGCTCCACCTTCGGCCGCGATCTGGCGCGTGATCTGCGCGGTCTCATCGCGAAGGTTGCCGCCGGCGGCAGCGACGCTTCCGTCAAGCGCCTGCTCACCCGTGTGAAGTGGAACTGCCAGTGCAATCGATACGAGGCCGAGGACAAAGCTCGCGCTCTCGCGCGTGAGATCCTCAACGACTGGGATGCGGTGATCGCCTTCGTCTACGATCCCCGCTTGCCGCCGACCAACAACGATGCCGAGCGCGCCTTGCGCCATGCGGTCATCGCCCGTCGTATCGGCTTCGGAACCCGCACCGACGAAGGGAGCCGGTGCTATGCCGCTGCCCTCAGCGTCATCGAGACCTGCCGCAAACGCACGCTCGACGTGGCGGTTTATGCAAGCGATCTCATTGCCAACGCCCGCAAGGGATTACCCCATCCACCGATCCCGCTAGCGCAGCCTCCGTGACACCGGGGAGGTGAACGGTTACGATGTTTTCCTATCATTCCTGTGGTAATCGCTGTTGCCCCAAGTGCCATACCGCACAGACCCAGGAATGGCTCGAGCGCAGGCGGGCGGAGATGCTGCCGGTGCCTTATTTCCACATCACCGTTACCGTGCCAACCGAACTGCGCGAAGTGCTACGTGCCAACCAGCGTGATGGTTATGGCGTGCTGATGCAGGCCGCCGCCGCCGCGATCATCGAACTCGCCCGCGACCCACGTTACGTCGGCGGCACCGTCGGGGTGCTGGCGGTGCTGCATACTTGGACACAACAACTGGCCTTCCACCCACATGTTCATTGCCTGGTCAGCGGCGGCGGGATCTCCGAAGACGGCAGCATCTGGCATCCGGCGCGTCGCAATTTTCTTGTCCCTATCAAAGCTCTTGCCAAACTGGTGCGCGGCAAGTTCCGCGCGTTGCTGCAGCGAAAATGCCCTGATCTGGTCATCCCCGAGGCCGTGTGGCACAGGCCCTGGATCCTCCATGTCACCGCCTGGGGCAACGGTGAACAGGCCGTGCTCGACTATCTCGCCCGCTACGTCTTTCGCGTCGCTCTCACCAACGCGCGGATTGTCGGTCTCGACGACGAAACTGTCACCATCCAATACAAGCACCGCAAGACCGGCCAGGCACGAACCTGCTGCCTCGGCGGCGAGGAATTCATGCGCCGCTTCCTCCAGCACGTGTTGCCGCGCGGCTTTCACAAGGTTCGCTACTTCGGTCTGTGGCATCCGACACAGCGCGACAACGCCGCCCGGGTGCGCCAGATGCTGCAACTCCAGGCGCCACCCAAGCTTGACCTGGCGCAGGAACCCGCCGTCCCGCCACGCGAGCAGCCTGACGCCGAGCCTATGCCGCCAATCGAGCCGCGGATTTGTCCGCATTGTCATCAGGGGCGGCTGATCTTCATCCGCAGGCTCACCCCGCAGCAGGCCATGGGGCCATGATCCACACCATACGCCCCCGTTACCGACGCCGGGTTTTGTCACGACGCACACCGCACGTCGCGGCGGGCCGTTGTCACAAACGCTACCGACGGCTCGCTCCTTGGCTCAGATGATCCCACAGACCATCTTGAAAGCGCCGCGTCGGACCGTCATGGTGCGGTCGGGTGCCATAGACCAGGCCGGCAGAGCACCAACTATCGGCTCAGCCACCAAGCGTCCTGGGTGAAATCTCCATAGCGCGCAACCTCGTCCCCAAGCCCCCGCGTTCGTCCAACGGGGCTTCTGCGGCGGCTACGCGCCGCACAAACCCTTAATTCGTTTTGTGCCTGTATTGCGGCTCTATGACCGTGATTTCGCCGAGTTTCGTGTGCCAGCGGAGTTTTTTTACCCTGGCGGTGCATCCCGGCTTGGCCACGAACGTCCCGCTCCGTCGCCTCGACGCGCTTGTCCGCCCAACCTTGCAACGCCTCGCGGCCCAGAAGCCGCATTTCCTCGACCAACCGCTCCTCGGCGGCGTCCGCCTCTCCGAGGTCTCCGTCCAGGTTCCCCACCGCGCCGATTATCGACGCCAATCGGTCACGAAAATGCGGATGGGATTGGCAAAACGCCCAAAGAGCTTCGTCGCTGAAGTTCGCCGTCGCCATGGGTCCGATTCCCTCGATTACCGAGGTGTCAGCATATTCCCCACAACACCGAATCGCACCCTACCTGACGATACCTGTTGTCACGGTGGCGCGCTGGAGCCTAGGGTGGCGGGCGCAACGCCGTCAGACTTGTGACACAGTCATACTGGCGATGGAGCGTGACCATCGTGGGATTGGAGACCGGGTTCGCCCGAACCGGACGAAACGACAAAGCAAAAAAATCCAGGGAGTCAGGACATGTTCCAAAATAGCAACCCGCCCCCTATCGATCTGACGCGCCGCCATCTCCTGGGCGCAACCGCGGCCGTGGCAGCAACCGGCCTCGCCTCACCCGCGATGGCCAATCCGAAGCGTGGCGGAACCTTGCGCTTTGGCACACGGGTGGACGGTGACGGCCTCGATGGGCACCGGAATATCGTCTATTACGTGTCGGACCCGTTCGCCTGTACCGTCCAAGGCCTGCTCGATCTCGATCGGCACATGAAAATTGTTCCAGGTGTCGCCGAGGCCTGGGAAATGTCCAAGGATATGACGCGCTACACCTTCCGCCTGCGCAAGGGGGCGGAGTACCATAACGGCGCTGATGTCGATGCCGCCTCGGTAAAGTGGAACTATGAGCGGATTCTCGATCCCAGGGTTGGGCACGCCTTCATCCGCTCCAGCTTCGAGGAAGTCGAGCGGATCGAGGTTGACGGCAAGCACGTACTCCACATACACTTGAAAAGGCCCAGTGCGGTCTTCGCTGCAAATGTTGTCTTTTATCCGGTCATCCTGATGGCTCCGAACAGCGTCGATCAGGCCGACACGCTGCCGATCGGCTGCGGCCCGTTCCGGTTCGTATCCTGGAAGCGCTACGCCAAGGGCGAATTCGTTCGGTTCCCTAACTACTTCGAGACCGGCGCCGACGGAAAGTCGCTGCCCTATCTTGACGCCATAGAGGGCTATCCAAAGCGCGAGGATAAAGTCCGTCTGACCGCTCTGCGCACGGGCGAAATCGATCTGATCGACAACATGCCCTTCAGTGACGTCAAGGACTTCAGGCGCGACTCCAAAAGCAAGTTCACCACCTGGGATGTGCCGCAGGTCGGCATGGCGCACTTGAACATCAACACCAAGGCTGGCCCGTTTGCGATGGACGCCCCCAACGGCAAGTTGTTGCGCCAGGCGGTGGCGCATGCGATCGACAAGCAGGCGGTTCACGCGGCGGTCTACAGCGACCTCGGCGAACCGGTGAACAACTTCTACGGCAAGGATAGTCCGTGGCACCTGCCGGACGTAAAGAACGAAAAATCCTATGATCCCGAAAAGTCGCGCGCCATCCTGCGCAAACTCAATATGCTGAACCAGCCGATCGCCGTCGTGGCGCGCGATGCGTTCCTGTACATGCGCAATACCGGAGAATTGATCCATTCCATGCTGCTTGAAGCTGGCTTCAAGGCGACGAACGAGGTGTTCGACAATCCGGTCCTGCGCGACAAATACCGCAAGAATGACTGGGGCATCGACTCGACTGCCAGCAGCTATCGGTTTGATCCGGATGGCTGGTATTCGCGTTGGATCCACTCGGACGGCGACGAGGGTAAATTACGACTGGGCTTCAAGAACCAGCGGGTGGACAAGCTTATCGAGGAGGCACGAATTTCAACTGACGTCGACAAGCGGAAGCAACTCTATACAGAGGTAGACGGCATCGTGAACGATGAGGCCGCGGTTATTTATTGTCATACCGTGCCACTAGTTTCGGCCGGGGTAAATCGGCTGAAGGGCTACGCACCGTCGATAGCTGGCGTGTTCACGTGGTCGGGCGGCGGAGTGCGCACTGCGTATTTCGATTAGCAGCGCCTTGACCGTTGCCCCAGGGCCCGCAGCCGGCAGACCAGAGATCAGTGTAAGATTCCGGTTGCTAGCCAGCGGCGGCGGCCATAGCATCGCATGCAATACTTCCAGGTGAAAATTGCCTGGGCGGCAGGCTTTGACGGGCGAATTAACCAATCGGCGATCTCGAATGACGAGGACGCCTGGACTTGATCGCGCCACGAAGTCGGCCGTCAATGACAAGGCGGGAGGAGGGGCGGATGCCAGCCAACGACAAGCCAACGCCGGAGGGAATGGGGCGCCGTACATTGATGACGGCTGGCGCCGCGGGATTGGCGGTTGGTTCGATCGCACGGTCCGCTGATGCCGCGAAAGGCACACCCAAACGTGGCGGCACGCTGCGATTCGGGACAACGGTGGACTCGACCGGGCTCGATCCGCACCGCCATCTGATGTTCTATGTGTCCAATCCGGCGGCCTGCACCACGCAAGGACTTCTCGATCTCAACCAGAACATGGATATGGTACCCGGCATCGCCGAAGAGTGGGACATTTCAAAGGATTTGACCCGGTATACGTTCAGGTTGCGTAAGGGTGTCGAGTATCATAACGGTGCCGACGTCGATGCCGCGTCGGTGAAATGGAACTACGAACGTATCCTCGACCCGAAAATTGCCTACGCCTTCACCCGGGCGAGCCTTGAAGATGTTGACCGGATCGAAGTCGACGGTAAACACATTGTCCATATACACATGAAAGCGCCGAGCGCGGTTTTTTTGGCGAATACGGTGTTCTACCCATGCAATCTGATGGCGCCAAATAGCGTCGACCAGGCCGATACCCACCCGATCGGGTGCGGGCCCTTCAAATTTGTCTCCTGGAAACGCTGGGCCAAAGCTGAATTCGTCCGCTTTCCAAACTATTTTGAAACCGGCGCGGACGGCAAGCCGCTGCCGTATCTCGACGCGCTCGAGGGTCATCCGAAGAAGGAAGATAAAGTCCGTCTGACGGCCTTGCGCAACGGCGAGGTCGATCTGATCGATGCCTTCGATCTCGCAGATGCCGCCGGCTTCCGCCGAGACTACAAGGACAAATTCACGACCTGGGACGTGCCACAGGGCGGTCTGGCGCATCTGAACCTCAACGCCAAGTCCGGGCCCTTCGCCATGACCGCGCCGAATGGGAAACTGTTGCGCCAGGCGGTGGCCCATGCGATCGACAAGGAAGCAATCCACCAGGCCATCTTCAGTGGCATGGGCGAAAAAGCGAAAAGCTTCTTTGGCAAGGACAGCCCGTGGTACATGCCGGGTGTGCGCAATGAAAAGGAATTCGACCCGCAGAAGTCGAAAGCGATCCTGCGCAAGCTTAATATGCTGAACACGCCAATTGCCGTTGTCTCACGCGATGCCTATCCGTTCATGCGCAATACCGCAGAACTGCTGCACTCCATGTTGTTGGAGGCTGGGTTCAAGGCCACCAACGAAGTTTTCGATAATCCGGTGTTGCGGGACAAATACCGCAAAAGCGACTGGGGAATCGATTCGACCGGCAGCAGCTTCCGTTTCGAACCGGACGGATGGTACTCGCGCTGGCTCCATTCGAAAGGGGATGAAGGACAGTTGCGCGTCGGCTTCGCCAACGAACGCGTGGACAAGTTGATCGAAGAAGCCCGCGTCACGCTTGATCGTAAAAAGCGGCTGGAACTCTACACCGAGGTCGACAGCATCGTGAACGATGAGGCGGCGCTGATCTACTGCCACACCGTGCCGGTTGTGACCGCCGCCACGAACCGGTTGAAGGGCTACGCGCCAACAATTGCCGACGTCTTCACCTGGTCCGGAGGCGGTATTCGCACGGCCTATTTTGAGTAACCGCCAGCCTGAGCCATCGGAAGCGCCATCTCCCGCGGACCGGTGCCGCGCCCCAGGAGACAGGCCACCCGCCGAACCAAGCCATTCTGGGATGCGTGACCGACCATGTTGCTTTACACGATCAACCGCCTGATCCAGCTCATACCGGTCGTTTTCGTGCTGACCGTGCTCGTGTTTGGGTTCGTGCATGCCCTGCCCGGCGACATCATCGATTCTCTGGCCGGGCAGGAGGCCCTCGAAGATCCGGTGGTCCGGGCGGCCCTGGAGAAGGAGTTCGGTCTCGACCAGCCACTCTACAGGCAGTACTTGATATGGCTGGAGAAGATTGCCCATGGTGATTTCGGCAAGTCGCTGGTGACACGCCGGCCCGTTTACATCGAACTGTTGGAACGTATCCCCGCCACAATCTATTTGGCGGTGGCAGGAATAGCCCTGTCGCTGGTGATCGCAATCCCGCTTGGGACCATAGCCGCGGTGCGGCGCAACACCCCGGCGGATTATTCGGTCCAGATGGTCTCACTGATCGGGATCTCGATTCCGGAATTCTGGTTCGCAATCATCTCCATTCTGGTCTTTTCGCTATATTTCCCGATCCTGCCGTCCTCGGGATATGTGTCTCCCGTCGAGAACTTCGGCAAGAGCGTCTGGTACCTGATCCTGCCAATGGTCGCGATCGGCTTTCGGCAGGCTGCCTATACGACGCGACTCACGCGCTCCAGCATGCTGGATGAGTTGCACAAGGAATACGTCGACACCGCACGCTCGCTGGGGCTACCGGAACGCCGGGTGATTTACCGATACACTCTGCGCAACGCGCTGATTCCGACGGTGACCATCAGCGGTCTGCAATTCGCCAACCTGTTGGGGGGGACCGTTGTCCTGGAGACGATTTTCGCCTGGCCAGGGATCGGACTGACGATCTACCAGGCCATCCAGTTACGCGACTACCCGGTGATCCAGGCAGGCGTCCTTGTGCTGGCGATCAAGGTTGTGTTGATCAACCTGGCGGTAGACTTGATCTATCGTGTGCTTAATCCGCGCGTCGGATTGGGCTAAGGCGCGGGAGGCGTCAGGACAATGAGCGAGCAACACTTGCGCGCGAGGCAGCGCATCGACACTCTCGGTGATACGGAAACGGCCTGGCGCGTGCGAAGGCTTCGCCTGCTTGCCTCGGTCCGGACGGGATACGCGGAATTGCTCAAGAGCCGAACCGCGACGTTGGGCGCAACTATGCTCGCGTTCCTGGCGATTGTCTGCGTCCTCACACCAGTCCTGATAACCCATGATCCGATCAAGCCAAACTACCGAGAGCGACTCGCGCCTGTCAGTGCTAACCATTACTTCGGTACTGACAAATTTGGACGAGACATTTATTCCCGCGTGCTTGTCGGCGGCCAACGAACCGTCGCGATCAGCGTCGCCGCGGTCACCTTTGGGCTGCTTATAGGCGTGCCATTCGGCATTCTTTCGGGCTTTCACGGCGGGCGGATCGATTCACTGTCCATGCGGCTGGTGGATGGACTGCTCGCCTTTCCTGGGTTGCTGCTCTATTTGCTGATCGTCACCCTCGCCCGCGCGTGGAAGCTGGAAGGAATCTGGAACGACGTGATCCTGGTCTTCGCACTCGGCTTTGCGTTCATGCCGGAGGCAGCACGATTATCCCGTGGAGTCGCATTGGTCGAATCCCGAAAGGAGTATGTTGACGCGGCAAAAGTCATGGGGGAGGGAAACATTCTCATCGCCCTGGTTCAGGTGCTGCCTAACTGCGTTTCGCCGCTGATCGTCAACGGCACAGTCAGGCTCGGCTACATGATCCTGATTATCGCCGCCCTGTCCTTCCTGGGCCTTGGCACCCAGCCGCCGACACCCGATTGGGGTGCGGATCTCAGCGCGGCGCGGGATCATATGGAAAGCTACCCGATGATCGCGATCTTCCCAGGCCTCGCGATCTGTTTCAGCGTGCTCGCGTTCAATCTGTTCGGCGACGGGTTGCGCGATATTCTCGATCCTCGTCTGGCGGAGCGCTGAACGGCGCGATCCGTCAAACGTTGTGACAGGCGACGAAATGCGCGGGCGCAAGTTCGCGCAGTGGCGGCGGGTCGATGTCACAGTTCGGCGTGGCGATCGGGCAGCGCTTGCATAGGCGGCAGCCTGCTGGCGGATCGATCGGCGTTGCCACCTCACCGCGTAGAGTCAGACGCGGCGCCGGCTTGTCCGGATCGGCCTCTGGCACCGCCGCCATCAGCGCCTGCGTATAGGGATGCAACGGGTGATCGAACAACGCGTCGGCCGGCGCCGTTTCGACGATCTTGCCGACATACATCACCGCGACCCGGTCGGAGATGTGGCGCACCACGCTAAGGTCATGGGCGATGAACAAATAGGTCAAATTGAATCGTTCCTGCAACTCCCGAAACAGGTTGAGGATCTGCGCCTGCACCGACACATCCAGTGCCGAAACCGGCTCGTCGCCGATGACGAGGTCGGGTTCGACCGCCAATGCCCGGGCAATGGCAAGACGCTGACGCTGCCCGCCCGAAAATTCGTGAGGATAACGATCCAAATGCTCGCGACCAAGACCGACGAGGTTCAGCAGTTCCATCACCCGTTCGCGCCGGTCACGCCACGTTAGATCGGGGACGTGGATCTCCAGCGGGCGGCCCAGGATTTGCATCACTGTCTTGCGGGGATTAAGCGACGAGTAGGGGTCCTGAAAGACCAGTTGCACCTGCTTGCGGGCACTTCGCATGCGGCGACGGTTGAAGCCCAGAAGGTCCTCTCCATTCAGCCGGATCTCGCCTGAAGTGGGTTCGATCAACCGCGTGATCAACCGGCCGGTGGTCGACTTGCCGCAGCCGCTTTCGCCCACCAATCCCAGGGTTTCGCCAGATGCCACGGCGAAGCTGATATCGTCCACCGCTTTCAAAGTGCGCGTTTTCCCCGCGATGCGAGACACAAGATCGCCCCGCAACGTGAAATACTTCGTGAGATTGCGGACTTCCAGAAGCGGACCGGCAGCCTGGCTTGCGGCTTGTGTGACGTCCGGGCTCATGCGGCTTGCCTGTCGTGGAGATGACACGCCGCGAAATGGCCTGGCGCCACTTCCTTCAGCCGCGGGATAACGTTCCGGCAGACCTCCATCGCATACGGACACCGAGGGTGGAACTTACAGCCGCTGGGCGGATCGAGCATGTTGCAGACACTGCCCGGAATGGGTGTCAGATAACGCTCCTGCCGGTCGAGCCGTGGAATGGAGGCGAGCAGCCCGACGGTATACGGATGCTGCGGGCTGGCGAAGATGGCGCGTTTCGATCCCGTCTCGACCAGATGCGATGCATACATGACGCCGATGCTGTCGCAGGCATGCGCAACCACGCCGAGGTTGTGGGTGATGAACAGCAACGACATCCCGAACCGCTCAATCATTGAGGTAATCAGTTCCAGGATCGTCGCCTGAATGGTGACATCGAGCGCAGTGGTCGGTTCATCGGCGATCAGCATGGTGGGATCGCAGGACAGCGCCATCGCGAGCATCACGCGCTGGCGCATCCCGCCGGAAAATTCATGCACGTAGCTGTCGAGACGGGAACTGGCGGAGGGGATACCGACGAGTTGAAGCAGCTCGACCGTACGGTCGCGCGCCGCCGAGCGGTCGAGGCCGAGTTTGATGCGCAGGACGTCGCCGATTTGGGCGCCCACGGTGAACACGGGGTTGAGCGCGCTCATGGGTTCCTGAAAGACCATGGCCATTTTACGTCCACGAACGGCGCGGAGTTCCGCTTCGTTCATATCGTAAATACTCTGCCCGTCGAGCATAATGCGGCCGCTGGAAACCTCCCCCGGCGGGGAGGCGATCAAGCGCATGATCGCCCGCGCGGTCACGGTCTTGCCGGAGCCGGATTCACCGACGAGTCCGAACGTTTCCCCTCGACCGATGTCAAAGGATACACCGTCGACTGCGGTGAGTGTGCCCCGCTTAAGGCGGAACTGGACAGTCAGGTCCTGGACCGACAGCACAGGGCTTGTCATCCTCCCGGTTTCCTCCCTTCTTTGTTGCTGTGATACTGGGGCTTGCACCCACCGATGTCCAGTGAGAAAGCGCCTCGGTTCTGCACCGCGGGCGATGTACCGCGACGACTGATGGCGGACTTCTCGCGGGTTCAAACGCGGCGCGGCGGTTATTTGTCCAGCCATACATCCTCAAACCGCCAACCGTTATAGATACTGTTGACGTGGACATTGTAGTTCTTCACATGGGCGAGCCAGCAGCCGGCCTGCAATCCGCGATGCGTCACTGGCCTGGCCACGTCGTCGGCGAGCTTTCGTTCAATGTCCCACACCATCTGCCGACGCCTGCCGAGGTCTGTTTCCTGCGATTGCTGATCGAACAGGGCCTGAATCTCACGGTTGCAGTAATTGGTATAATTGCGCAGAGAGCCGCAGCCGAAATTTTCATAAAACACCTGGTCGGGATCGTCGAGCGACAGCCCTGTCGTGTTCATACCCACGCTGAAATCCCGCTTGAACATGCGATTATAGTACAAGGACGTGTCAACCGCATCCACTTCCGCGTCTACATAAATCTCTTTCAGATGATCGGTCAGAATGAGCGCGGCATTACGAAACGTTTCGGTGTTGCGCGTAAAAATCTGTAGCTTCATGCGCTTGTCGGGACCGAAGCCCGCCTGACGCATCAAGGCACGCGCCTGTTCCCGGCTTTTGCCGACATCCATGCTGTATCCCAGGAACGTTTCCACCATTTCGGGCGGCGCGCCCCACGCCCCGGCGGGAGGCGGCAACATGCTGGCGCCGGTGGCCTCCAGCCCCCCATTCATGATCGTATAGAATGCCTTGTGGTCGATCGTCAGCGCGAGTGCTACACGAATGTCCTTGTTGTCGAATGGCGGCCGTTCCCGATTTATCATCAGGTTTGTGTCGCCAATGACTCGCATCTTGCATTGCGCTGTAGGCACCTGGGCCGTCAGTTCTCGCGCCAGCGGAACAGTCACGTCGGTGGGGAAAGAAACGTCGAATTTTCCGACCGCCAGGCCCAGCATGCGGGTGGCCCGATTGGGGACGATTTGTACTTCGATGCCGTCGAGATATGGCAAGCCCGGCTTCCAATAGTCCGGATTCCGCACCAAGCTTATGTTCTGGTTCATACGGAATTCCACGAATTTGAACGGACCGGTGCCAATCGGTTTCGACCTCATATCGTTTGACGAGACATGACACGGGTAAACCGGGGAGTACCCGGACGCCAGCATCATGAGCAGGCTCGGCTGAGGACGGTTGAGGTGGAATGTAACCTCATGGTCGCCGTTGACGGTGATTTCCTTCAGATTCGCGAACCATTCCTTGCGTGGGCTCTTGCGAATTTTACCTGGCGCCAGCCCGGACACCATGTCCCAAGTACATTTCACATCCGCCGAGGTGAAAAGTTTGCCATCGTGCCATTTCACGCCATGCCGTAGCTTGAACGTCAGCGCGGTTTGTGTCCGATCCCACGACCAACTGGTGGCGAGTTCCGGGACGATCGTATCGACGCGGTTCTGTTCCTCGTGCTGATCGAAAAGGACCAGGTTGTTGAACAGCGGCATGAACGGCACCACCACCGAGACCGTCGCTTCCTCCTGAATCGACGGACTCGGCGGATTGTCGATGTGTGGCATCATCAGTACGCCGCCGCGCTTCTGTGCCAAAGCTGGTCCGGCGAACAGGAAGAAAACGGCGAAAATCAGACTGCAAGAGCGTGTCATGGTATTGGACCACCTTGTTGGCCGGGTTGCGACCCAGCAAATGCTTTCGCGAGGTCACCGTGGCACAAAAGAATGGATCTTCCCAGAGCAGTTCCCGGTGTGCAGTCCCGGTGCGTGGGGACTAGTACCTCGTCACAGTGATTTCGACTCTTTGGAGGTGTCGGGATAAGTGCGCGCCAACTTGCTCCGCGCTTTCTCGGTGGTGAACTTCCATTTGATTCGTGCGCCAGAGGCATTGCGCTGGCGTTGCCAGGCGTCGATCTCGGCGACAAGCACGTCTCGCTCGCCAATACGCCGGTCCAGGCATTGCTCGCGCAGCACAGCACGCCGATTTCGATTTCCACCATATTGAGCCAGCTGGCGTGTTTCGGTGTGTAGTGAAACTCCAACCGCTGGAGTATGCGGTGTGCCTCGGGGGCCGGGAAGGTTTCATACAAAGCCCCGGCCGTATGCGTCGAAAGATTGTCCAACACCACGCGGATCAGGTCAGCGTCCGGATAATGAATATCGGCCAACTCGCGCATGCAAACGGCGAAATCGCGCGCGGTCCTCTGGTCTGTCACCTTCACATGCCGCCACGACCGGTGCGCATCGAGAAACACGAACAGATTGGCCGTACCGTTGCGCTTGTATTCGCAATCGTACCGCTCAGGCTGTCCAGGCGCCCCTGCGATCGGCTCGCGCACCTCGCCGATCAACTGGGTCGGGCTTTCGTCGAAGCAAACCACCAGTCTCTTCGGATCGTGTTCCCCGGCATAGAGATCGAGGACATCCTCCATCCGCGCGACATACGTCCCGTTGACGTCCGGAATGCACCACATCTTCCGAAGCCAGGGTTTGAGGTCGTCTTCGGCCATGTGCCGGCGCACCGTCTCGTGCGACAATTCCTCATGGTCCGTCAATTCGTCCATGGCGTCCGCCAGCAGCTTGAGTGTCCACCGCTTTCGCCCCGCCGGAGGGCTGGAGCACGCGGTCGCCACCAGGAGCGCCGTCTCCTTGCCGGACGGCTTGCGGGGCGCTCCCGGGCGCGCCTCCTCGCTGAGTGCCGGTTCGAGATTGGCTTCCACGAAGCGGCGCTTGGTCCGGTAAACCGTGGAACCGCCAACCGACACACTGCTCGCGATCGCCGTGTCGTCGATCCCGGCGTCGGCGGCCAGCAGGATCTGAGCCCGCTTTATCTTGCGCACGGCATGTTTGCCGCCGCTCAGCATCGCCGCGAGCATCGCGCGTTCCGCCTCGCTCAGGTCCACCCGGTACCGTTTGTTCATGTCCAATCCCCCGTTGACGAGGGCAAGCATGAATCGCACGGCGACTGATTCTCATCCGATTTTCACGCCGAAGCAGGGGCAATATCTGGCGTTCATTAACGCCTATACGCTGGTGAACGGGCGGCCATCCGCCGAGGCGGACATGCAACGGTTCTTTCGGGTCACACCACCCTCAGTGCACCAGATGGTGATTGCTCTCGAACAGGCCGGATGGATCTCGCGCAAACCGGAAGTGTCGCGGAGCATCGACGTTCTGGTTGATCGTCACGATTTGCCGGAGCTGCTTCCGGGCTACGGTCAAACGGTCAAAACCACTGTGCAGAGGTACTTGTGCCGCGCGACAATCAAGGTGAGAATCCGCGACAATCAGGATGAGAAAGTTGTTGCGATGCTGGTGACGTAGGGAGGGCGAAGCCCGACCGGAGGCGCCAGCATCGCAACAACTGGCGATGAAGCCCTTTTTGGGGAGCGCATCGTCATGTGATCGCGACCGGCGGGCGCCGTGGATGTCCCCTTCTCATCGAAGGGACCCACCCATTGCCCGGCCGCCATGCCACCGATCACCAGATGAGGCTCTACATGACATTCCGACAAACAGACGGCCCGGCGATCGCGGCCGCGAAGGCGGGGCTCAGTCCGGCCACGGCCTATCGCTTCGAGCGAGATCACCGTCTGCCATCCTCCATGGAGAAAGCGAAGGCACGAACGCGCCGTCGCCCCGATCCCCTCGCCGAATTCTTTGAGACCGAGGTCGTTCCGATGCTGAAGGCGACACCCGGCCTTCGCGCGATCGCGATCTTTGAAGAGATGCAACGGCGCCATCCCCGTCTTTCCACGGGTGCGAGGCGAACGCTGGAACGCCGCATTCGTATATGGCGGGCCCATCACGGTGCGGATCAGGACGTGATGTTCCGCCAGGTCCATGAACCAGGCCGCATGGGCCTGTCGGACTTCACCGATATGGCCGATCTGGGTGTGACGATCGCCGGTGGACAGCTCGATCACCGTCTTTACCACTTCCGTTTGGCCTACTCCGGCTTCGAACATGCCCATGTCATCCTCGGCGGCGAAAGTTATGTCGCGCTGGCCGAAGGGCTGCAAAATGCCCTGTGGGCATTGGGCGGCGCGCCGCTTGAGCATCGCAGCGACAGTTTGTCGGCGGCGTTCCGCAACCTGAACAAGGACGCGCGTGAGGATCTGACCCGGCGTTATGACGCGCTTTGCGCCCATTACGGGATGGAGCCGACCCGCAACAATCGCGGCGTCGCGCATGAGAATGGCGCGATCGAGAGCGCGCACGGCCATCTCAAGAAGGCGGTCAAGGACGCGCTGCTGATGCGGGGCATCAACGACTTTGACGATATGGCCAGCTACCGCCGATTCATTGACGAGATCGTGAGCCGCAAGAATGCTCACAACACCAGGCGGATCGAAGCGGAACGCCCGGCGCTTCAGTCCCTGCCCGGCCAACGGACCAGTGATTATGAGGAGACGGTCGAGCCACTTGCAAAACCCAACTGACAGGGTGAATTTCGCCGTCAATTCGCGATAATTCGGCGAGACGCCCGCGCCCAGTCTTTGGTATCATGCGTTTGCGAATCCAACAGATAACAACAGTAGAAACCAGGGCGCAGGCGATGTCGCTT
>CAMATI010000084.1 GCA_945861095.1 Asaia bogorensis | reverse complement strand
GAAAGCCGGCATGGGCTACACCGGCAGCGCCAATATCGAGGATCTGCAACAGAACACCCGCTTCCGCCGCATCACCGGCGCCGGCCTGCGCGAAAGCCACGTGCACGACGTGGCGATCGACCGGGAGGCTCCGAACTACCGTGCCGATTGACAGGACGACCACGCGGGTGAGCCACGCATGAATACCATCCGCGCGGTGATCTTCGACGCCTATGGGACCCTGCTGGACGTGCACGCGGCGATGGCGCGCCACGCCGACCGGATCGGGCCGGACTGGCAGCAGGTCAGTGCCGATTGGCGGCTGAAGCAGATCGAGTACACCTGGGTGCGCAGCCTGGCCGGCCCAGCGCATCACCGCGATTTCTGGCGCCTGACCGAGGAGGCTCTCGCCTGGGCCGCCGCGCGCCACGGCCTGCGCAATTCCCAGGTCCTGGCAGAGGTCCTGACCGCCTACCACCACCTGGACGCCTACCCGGAAGTGCCCGTGGTGTTGCGCCAGTTGCGCGACATGGGTCTGCCGCGCGCGATCCTGTCGAACGGGGAGCCTGGCATGTTGCGCGATGCGGTCCAGCATGCCGGGATCGACCATGTGCTGGACGCGGTGCTCAGTGCTGAAGCCGTTGGCGTGTTCAAGCCGGACCCGCGCGTCTACCAACTGGCCGGCGCGCATTTCGGCCTGGCCGCAAGCCAGATGGCGTTCGTGTCGTCCAACCCGTGGGACGCCTTCGGGGCGCGGGCGTTCGGATTTCGAGTCTACTGGGTCAACCGGACCGGCCAGCCGCACGAATATGACGTCGGCACCACGGCCGTGGAACTGAAGGACCTCTCCGCGCTGCCGCTGGCGTTGCAGCGCCCGTTCGCGGGTCCTTCCAGCGCATGATCCCCTTCGCGTGACCCCCGCCGCCCGTGTGGCCGCCGCGATCGAGTTGCTGGACGCGATCGAGACCGCGCCCAACCGTCCCGCCGACGCCGTCGCCAATGATTTCTTCCGCGCGCGCCGCTTCATCGGCTCCGGCGACCGGCGCGCCGTATCGGATCGGGTGTGGCGCGTCCTGCGATCCCGCCGCCGGCTGGGCTGGTGGCTGAAGGGCAAGCAGACCGAACCGCGTTTGCTGGTCGCGGCATCCCTGCTGACCGAAGGGTGGACCTTGTCCGGCGTCGCCCAGGCCTACTCCGGGGGGCGGTTCGCGGCCGAGGGCCTGGAGCGCGGCGAACACATCGCGCTGGCGAAAATAGAGGGGCATACGCTCGACCATCCGGACATGCCGGACGCGGTGCGGCTGGAAATCCCCGACTGGCTGCTGCCGCGGCTTGCGGCGCGGTTCGGCGATGGCCTGAACGCGGAAATGACCGCGATGGAGGGCAACGCGCCGCTGGACCTGCGCGCCAATCCGCTGAAAGCGACGCGGGACGAAGCCCGGGCCGCGCTCGCCGCCGAGGGTTGGGAGGCGAAACCCACCCCGTATTCCGTGTGGGGTTTGCGGATCGAGGGCCGCCGACCGGTTACCTCCGGCCCCGCCTTCCAGACCGGCCTGGTGGAAATCCAGGACGAGGGCAGCCAGTTGATCGCCACTTTGGTCGATGCGCGCCCCGGCATGCGGGTAGCCGATTGGTGCGCCGGAGCCGGTGGCAAGACCCTGGCGCTGGCCGCGACGATGGAAAACCGAGGCCAGATCGTGGCTTGCGACGTGTCGGCGTCCCGGTTGGACGGTGCCGTGCGGCGGCTTCGGCGTGCCGGCGTGCACAATGTCGAACGCCATTTGATCGAACCCGGCGACAAGTGGATCAAACGCCGAGCGGGGAGCTTCGATCGGGTTCTGGTGGATGCGCCGTGCACGGGGACGGGCACGTGGCGGCGCAACCCGGATGCCCGCCTGCGCCTGACCGAGCGCGATTTGGCGGAATTGCAGCCGAAACAGGCGGCGATCCTGGATACCGCGCAAAGCCTGGTTCGCAAGGGCGGACGTTTGGTCTACGCTACCTGTTCACTCCTCGCAGAGGAAAACGAGGCTCAGGTGTCCGCGTTTCTTGCCCGCCATCCCGATTTCGCCCTGGTCCCGTTGGTGCGGGCCTGGAATTCTCCTTCTCTGCCCTGCCCGGGCGATTTTCTGTCGCTGACCCCGGCGCAACACGGCACCGATGGCTTTTTTGCCGCGGTGCTGGAGCGTGCCGCGTGATCGCCATCCGCAAGGCCAGGTCCTCGGACGCGATTGCCATCGGGGCCGTGCATGTCGCGGCGTGGCGCAGTACCTATCCCGGCATCCTGCCGGACGATTATCTCGCCAAGATGTCGGTGTCCCGGCAAGCGGCGCACTATGATGCGGCCATTCGCAGCGGCATCGGCGTGCTGGTGGCGACGGCGTCCGGGCCGGATGTGCCGTCCGGCAGCGGGTCGCGGATCGTCGGCTTCGCCACCGCCGGACGCGCGCGGACCGGCGATCTGGGTGGTCGGCGCCTGGCGGAAGGGGAGGTCGAGACCCTCTACGTGCTTGACGATTGGCGCGAACGCGGTGTCGGCCGGCGCTTGATCGGCGCGGCGGCGACGCATCTGGTGGAAAACGGCTGCAAGTCGGCGTTCCTGTGGGTGCTGCGCGACAACCCCAGCCGCTGGTTCTACGAACGCATGGGCGGGCGCGCCGTCGCCGAAGCGGCGATCCATGTCGCCGGCCAGAAGGTGATCCAGGTTGCCTTCGTATGGGACCCGATCGAGCAGTTGCTGGCGGCGTCTCAGCAGGCGTCGTGACGCGGGGCCAGTGTGGGTCGCCCCGATGCCCGCCTCGAAGGCCATCGGCAGTCCCGCGCCGCGGTCCGGGGCCGCTTATCCCGCGACTGTCCAGGTGACGGCGCCGGATGGCCGTCGATAAGCATGGCGTAGTCGGCAGCCGCACCGTTGATCCACATCATCGTCGAACCATCGTCATTGCGCCAATCTGCGCCCGTTCCCAACAAGGCAAATCTCCTTGCGGGTGCCACAGGTGAGCCCACATCGACGACCATGATCAAAGATCCCACCCAATTTCACACCGTGACCGAGGCATCGATCATTCACCTGGTTGACGCCTTCTACCGCGACATCGGCAACGACCCTCGGCTCGGCCCCGTCTTCAATGCCAGGATCGCGCCCGACGCATGGACGCCGCACCTGCGGAAAATGTACGCATTCTGGTCCTCGGTGATGCTGACATCCGGTCGCTACAAGGGAAATCCCGTTGCCGTGCATCAGCAGGTCGACGGCATCACGCCGGAGTTGTTCGGCCATTGGCTCGACCTGTTCGAGGCGACCGCGTCCCGCGTGTTCGTCCCCGCCATCGCCCAGGAATTCATCGTCAAGGCCAGAAGGATTGCCGAAAGCCTGAAATTGGCGCTGTTCTTCCGCCCCGATGCGCCCTGGTCCGGCGATTTGCGCGATCGGGGCACCCCAAGCAGCGCTCCAGGAGGCTGATCGCGGACCCAGATAGGGAGTTTTCGCCGTAGCGAGATCGCCACATCCCACGGATTGCAGCGTTATGTGCTACCGCCTGCGCCAGACGCATCAGGTTGCATTCGATACCAACTGCCAGAGCCATTGGCCGGTATCGTCGTTTCACCGGTCTTGCCGGATTTGACCCGGCAAGCCACGCACCAACCGCGGGAAGCGGGGGGTCGGATCAGATCCGGCAAACCCGGTGGGGGGATGGGCTGGTGCATCCGTCAATGTATCGGGGGGTCGGTACAATTCCGACCCACTCTCCCTGAATCGACCGGCGATGCCGCCGCTTTGCCGGCGCTGGCCGACATCCACCACGGTCCGCTTGATCCAGATCAATGCCATGACAGCCGAGCGGGGGTGTATGGAAAAGGGTATTGGAGATTTGGACGGATGCGACTGACTTGCGAAACGCTCGGCAACGCCTCGCTGGTGTTTCGTGAGGATGACCATGTGGTGCTCGCGACCGATCCCTGGTTGATGGGGACATGCTATTTCGGCAGTTGGGGTCTGGATCGGCCGCTGACGGCGGATGAACTCAAGGCGATGCAGTCCAGCGACTATATTTGGATTTCCCACGGTCATCCGGATCATTTTCACGTGCAGTCCCTGGCGTTATTGCCGAAGGGTCAGAAAATACTGCTGCCGGATCACTATCGCCAGGATATCAAGGCCTATCTGGAAGGGCGCGGTTTCGGCGTGGAGGTGCTGCGCTACCGCGAATGGAAGCAGCTTTCGCCGTCGATCCGCGTGCTGTGCATGGATAACGAGAACCAGGATGCGATCCTGCTGATCGAATCCGGGAGCAATCTGGTCGTCAACCTGAACGACTCCCCATTGTGCGGGGATCGGCGTTTCATCCGCAAGATCGTCAGCCGCTACGACCGCAAGCGGACCTATGCGGCGGCGCTATGCTCGAACGACGCCGACATGTTCAATCTGGTCGATGCGTCCGGGCAGCGGATCATCGATCCGCCCGACCAACGCAAGCCCGGCATGGTCTGGTCGCTGGCCCGGATCGTCGAGTCGCTGGGGGTGGGCTCCTACATGAGCTCAGCCTCGCAACATATCTATGTGCGATCCGATGCGACCTGGGCCAATCCCTATCGAGTCGCCTGGCCGGACGTGGTGCGCCACTGGACCCGCCCGGCGATCCGCGCCATTGAGCCGTTCGTGGTGCTCGACCTCGATACCGGCGAATACACGCGCAAGCACCCGGAACAGACGTCCCATGTCGACCAGATCACCGATGCGACCGGTGACGACGATTGGTCGGTCGGCCTGACCGACCCGGAGTGGGGGGAGGTAAAGGCGTTCTTCCACGGCATCGAAATCCTGTGGCGCTATGTGGATTACCTCGAATTTACCGTGGGCGGGGTCACTTGGCGCATCGCCGTCGATCCGGCGGCCGAAGCCAGGGGGATCGCTTTCCGCGCGCCGGCGCATTCGCTGCTGCGGGCGGTGCGGTTGGGGTTCTTCGACACCATCCTGATCGGCAATTTCATGACCGCCGAGTTGCGGAACATGACCCTGTATCCGCATTTCACCCCGATCGTGGCCAAGCTGGCCGGTGCGTCGGGGGTGAAGACTGTCCGCGAATGGCGACGGTTCCGCTGGCGGTATTTCCGCCGCAATCCGCTGGGCTATCTGGAATGGCATTTGGGCGCCTGGACGGATCGCGCGCTGGACGTGGTGCGCGTCGTGGCGGATCGGTTGCATGTCAAGGGACCGCTGAAGGTCGTCTATCGGCGGTTTCTGGGCGATCCTGTGCGCTGAAAAAGTAACGATCGTCCCCTTTGCTGTCCGCCGGGTGACGGTCAGGCGGTTTCGGCACGGTCCGGCTGGCGGCGATCGGATCGTCGCCAGCCGGGGCCCGTCACGCGTGGGACAGATCGTGATGCGACAGCGGCAGGGTGCGGATGCGCTTGCCGGTGGCGGCGAAGATCGCGTTCAGCACCGCCGGCGCGGCGACCGCGATGGTCGGTTCGCCCACGCCGCCCCAGAAGCCGCCCGACGGGACCAGCACGGTCTCCACCTTCGGCATTTCCGCCAGCCGCATCACCTGATAGGTGTCGAAATTCCCCTGCACGGCCCGCCCTTTCTCGACCGTGATCTCACTGGTCAGCACAGCACTCAGTCCGTAGACGAAGGAGCCTTCGACCTGCGCCGCGATCTGATCCGGATTGACCGCATAGCCGGGATCGGTTGCCGCCACGATGCGCAGGATGCGGAGTTCGCCCTTCTTCGACACCGCCACCTCCGCCACCGCCGCGGAGTAGCTGCCGAAGCCGCAGTTCTGGCACAGGCCGCGATAGACGCCGGGAGGCAGCGGCGTGCCCCAGCCGGCGCGTTCGGCGGCGGCATTCAGCACGGCAAGATGCTTGGGGCTTTTCGCCAGCAGGGTGCGGCGGAACTCCAGCGGGTCCTTGCCGGCGGCGAGCGCCACCTCGTCGATGAAGCACTCCATGTAGATGGCGTTCTGGTTGTGGTTCACCCCGCGCCAGAACCCGACGGGGACATGCGTGTTGCGCACCGCATGATCGATCAGCAGGTTGGGGATGCCCATGTAGCCGAATTCCTCGGCGTTCCAGCCCTGGAAGGCGACCGGGTCCACGCCGTTGACCATGCGCGCCGGGGCCAGATAGGCCAGGATGGACTGGCCGGACAGGCGGGCATGCAGCGCGGTCAGGTTGCCGTCCGCATCCAGGCCGGCGGTCATCTTCGCCTGGGTGATCGGGCGGTTGAAGCCCTGGTGCATGTCCTCCTCCCGCGACCAGATCAGCTTGATCGGCCGGCCGGGGACCTGTTTGGCGATCAGCACCGCCTGGCGGGTGTAGTCCTGCTGCCCGCGCCGGCCGAAGCCGCCGCCGAGATGCAGCTTGTTCACCTTCACCGCCGACAGCGGCAGTCCCGCCGCCTCCGCCGCCGCCGCGAGACTGGCATCGCCGTTCTGGCTGGCGACCCAGATCTCCACCTTAGCGTCGGTGACATGCGCGGTGCAGTTCATCGGCTCCAAGGTCGCATGGTTCAGGAACGGGGTGCCGTACACCGCTTCGATCTTCTTCGCGGCCCCGGTCAGCGCGGTGGCGACATCGCCCTTCTTCTGGCCGAGGACGGCTTCCTTGGCATCCAGTCCTTCCTTCAGGAAGGCGGCGATCTGGGCGCTGTCCACATTGCCGTTCTTGCCTTCATCCCACACGATCGGCAGGGCGAGCAGGGCGGTGTTGGCCTGGTACCATTTGTCCGCGACGACGGCGACCGCGTTATCCCCGACCGCCAGCACATGGCGCACGCCGGGCATCGACTTGATCTTGTCGGCATCGAAGGATTTGAGCTTGCCGCCCCAGACCGGGCTTTGCATGATCGACGCGTTGAGCATGTCGGGCAGTTGCACGTCGATGGCGAAGACCTGCTTGCCCGACAGTTTGTCCACGGTATCCAGCCGCTTCACGCCGCGCCCGATCAGGGTCCATTGCGCGGGAGTCTTGACCGTTACGTCGGTCGGTACCGGCAGTTTCGCCGCCTCCGCCGCGACCTGGCCATAGCGCAACGTGCGCCCGGTCGGCTTGTGGGTGATGACGCTGATGGCGGCGGTGCATTCGGCGGCCGGAACGCCCCATTGCTTGGCCGCGGCCTCGATCAGCATCGCGCGCGCCGCGGCGCCGCCCTTGCGCACATACTCCACCGAGGCGCGGATACCGCGGCTGCCGCCGGTGGACATGTCGCCCCAGGCGCGCTTGTTGGCCAGATTGACCTCCGGCGCGATGTAGTCCGCGCGCACGAAGCGCCAGTCGGCGTCCAGTTCGTCGGCGACCAACTGCGCGAGGCCGGTCAAGGTGCCCTGACCCATTTCGGAGCGTGCGATGCGCACGGTGGTGATGTCGTCGGGCTGGATGACCACCCAGATGCCGACGTCGACGCCTTTGGCGGCGCCTGGGACACCTTGGGCCGCGGCCACGGATGCGCCGCCGGGTAGCGACCAGCCCAATGCCAGCCCGCCGCCGACAGCGGCCGTGGCGGTGAATAAGGATCGGCGGCTCAGTGCCTGTGTCTGGCTCATATCGACCTCCTCATGCCTTGCCGGACGGGGGAATGCTGAGCGCGGCGGCCGTATGGATGGCCGCCTTGATCCGCTGATAGGTGCCGCACCGGCAGATATTGGTCATCGCTTCGGCGATATCGTCGTCCGTGGGCTTCGGCTTTGCCTTCAGCAGGGACACCGTGGTCAGGATCTGGCCGGACTGGCAGTAGCCGCATTGCGGCACCTCATGTTGCAGCCAGGCGACCTGGACGGGATGGGACAGGCCATCGGGCGACAGCCCCTCGATCGTGGTGATCTTGCCCGCGCCGACCGACCCCGCGGTCATGGCACAGGATCGGACGGCGTCGCCGTCGATCAGCACCGTGCAGGCGCCGCACTGGGCCACGCCGCAGCCGTACTTGGTGCCGGTGAGCCCGACCCATTCCCGCAGCACCCAAAGCAGGGGCGTGTCGGGATCTACGTCGACGTCGCGCGTCTTGCCGTTGATATCGAGTTTGACCATGGCTTGGACTCCCTCTGTGGTTCGGGCGGTGGGTTCGAGCGAGGCGAAGGGTGCCTGTTACTCTACTTCGCCACGACGTCCCAGTGGGGATGCTATTCCGTTCGGCGCCATCCTTTTTTGGGCGCATCTTCGCATGATCGGGTGATATCCCCGGGGGGCGGTCTTCCGACGCGACGCGGCGGGGTGGATGCGGCCGCTCCGACCGTCCATGCCGAATCCCGTCGGGATTATGGGTCGAGTCAGTCATCCCCGCGTTCGATCCGCATGTTGGGGGGGCCGAACGCATGGATCACAGAATCACCGAATGGACCCAGAGTTGGCCAGCGTTGCCCAGCGTTGAAATCGGCGACATGTGAGGAAAGCGTCGCCAGGGGGAAGGCTCCGACAGGAAATGTCTGCTTAATCCTATCGGAAATCGGTCCGGAACGATCCCCACTCACCGGCCCCCACGCGGTTGAATGCATCCGCGACCGTCATCCCGCCTTTGGGGTCCGGATGGCGGTGCGTGGCCTTCACCGCCGCCAACGCCTCATCGCAGGCGCCGATCGCGGCCTTGAACAGCAGGCCGGGCAGGATCGCGAGCTTGTAGCCCAGCGCCTCCGCCTCCCGCAGGTCCATCGCCGGCGTCTTCCCGCCCCACACGACGTTCAGCAGGCAGGGACCGCGCACCAGCTTCGGGATGGCGGCGATTTCCTCCAGGCTGCGCGGGGCTTCGACGAAGGCCATGTCGGCGCCGGCCTCGATCGCGGCGTTGGCGCGCCCGATGGCTTCGTCGAAATCCACCACGGCGCGTGAGTCCGTGCGCGCGATCACCAGGAAGTCAGGGTCGCGGCGGGCTGCGACGGCGGCGCGGATTTTCGCCAGCCAGTCCTCCCGCGGCACGATCTCCTTGTCATCGAGATGGCCGCAGCGCTTGGGAGAGACCTGGTCCTCGATATGGAGTCCCGCCACGCCGGCCTGTTCGTAGTCGCGCACCGTGCGCACGACGTTCAGTTCGTTGCCGTAGCCGGTGTCGGCGTCCGCGATCAGCGGAATATCGACCGCGCGCGCCATCCTGGCGGCGTTGGCCACCATTTCCGTCGCGGTCAGCAGCCCAAAATCGGGATAGCCATGCGCGACCGACGTGCCGGCGCCGGTCATGTAGACGGCGGAAAACCCGGCTTGCGCGACCAGCATCGCGGTCAGCCCGTCATAGGCGCCGGGGGCTATGATCATCCCGGGTTGGCGCAGCAGATACCGGAACCTGGATGCCTGTGTCATGGCGCGCTTCCTCTGGCTTGCATCGCACAAGAATAGCTGCTTCATTTGGAGGGGCAATCCGGGGAGGAGAGAAAGCCTCGGGGCTCTGCCCCGGACCCCGCGAGGGGCTTTGCCCCTTCGATCCCCACCAAGGCTGGGCCTTGGATGCCGTTTATTGGGTCAGGAGGGAAAGGGGGCCAACCGAGGCGTTTCAACGTCCGTGTTGGCCCCCTTTCCCTCCTGACCCCCTGAATCGCGGTCCAGGGGCAGTGCCCCTGGTGGGATCGAAGGGCAAAGCCCTCGCGGGGTCCGGGGCAGAGCCCCGAGGCTTTCTCTCCTCCCCCCGACCGCCTCGCCCTATCCCGCGACGATCTGGGCGATCGCGGTTCCGACATCGGCGGTGTTGGCCTGGCCGCCCATGTCCCGTGTCTTCGGTCCGTCGTCACGCAGCAGGGTCTCGATCGCGTCCACGATGGCGGTGCCGGCCTCGGTTTCGCCCAGATGGTTCAGCATCAGCGCCGCCGACCACACCTGGCCGATCGGGTTGCAGATGAACCGCCCGGCGATGTCGGGTGCCGATCCGTGCACCGGCTCGAACATCGACGGAAAAACGCGCTCCGGATTGATATTGGCGCTCGCCGCGATGCCGATCGAGCCAGCCAGCGCCGGACCCAGGTCGGACAGAATGTCGCCGAACAGGTTGGAGCCGACCACCACGTCGAACCAGTCCGGATGCTGCACGAAATGCGCGCACAGGATGTCGATGTGGTACTGGTCGGTCCGGATCTCCGGATAGGCCTTGGCCATCTCGGCGAACCGTTCGTCCCAGTAAGGCATCGTGTGGATGATGCCGTTCGACTTGGTGGCGCTGGTCACATGCTTTTTCGGGCGCGTCATTGCCAGATCGAACGCGTATTTCATGATCCGGTCGGTGCCCTTGCGGGTCAGGATGCTCTGCTGGGACACGAACTCCCGGTCTGTGCCCTCGAACATCCGCCCGCCGACCGAGGAATACTCGCCTTCGGTGTTTTCCCGCACCACGAAGAAGTCGATGTCCTTCTCGGTGCGGTTGGCGAGTGGCGTGTAGACGCCCGGCATCAGCTTGCAGGGGCGCACATTGGCATACTGGTCGAAGCCGCGGCGGATCGGGATCAGCAACCCCCACAGCGAGACATGGTCCGGCACGCCGGGCCAGCCGACCGCGCCCAACAGGATGGAGTCGGAGTCGGACAGCTGGTCGAGACCGTCGTCCGGCATCATCTTGCCGGTTTCCTTGAAGGTCTCGCAGGACCAATCATAGTGCTTCAGGTCCAGCTCGAAGCCGAAGCGGCGCGCCGCCGCGTCCAGCACCTTCAAGCTCTCGGGCACGGTTTCCTTGCCGATGCCGTCGCCGGGGATGACCGCAATGCGGTGTTTGCGCGCCATGGACTGTCTCCTGTGTGTCTCGGTTGGTGCAGGGATACCGGATGGGGGTGGGTTGGCCAAGGGTGGGGCGGTGGTGAGGAAGGCCCGGGGCTTCCGCCCCGGACCCCGATCAGGGGGCTTTGCCCCCTGAACCCCCACCAAGGGCGACGGCCCTTGGAACCGATCCATGGGTGCGTAAGAAGGGGGGCCTACCCGGGCGTTGATGGGTCTGGGTAGGCCCCCCTTCTTACGCACCCATTAAATGGGTCCAGGGGCTGTGCTCCTGGCGGGGATCCAAGGGGCAGAGCCCCTTGGGCGGGGTCCGGGGCGGCAGCCCCGCCTTCCTCATCACCGCCCACCCTTGGCCAACCACCCCCCATCCGTTATCCCTGCGCCAACCGAGACACACAGGAGCCGTCGCCATGGCCAAGCCCGCCCACGCGCAATCCGCCACCACCGAGTGGGACCGCGACGCCGCCCTGACCACGGCGCGAATTCTGCTGGAGATCAAGGCGATCAATTTCCGCCCGGAGGAGCCTTACACGTTCACCTCCGGCTGGAAGTCCCCCGTCTACATCGACTGCCGCCGCATCATCTACTTCCCGCGTGCGCGGGCGAAGATTTGCGATCTAGCGGTGGAAAAGATCGACCGCCACGTCGGCTACGAAACCATCGAGGCCGTCGCCGGCGGCGAAACCGCCGGCATTCCGTTCGCCGCCTGGATCGCCGATCGGATGGCATCCCCCATGGCCTATGTCCGCAAGCAGCCCAAGGGCTTCGGCCGCAACGCGCTGATCGAGGGCGATGTGCCGCTGGGCAAGCGCACCTTGCTGGTCGAGGACCTGACCACGGACGGGCAGTCCAAGATACGTTTCGCGAATGCGTTGCGCGAAGCAGGCGCGATCTGCAACCACGCCTTCGTCGTGTTCTTCTACGGCGTGTTCCCGGGCGCGTTCGAGACGCTGTCGCGGATGGATATCCAGTTGCACCATCTGTGCACCTGGTGGGACGTGCTGGAGGCCTGCCGCGACCGCCCGTATTTCTCCGATGAGGCATTGGCGGAGGTGCGGCGCTTCCTGGAGAATCCGGTCGCCTGGTCTGCGGCGCATGGCGGGGTGGCTTCGGCGGAAGAAGCCATGGCGCGCAAGGCCGCCGCCGAGGGGTAGGGCAGCATCGGCTGGAATTCGGCGGTCGTTTGCCTTAGATTGGCGCCCATGCCAGACGATCTGTACGAACGCGACTTCCTGTCCTGGTCGGAGCAGCAGGCCGAATTGCTGCGCAGGACCGCGTTGGGCGAGCGGGTCAATGGCGTCGATTGGCCCCATATCGTCGAGGAGATCGCGGATTTGGGGCTGTCGGAGCTGAATTCCGTCCGGAGTTTGCTCCGGCAGGGAATGATCCATTTGCTCAAGATGTATCTTTCGCCTGACGATCAGGCCGGTATTCATTGGTTCACGGAGACCGACGCGTTCCTCGCGGATGCCGCGACCCGCTTTGCGCCGTCCATGCGCCAGCGTATCGACGTTCAGGACATTTATGCCCGCACCGCCAGATCATTGCGCCGTGTGCGGGACGCATTCGGGGCATCCAGAGCGATCCCCGCTACCTGCCCCTGGAGCCTCGACCAACTTCTGGAAGGGGATCCGGACACCCTGCTTGCGGTCCTGCGCCTGGCCGAGGAAACCACGGCGCGCAAGGCCGCCGCCGAGGGATAGGGGCGGGTTCGGCTGGAATTCTTGGCCCGTTCACCTTAGATTGGCGCCTATGCCAGACGATCTGTATGAACGCGACATCCTGACCTGGAGCGAGCAACAGGCCGACCTCCTGAGCCGTATCGCGCGGGGGGAGCGGGTCAATGGTGTCGATTGGCCCCATATCGTCGAGGAGATCGCGGACTTGGGATTGTCCGAACTCAATGGCGTCCGAAGTCTGTTGCGGCAGGGTATGATCCATCTGCTGAAGATCCACCTATGGCCCGACGATATGTCCGAACTGCACTGGCGGACAGAGCTTGTGGCATTTCTTGCCGATGCCAGTGGCCGTTATGCGCCATCCATGCGTCAGCGCATCGATGTGGAGGAGCTTTACACGCGGTCGTCTCGTGGCGTGATCCAGATTGCCGCGGCGCGGGGCTTGGTTCCGGTGCTGCCCGGGCAATGTCCTTGGACGCTGGAGCAACTGCTCGAGGGCGACGCATGCGTGCTGCTTGACGCGCTGCCGTCCCATCCAAGCCAGTCCACGCGCTAGGCAAATCCGTCCCAACTGGCGTAATCTCCCCCAACGTGAACGGGATGGAAACGCATGGCCGAACGAACCCTGCGCGGGAAGACCGCGATCGCCGGTATCGGCGAGACTACCTATTACAAGCACGGACAATCGCCGCACAGCGAGTTCAAGCTCGCCCTGCAAGCCGTGGTCAAGGCGGCCGAGGACGCCGGCATCAACCCCAAGGAGATCGACGGGTTCGCTTCCTACGGCAATGACCGGTCGGAGGCCGGACGCCTGGCATCCGCGCTGGGCATCCACGAACTGCGCTTCTCCAACATGTTCTGGGGCGGCGGCGGTGGCGGCGTGTGCGGCGCGGTCGGCAATGCGGCGGCGGCGGTGGCCACCGGCATGGCCGATTGCGTGGTGGCGTTCCGCTCCCTGGCGCAGGGCCAGTACCAGCGCTACGGCCGCAGCGGCGGCGCGCCTCTGGCGGCGGGGGACGACGCTTTCCTGTTCCCCTACGGCATCATGTCCCCGGCGCAGCGCTTCGCCATGAAGGTGACGCGCTTCATGCACGAGCACGGCATCAAGCAGGAAGCGCTGCGGGCGATCTCGCTCGCCTGCTACCACCACGCTCAGAACAATCCCAACGCGGTGATGCGTGGCCGGCCGCTGGATGAGGAGAAATACGACGCCTCCCGCTGGATCGTCGAACCGTTCTTTCATCTTTACGATTGCTGCCAGGAGAATGACGGGGCCGCGGCGGTGATCGTGGTGTCCGCCGAACGCGCCAAGGACCTGAAGCAGAAGCCCGCCTACATCATGGCCTGCGCCCAAGGCTGCGACGAACGCAGCGCGGCCCCCGTGCACAACATGCCCAACTACCCGTCCAGCCATTTCGCCCAGCTCGGCCCGCGGCTATACAAAATGGCGAAGATGGCACCGTCCGACATGGGCATCGTGCAGTGCTATGAGAATTTCACCGGCGGCGTGCTGATGAGCCTGGTGGAACACGGTCTGGTCAAGCCGGATCAAGCCAACGAATTCCTGGTGAAGGACAACCTGATCGCGCCGAACGGCGGCATGCCGCTGAATACCTCGGGCGGCAACCTGGCCGAATGCTACATGCACGGGCTGGAATTGGTGCACGAATCGGTGCGCCAGATCCGCGGCGTGGCGATCAACCAGTCCAAGAAGAACGATACCGCGATCATCATGGGCGGGCCGATGGTGACGCCCGTCAGCTCCCTTATTCTTGGATCGGAGGCGGCGCTGTGAGCGACACCTATCTCCCCGACGGCCTGCCTCGTCCCGGCACCGGACCCGATGGCCTGAGCGAGCCCTATTGGCAGGGCACGCGCGAGGGCAAGCTGCGCATCCAGAAATGCAAGGACTGCGGATCGTGGCAATGGGGACCAGAGTGGATCTGCCATCGCTGCCACTCCTTCGATCTGGACTGGGTCGAGATCACGGGCAAGGGGCGGATCTACAGCTATGAGCGCCCGCATCATCCGGTGCATGCGGCGCTGAATGGGTTCGGGCCGTATATCGTGGTGCTGGTGGAACTGCCGGAGTACGGCAATATCCGCATGGTCGGGAACCTGCTGGGCGATCCGAAGCAGACAGTGACCATCGGCGCGGCGGTGGAGGCGGTGTTTGAGCCGCATGACGGCGCCGACCCGCCCTACACATTGGTGCAGTGGCGGTTGGCGTAACCTGATAAAGCCTGCCCCCGGACTGGATCGTCGATCCAGCCCGGGGGGAGGGTCATTCATCAGCCCGGGTCGGCCAGCAGCGTCAGAGCGGCTCGCAGTTCGGGAATGCCAGTGCCGGCATCGGCGCTGCTGATCATCACATCCGGGTGGGCCGCGGCATGCGCGCGAGCCAACGCCTGAGTCGCGGCCAGCTTCCGTTCCAGCGCGGCCGGCTTGATATCGTCGATTTTGGTCAGCACCAGTTGGAACGTCACGGCGGCGCGGTCCAGCAGGTCCATGACATCGGTATCGGCCTGTTTCAGCTCGATCCTGGCATCCAGCAGCAGCATCACCCGGCGCAAGGTCGGCCGCCCGCGCAGATAGGCGAACATCATGCCCTGCCAGTCGGCTTTGATGTCGCGCGACGCCCGCGCATAGCCATAGCCCGGCATGTCTACCAGGGTCAGCCGTCCACCCAGGTCGAAGAAGTTCAACTGCCGGGTCCGCCCGGGCTCCGACGACGTGCGCGCCAGGGCCCGCCGTCCGGTCAACGCGTTCAGCAGGGACGATTTGCCCACGTTGGACCGTCCGGCGAAGGCGATTTCCGTGCCGGCGGGCGGGGGCACCTGTTCCAGCTTCTGGGCGCCGAAGAAGAACTGGCACTCGGCCGCGAACAGCAGCCGCCCAGCTTCGATCGCCGCCGCCTCCAGCGCCGCCGCGTCCGCCGCTTGCTGTGACAGCAGCCCCAGGTGGGGCGCCAGGGGAGACCCCAGGGGAGACCCCCCGGGGCGCCCCACGGCGCGCCCCGGGTTCAGCCCTTCGGCTGGTTCGGCTTGTCCAGCTTTGTCTGCCGCATGATCAGCCATTGTTGTCCGATCGAGAGCAGGTTGTTCCAGCTCCAGTAGATCACGAGCCCGGCGGGGAAGCCGGCCAGCATGAAGGTGAACACGATTGGCATGAACTGAAACAGCTTGGCCTGGATCGGATCCGGCGGCGGCGGGTTCAGTTGCATCTGCAGCCACATGGTGAAGCCCATGATCAACGGCCAGGCCCCCATGTGCAGGAACGACGAATAGACCGCCGGGTCGAAGGGGATCAGCCCGAACAGGTTGAACAGATTGGTTGGGTCGATCTGCGACAGATCGTGGATCCAGCCGTAGAACGGCGCCTGCCGCATCTCGATGGTGACGAACAGGACCTTGTACAGGGCGAAGAAGACCGGGATCTGCACCAGCATGGGCAGGCAGCCGGAGGCCGGATTGACCTTCTCCTCCCGGTACATTTTCATCATTTCCTGCTGCATGCGCTGCGGCTCGTCCTTGTACCGCTCCCGCATCTCCGTCATTTTCGGCGCCAGGAGCTTCATCTTGCTCATGGACCGATAGGAGTAGTTGGCCAGCGGGAAGAACAGCGCCTTCACGAACACGGTGAACACCATGATCGCGAGGCCGAAATTGCCAAGCAGAATGTTCAGGTAGTCGATCGCGAAAAAGATCGGCCTGGTCAGGAAATAGAACCAGCCGAAATCGACCGCCTTGTCGAAGCTGGGGATGTTGAACTTTTCCTGGTAGCTGTCCAACAGCTTGACCAGCTTGGCGCCGGCGAACAGATGCGACGCCATGCTTGCCTCACCGCCCGGCTCCGCCGTCTGCGGTTCTTGCGTCACGGTATCGGCCTGGTAGTGGTCGCCGGAGTCGCCGTTGTAGCGGAAATACACCCTTGACGGGACGGTCTGGTCTGGGATCAGCGCCGCCAGCCAGTATTTGTCGGTGATGCCGACCCAGCCGCCGATGCTTGGCGCCTCATAGGCGATGCCCCTGGTCTTCTCGGAGTCGCTCTTGGCGGAATCGTATGTGGTTTCCCGCAAGGTGGCATCGACGACGCCCAGCAAACCCTCGAACAGGATATAATAGCCCAGGATCTCGGGCTTGTAGTCGCGCCGGACGCGGGACCAGGGGAACAGCTTCACCGGCTGGCCGGATGCGTTGCGCACGACCTGGCGCACCCCGAACATGTAGTCTTTATCGACCGACAATTCGATTTGGAAGGTCAGGCCGGCGCCGTTGTTCCAGGACAGGGTCACCGGGGTGTCCGGCGTCAGAGTGCCGCCGGACGCGCTCCACACGGTGTCGTTGTCGGGCACCTTGACGGTCTCGCCGACCGGCGCCGTCCACCCATATTGCGCATAATAGGGCTTGGGATCGGACCGGGGCTCTAGAATCCGCACGAAGGGCGAGGTCGGCGACAGGGTTTCCCGGTAGTCCAGCAGCACCAGATCGTCGATCCGCGCGCCCAGCAGACTGACGGATCCGCGCACGCGCGGGGCGTCAATCTTTACCCGAGGGACGTCCTTGGGCACGACCTGCGATGCCGTTGTCGCGGTTGCACCAGCCGGAGACCCGGCGACCAGCGCGGTTGCCCCGCCCGCGGTCTGGCCGGTTTGCGCCGTCACCTGCTCGGGAGGTTTGGGGAGCTGTGGCGAGATCACGGTCTGGAAGCCGATCATGATCAGCAGCGAAAGCGCAATCGCCAGGAAGAGCCGCTTCTGGTCCATCAATGCCCCATCTGGCTGCCGCGTGCCCGCTGGTCGTGTGCAGGCGTCGGTCCGCCTGGACCCCGCGCCTGCTCTCGATCAGCGGTCATGAAATTGGTTCCACCGCGCGTCGGCGTCGGTTGGACGCCGATCCAACCCGACACGGCGTCCTGATCGCCGCGTAGCCGTCGCTCGGTTGTATCGTCGCGCTTGAGAGCGCGCGGGTCATGGTCGCGCTTGGGAGCGCGCGGGTCATGGTCGCGCTTGAGAGCGCGCGGGTCATTTTCGCGCTGCGGCACTGGGTCGACGCCGCCGGCATGCCAAGGGTTGCAGCGCAGGATACGCCGAGCGGTGAGGGCGCTGCCGCGGAGGGTGCCGTGTTGGCGGAAGGCCTCGATCGCGTAGTCGCTGCAGCTTGGCCAGAATCGGCAGTTCGGACCAATCATCGGACGCACCGTCCATTGATACGTCCGCACAGCACCGATCGCACAGCTTGTCGCAAGAGCGGATGCCAGCGGCACGCCCCGGGTCATGCCCCAGGTCATGCCACGCCGGCCTTCTTCATCGCGCGCTGGATATCCTTCCGCAGATCGGCGAACGGCCGCGCGCGCGTGCCATCCCGCCCGATCAGCACCAGGTCGAAGCCGGACACCGGATGATCCCCCAACAGCAGTCGAGCGGCTTCCTTCAGCCGCCGGCGGGTCCGATTGCGGATCACCGCATTGCCAACCTTCTTGGTGACGGTAAACCCCAGGCGGACCGGCGCGTCGTCGCCGCGCGGCAGTGCTTGCAGAACCACGCCCGGCATCGGCGCCTTCCGCCCCTTCGACGCCACGCGCAAAAACTCCGCTCGGCGTTTAAGCCGCCCCGGCGCGCTGTCGCCCGAGACTCGTGGCAGGACCTTGGCTGGCATGGCGGTCATACCAGCGGCCACGATCTGTCCTAGGCCGACAGCTTGGACCGGCCCTTGGCACGACGATTGGCCAGCACCTTGCGGCCGCCGACGGTGGCCATGCGGGCGCGGAACCCGTGCCGGCGCTTACGGACCAGCTTCGACGGTTGATAGGTGCGCTTCACGACTTTTCTCCGAAACCCCTGGGAACCCGCGCGAACGCGGACGCGGGCCAACCCTTGAAGGGGCAGCCCGACGCAGGGGCTGGCTTATAGGTGGCCGGTCGCGCCCCGTCAACGGGATCAATCGCGGCGGGCGAATTGGAGGGAGGTCGTGGATCGTCGACCCAGGAGCCCGCTATCGCTCGTCGTGCGCGCGAACCGGGACCAATCGCCTCGTCAGGTTCCGAACGCGCCGGTTGCTCCAACTTCGCTCCTGTCCGCCTTGCCCCCGATGGCGGCCGCACCTGCCTTCGTGCGGGAGTATGCTACCCTTCGGTCACGCCCCCCATGGTGCCGTCGTGCTGGCATCTGCCCGGGATTTCAGATACATGTCGCGCGTCGCGAGCACTCGCCAGCGGCGGCTCCGGATAGGGGGATTGGGTGACCAAGGTCGGCATACTCTGGGCAAACGAGTCGCTTGGCTTGTACGGCAACGCGCCGTTCGATCATCTCTATCGCGGCATCGGGCGCAATAACGGCAATCTGGCTTTTGTCTATGCGATCGTGAACCAGATCCAGGAGAAGCTGACCTACATCCCGTGGCAGTTCGAGCCGAAGCAGGTCGCCGATGTCGATGTCATCGTCATCCCGTGTGCCAACCAGTTCGGCAAGCACACCGACCTCGGCAAGCTGGCCGGTCTGCTGGAACGGGCCGACAAGCCGATCATTGGGATCGGCCTCGGCGCCCAGGCCAAGAACATGGAATCGGAGGTCGAGGTCACGCCGGGCACGCTGGAATGGCTGCGGGTATTGAACAGCCACCGGCCCGGAACGGCATCCAACATCTACACGCGCGGGCCGTTTTCTGTGACGCAACTGGCGCGGTTCGGGGTTCCGGATGCGGTGGCCGGCGGATGCCCGTCGCATTTCATTAACGAGAACGCCGATCTGGGGCAGCGGATCCACCAGAACTGGACCTCGGTCGGGCTGCCGCGCGCGATTTCCGTCGCGGCCGGCCATGAACGCTGGGCAAATGCGCGCAGCGTGGAGCACCGGTTGATCGCGATGATGCAGGACCCGGTGCACCCGGGCCAGTATGTCGTTCAATCGATGGCCGACATGATCAAGATCTCGCGCGGGGAATTCGACTCGATCGAACCCGATGTGCTGGCGCAAATCCACGCGTACACCGTGCCCCATTACACGTTGGATGAATTCAAGTCGTGGTGCCGAGCCTATGCGCGGTCTTTCTATGATATTCCGTCGTGGATGGATTCGCTGCGCCGCTACGATCTGACGATCGGGCCGCGCTATCACGGCGTGGGGCTGGCGATGCAGGCGGAGCGTATGGGGCTGACCGTGGCCATCGATTCCCGCACCGAGGAGATGTGCGTGCAGACCGGCATTCCGCATGTCCGGGTCGATGAATTTGCCAAGATGCCGATCACCCGCGCGTCGCTGAAGACCATGATCAAATTCAACCCCATCGTCTACGACCGGCAGCGCTCGGAGCGGGCGAGGAACTATGTCGCCTTCCTTCGCGCCAATGGCCTGACTCCGGCACCGCATCTGGAGAAGATCGCGGCAAGGCCCAAGCCTCCCGTGGCGGCGCCAACGGGCGAGCGCGTGGGCGCACCAATGGGCGCACCTGTGCCCGTTGCCGCGGCCGCGACCCAACCGGCCGCCGGAGAAACTGTTTAAGCCCAACCAGTGTCGTGAGGTCCGGCTATCGCAAAGCGGAGCACGACATCGCGGAGCCGGGGGCCGATCTCGACACGTCGGCCGCCTCGGTCACGTGAACCGGGACACTCAAATAAGACGCTAGCGTGCCGGCCCGACCGTATCGCCCTGCGACGTCCGACAACCTGGGCACGTCGGTTCAGCGGCATGGCCCACGAGGGGGGCTCGACCGTCTGACCTATCGTTGCTCGCTACCCCGTGGGCGCCACTGGCCTTGATCTCGCGCTGACGGTTCGGGCGAGCCTGCCTTTCCCTCAACCGAATTGCCGCGACAAACCGGTGTGGCTGAGACAAAGTCAGCCCATGCCACGCCTACGTCGCTTTCTACCGTTGCTCGTCCTGGCTGTCGCGATCGGGGCGATCTGGGCCAGCGGCATTGCGGGCGAGTTGAACTGGGCGGCGCTGGCTCGCCATCAGGCCGGCTTGCTGGCATGGGTGGACCGCTACGGCCCGATCGCCGCGGTGGCCTATGTGCTGTTGTATGCCGCGGCAGTGGCGCTGTCCTTGCCGCAGGCCGTCGTTCTGACGATCACCGGCGGACTGCTGTTCGGCACGATCCTGGGGGGGGCGCTGGCGGTTCTGGGCGCGACGATCGGGGCGGTTGCGCTGTTCCTGATAGCCCGGTCGGCATTGGGCGATTCGCTGGCGGCCAAAGGCGGGCCGTTCCTGCAGAAATTGCGCGACGAACTGCACCGCGACGGCTTCACCTATCTGCTGGCCATCCGCCTGATCCCGGCCTTCCCATTCTGGCTGGTCAACCTGGCCGCGGCGTTGGGAGGCATGCGGCTGTTGCCCTATGCCGCCGCGACCCTGATCGGCATCGCGCCGGGGACCTTTGTGTTTGCCTCGATCGGCGCGGGGGTGGG
>CAMATI010000083.1 GCA_945861095.1 Asaia bogorensis | reverse complement strand
CCCTCGGTCTCCTTGATCTCATCGCGGATGTCCTGGCGGGTCATGCGCAGTTTGCGGCCATGGCTGAAGCGGACCCAGAACAGGTCGGCCGCGGCGATGACCAATTGCACGCCCAGCACCGCCAGCACCACATGCATCAGCATCGGCATCAGGTTCGCCAGCAACGCGGTCAGGCCCAGGAACGGCATCGACATCAGCGACGGCAGGTCGGCGAGCAACACCTGCCACACGGCGAACCCGACCACGGCGGTCTTGGCTATGGACTTGCCGCCCTCTATCAGGCTGTCGGCGCTGAACAGCCGCCCCAGACCGGCGATCGGGCTGACGCGCTGCATCTTGGGTTGCAATCTTGTTCCGGAAGCCAGGAAGTTGGTTTGCAACAGGACCGCGCCGACACCGCATGCCAAGGCGGTCAGCAGCACCGGCGCCACCGCGTACACCGTCGCGATGGATGCCAGATACAGCCCCTCGGCGCCCAGCAGGGAGGTTGCGTCCGTTCGGCTCAGGAACAGGCTCAAACGATGCGCAAGGTCCCGGGATATGGCGGGGCCGGTCACCATGAAGGCCAAGGCGACGCCGGCAAGGCTGACCAGGGTGACGACCTCATGAGAGACCGGTACCTCGCCTTCGTCGCGGGATTGTTGCAGCCGCTTTGGTGTGGCGGCTTCCGTCTTGTCTTCCTGGTCGGTTTGTTGGTCATCCGCCATCCGGGTCAGCCTGTGCCGGGCAGGGAGTCGAAGGCCGCGCGGACGCTGTCCTGCCAGGCGGCGGCGATGGCGCCGGACAGGCCCGCCAGCAACAACAGGCCGCCTATGAATTGCGCGGGCATGGCGACGAAGTAGATCTGCATGCGCGGCATCAGGCGGGCCATCAGACCGATCGCGACGTTCCAGACCACCGCGACCAGGACGAAAGGCGAGGCCAGCCGCAAGGCCAGGGCGAAGGTGCGGCCGACGATTTGCAAGGCCATCGCCGATCCGTCCGCGGCCGGAAGCCAGCTTCCCGGCGGGATCAGTTGATACAGTCCGGCCATCGCCGAAAGCGGCAGGGCATAGAGGCCGGACACCAGGATCAACAACGGTGCGGCAAGTTCGAACAACTTCGCCAGGGCCGTCGATTGCGGGCCCATTTCGGCGTCCGGTTGCAGGACGCTGGACAGGCCAAGAAGGTAGGCGATGAACTGCGCGGACATTGGCAAGGCCAGGGCGAACAGACGGGCGAGCCACCCGAACCACAGGCCGGTCACGACCTCGGCGGCGATCATGCTGGCGGCCTGTATGCCGACATCGGGAACCGCGGGGACGCTGGGCGCGATGGCGGGAAGCAGCAACAAGGTGATGGCGAGCGCGAGACCGACCCGGACCATCGGCGGGGGCGCTGCTTCGCCGATGCCGGGCAGCAGCGTGATGGCGGCGCTGATCCTGGCCAGGACCAGCACGAAGGCAAAGCTCCATCCCGGCAGGTCGGCCGTCAATTCAGCCAGCAGATTGGTTCCGGTCGGGCCGATCATTTACCGTACCCGCAGGTCGCGGATGGCGAGAGAATTTTCTCCGTTCGCGCGATCATTGCAGGCCCGAGGTGATCATCCGGTCGAACAGCAGCCGGGTATAGGCGGACAGGGTGGAGAACATGAACGGACCCAGCAGCAGCGCGGCGACGCCGAGGGCCAGAACCTTGGGCACATAGGCAAGCGTTGCCTCGTTGATCTGGGTGATGGCCTGGATCAACGATATCACCAGCCCAACGGCAAGCCCGATCAGCATCAACGGGCCGCCGATCTTGAGCATGACGATCATGGCGTCTCGGATGAGGCTGGCGATGTCGGATTCGCTCATTTTGGGCGTCCGGGGGTTGGCGGCGGTTCAGATCGGCATGCGGATGATGTCCTGATAGGCCTGGACGACGCGATCGCGGACGGCGGTGGCGGTTTGCAAGGTCAGTTCGGCCTGGGACAAGGCGGTCACGACATCGGTCAGATTGCCCTGCCCGGAGATCGCCCGCATCGCGTGGGCGTCGGCCTTGTGACCGGAGTCGACGGCGGTTTCCAACGCGCGTTTCAAGGTGGCATCGAAGCTGCCGGATGCGGGTCCGCTGGCGCCCCCGATATCGCCCCGGCTGACCTTGCCATAGGCGTCGGCGGCCGAGGACGGCGTGATCGTAATGGTTGGGATCAGGCTCATTTCAGCATCTCGATCGTGCGGGTCAGCATGCCGCGGGTGGCCTGCATGACAGCCAGGTTGGCGCTGTAGGATCGTTCGGCGTCCCGCATGTCCATGATTTCGACGAAGCTGTTGACGTTGGGCAGCTTCACATAACCTTCCGGATTGGCGGCGGGGTTGGCGGGGTCGAAACGGATGTTGAAATCGGCCTTGTCGCGGCCGATCTGCCTGACTCGCACGGTGTCGGTGCCGAGGGCGGCATCCATCTTGGTCTGAAAGGAAACGGTCTTGCGCCGGTAGGGATCGGCGCCGGGCGACGAACCGGTGGTGTCCTGGTTCGCCAGGTTTTCCGCGATGACCCGCAGCCGCACGGTCTGCGCCTGCATGCCGGTCGAGGAAATGCCCAGGGCCTTGGTCAGATCGGCCATGGCGTGGCCTGCGCCGGAACGACCATGATCGTTACACCTTTCCCAGGGCCATGCCGAACATGGCGATGTATTTCTTGTAGATCGTCGTCACCATGTTCTGCGTGGTCTCGGTGTCGGCGACCTTGGACAGTTGTTCGTCCATCGCCACCGTGTTGCCGTCCGGCGACCGGGCCTTGGCGCGGGGCGTGATCGGGCGGATGGCGCCGCCATCCATCCCGCCGATATGGTTCGGCTGGGTGCGCACCGGTTCGGACGCGCCGTTCCGGGCCGCCAGCGCTTTCGCGAAACTCGGCAGGTCCTTGGCTTCGAACGCGGGTGTGCTGGCGTTGGCGATGTTCTTCGCCAGCACCGATTGCCGCTGCTCGGTCCATTGCAGGCGGCTTTTCGCCAGATCGAACACGCCGATGCGAAGAGGGTTCATGAGCGCAGGATGACCGGCAAAATTGAAGGACCGGTTAATGCCGATGGAAAGATTTGATTCATCTTGTTGGTCTCTAATGGCGGCATGCAGACCAACGGCACACAGCCCCTGACCTCGCTCCGCTCCTTCCTGGAAGACCTGAGCAACACGATTTCGATCGCGCGCACCTTGGTGCGGGACGGCCACCAGGTGGACCTTGCGGGGTTCGACCGGCAGGTCGGCCTGTTATGCGCCAACGCATTGGACCTGCCGCCCGAGCAGGGCCGAGCCGTGCGCCCGGATATGGAGGAATTGTTGCACTCGGTCGATGCGCTGGCCGCGTGTCTTGGCGCATCCGTACGACCTCCCTAGTGCCATCGCGTGATCCGCTCGGTGCGATCACGCGCTGCCCCGTCTCCCCTTCAACGCTGGCAAAAGGCTTGCGTGTATGATCCCCGATATCGCGACGATCGCGACGACCATCGCCGCCCTGGCCGTTGTGCTTGCCCTGGTGGTCGCCGCCGGGCGGCTGGCGCGGGCCGGTGGCTTCAAGGCCAATCCAGGCCGGTCCCGGTTGCTGGCGGTCGATGAGACCATCGCGCTCGATTCCCGCCGGCGCCTGCACCTGGTGCGGTGCGGCGGGCGGCAGGTACTGCTGCTGACGGGTGGAGGCTCCGATACCGTCGTCGGCTGGGTGCCGGACCAGGACGCGCCGCGATGAGGGGACTGCTCGCGGTTGGGCTGCTGCTGCTAGCTTTCGCGGTCCTGGGGGCGGCCCTGGGGGACGCCCATGCGCAGTCGGTGAACATCGATCTGGGTGCGGCGGGGGAGGCGGGGGCGACCAGCCGGTTGGTGCAACTGACGGCGCTGGTCACGGTGTTGTCGCTGGCGCCAAGTCTGCTGGTCATGGTGACCTCCTTCACCCGGATGGTGATCGTTTTGTCGCTGCTGCGCAGTGCGCTCAGCACCCAGGGCGCGCCGCCGAACATCGTGCTGATCGGGCTGGCGCTGTTCCTTTCGTTCTTCGTCATGGAACCGGTGATGGAGCAAGCCTGGCTCACCGGGATCCAGCCGATGATGGAAGGCACGGTGGGCGAGATCGAGGGGTTGCGTCTGGCCAGTCTGCCGTTCCACAAATTCATGCTTGCCAATCTGCGGGAGGGGGATCTGCAATTCTTCCTCGACCTGGGGCGGTTGCCGGCGCCGCAGACGCCGGACCAGGCGCCGTGGCGGGCCGTGGCGCCGGCGTTCCTGATCGGGGAGCTGCGACGGGCGTTCGAGATGGGGTTCCTGCTGTTCCTGCCGTTCCTGGTGATCGACATGGTGGTGGCGAGCGTGCTGATGAGCCTGGGCATGATGATGCTTCCGCCGAACGCGGTCTCTCTGCCGTTCAAGCTGATATTTTTCGTCCTGGTGGACGGATGGCGGTTGGTTGCGGGGAGTTTGGTGCAGAGTTTCGTGGGCGCCGGCGGGTAGCACATCTTTGGTGCGTGGTTCACGCGCTGTCGCGTTCCGTTCGGCGTGATCACGCTCTTCGGCCGCGGGGCATCTGATTGATCGCGTGGTTCACACGTTCTTGCGTCTCGCTCAGCGTGACCGCGCTTGATAGATTTTTTCTATCGCAACATACCTCGACTTTCTTGCAATTCGGGGCTTTCGCCCCTCTAGTTGTGCACAACCAGGACCATTTCCTGGCGTCGGGAGGATACAGGTGGCCGTCCAGGAGCCTTGGAGCGAAGACCGCGCGGCGGAGATCATTGCGGGCGAACTGGGCCGGGAGGGCGCCGCTCTGCCGATCCTGCACGCGTTGCAGCACGCGTTTGGCTGTGTCCCCACCGATGCCGTGCCGATGGTCGCCGCCGCGCTGAATATCAGTCGGGCGGAAGTGCATGGGATTGTGTCTTTCTATCATGAGTTTCGGAGGACGCCGCCGGGCCGGCATGTGTTGCAGGTTTGCCGGGCGGAGGCCTGTCAGGCCATGGGCGCCGATGCGCTGGCCGATCACGTGCGTGGACGGCTGAAAGTGGACTGGCATGGCACCACCGCGGATGGCGCGGTGACGTTGGAGCCGGTGTTCTGCCTGGGGCTTTGCGCGATCGGGCCGGCGGGAATGCTGGATGGGCAGCCGCTGGCTCGCCTGGATGCGGGGCGAGTCGAAACCGCGCTGGAGCGTCTGTCGTGACCCGCGTTTACATCCCGCGCGATGCGGCCGCGCTGGCGCTGGGCGCGGATGCGGTGGCGGCGGGACTGGCGCCTCATGCAACGGTGATCCGCACTGGATCGCGCGGCATGTTCTGGCTGGAACCGATGATCGAGGTGGAAACCGCCGCGGGCCGCATCGCCTACGGGCCGGTCTCGGCGGGGGATGTGCCGGGGTTGCTGGCGGCGGGGCTGCTGACGGGCGGGGCGCATGCGCTGTGTCTGGGGCTGACGGAGGAGATTCCGTTCCTGGCGCGCCAGACGCGGCTGACCTTTGCCCGGTGCGGGGTGGTCGATCCGCTGTCGGTGGAGGATTACCGCGCGCATGGCGGCATGATCGGCCTGCAACTGGCGATCGAACGGGGACCGGCCGAAACCGTGGACCTGGTCACGAAATCCGGGTTGCGTGGGCGCGGCGGGGCGGGGTTTCCGACGGGGATCAAATGGAAGACCGTCGCGGATACGGCGGGGCCGCACAAATACATCGTGTGCAACGCCGATGAGGGCGATTCCGGGACCTATGCCGACCGCATGCTGATGGAAGGCGATCCGTTCTGCCTGATCGAGGGTATGGCGATCGCCGGCGTCACGGTCGGGGCGACCCGCGGCTATGTCTACACCCGCTCCGAATATCCGCACGCCATCGCGACGTTCAACGCGGCGCTGGCGGTGGCTCGCCAGGCGGGGCTGTTGGGCGACGATGTGATGGGTTCCGGCTATCGCTTCGATATCGAGCAGCGGGTTGGCGCCGGCGCCTATGTCTGCGGCGAGGAAACCTCGCTGCTGGAAAGCCTGGAAGGGCGGCGGGGGCAGGTGCGCGCCAAGCCGCCGCTGCCGGCGCATAAGGGGCTGTTCGGGTTGCCGACGGTGGTGAACAACGTCATCACGTTGGCGACCATCCCGATCATCCTGCGCAATGGCGCCGAAGCCTACCAGTCGATCGGCCTGGGACGCTCGCGCGGCACCATGCCGATCCAGTTAGCGGGTAATGTCCGGTATGGCGGGCTGTTCGAGGCCGGGTTCGGCGTGACCCTGGGCGAACTGGTCGATGATATCGGCGGTGGCACTTTGTCCGGCCGGCCGGTCCGCGCGGTGCAGGTGGGCGGGCCGCTGGGGGCCTATTTTCCGCGGTCGCTGTTCGACACGCCGTTCGACTATGAGGCCTTCGCCGCGCGCGACGGGTTGATCGGCCATGGCGGCGTGGTGGTGTTCGACGACACCGTCGATCTCGCGAAACAGGCGCGCTTCGCGATGGAGTTCTGCTCCGTCGAATCCTGCGGCAAATGCACGCCCTGCCGGATCGGCTCGGTGCGCGGGATGGAAACGGTGGACAAGATCCTCGCCGGGCAGAACGTGGATGCCAATCTCGAACTGTTGCGCGACCTTTGCCATACGATGAAGTTTGGCTCGCTCTGTGCTCTCGGCGGGTTCATCCCGTATCCTGTCATGAGCGCGCTCAATCATTTCCCCGAGGATTTCCGCAAGCCACACCGGCTGGCGGCGGAATAGGAAGGAGGCTCCGATGCCCCTGGTCCAAGAACTTGACTACGGCACCAAGGAAATTCATGCGGCGACCCAGGTCACGCTGACGATTGATGGACATGAGGTGACGGTGCCGGAGGGCACGTCGGTCATGCGCGCGTCGATGGAGGCGGGAATCAAGATCCCGAAACTCTGTGCGACCGACATGCTGGACAGTTTCGGCAGTTGCCGGATGTGCCTGGTGGAGATCGACGGGCGGGCGGGCACGCCGGCGTCCTGCACGACCCTGGTTGCACCGGGGATGAAGGTGCGCACGTCCAGCGACAAAGTGCGGAAACTGCGGCGCGGGGTGATGGAGCTTTACATCTCCGACCATCCGCTCGACTGCCTCACCTGTTCGGCCAACGGCAATTGCGAATTGCAGGACACCGCGGGCGAGGTCGGGCTGCGGGAAGTGCGCTACGGGTATGAGGGCGAGAACCATCTCACCGCGATGGTCGATGGCTCCAACCCGTATTTCCAGTTCGATCCGTCCAAGTGCATCGTCTGCTCCCGCTGCGTGCGCGCATGCGAGGAAGTGCAGGGCACGTTCGCACTGACGATCGAGGGCCGCGGTTTCGCCTCCAAAGTCGCGGCGGGCATGAGCGAGCCGTTCCTGACCAGCGAATGCGTCTCCTGCGGTGCCTGCGTGCAGGCGTGCCCGACCGCCACCCTGATGGAAAAATCGGTCGTGGAGATGGGCCAGCCGGAGCACTCGGTGGTCACCACCTGCGCGTATTGCGGCGTGGGGTGCAGCTTCAAGGCGGAAATGCGGGGCGATCAGGTCGTGCGCATGGTGCCGTGGAAAGATGGCAAGGCGAACCACGGGCATTCTTGCGTCAAGGGCCGGTTCGCCTGGGGCTATGCCAACCACCCCGATCGCATCCTGAAGCCGATGATGCGGGAGAAGACCTCCGATCCGTGGCGCGAGGTTTCCTGGGATGAGGCGATCGGGCGGGTCGCGTCCGAGTTCAAGCGTATCCAGGCGTCCTATGGGAAGGGCGCGATCGGGGTGATCACCTCGTCTCGCTGCACCGATGAGGAAACCTATCTGGTGCAGAAACTGGCGCGCGCCGGGTTCGGCAACAACAACACGGATACCTGCGCGCGGGTGTGCCACTCGCCGACCGGGTATGGGTTGAAGACGACGTTTGGGACGTCCGCCGGGACGCAGGATTTCGACTCGGTCGAGCATGCCGATGTGATGATCGTCATCGGGGCGAACCCGACCGATGGGCATCCGGTGTTTGCATCCCGCATGAAGAAGCGGCTGCGGGAGGGGGCGAAGCTGATCGTCATCGATCCGCGCCGCATCGATCTGGTGCGCACGCCGCATGTGGAGGCGTCGTTCCATCTGCCGCTGCGGCCGGGGACGAACGTGGCGGTGCTGACCTCGATCGCGCATGTGATCGTGACGGAGGGGCTGGTCGATCGGAATTTCGTCGATGAACGCTGCGAGAAGGATGCGTTCGCCGATTGGGCCGCGTTCGTGTCGGAATCCCGCAACAGCCCGGAGCAACTGGAAGCCACTACCGGCGTTCCCGCGCATCTGGTGCGCGGCGCCGCTCGCCTTTACGCGCAGGCCGGCAACGGCGCGATCTATTACGGCCTGGGTGTGACAGAACACAGCCAGGGCAGCACCGCCGTCATGGCGATTGCCAACCTGGCGATGGCCACGGGCAATCTGGGCCGGCCGGGCGTGGGGGTGAACCCCCTGCGCGGGCAGAACAACGTCCAGGGCGCCTGCGACATGGGCAGCTTCCCGCACGAACTGCCGGGCTACCGTCACGTCTCCGAACCCGCCGTGCGGGCGATCTTCGAAAAGGAATGGGGCGTTTCGATCGACCCGGAGCCCGGCCTGCGCATCCCCAACATGCTGGACGCGGCGGTCGATGGCACGTTCCGCGGCATCTACATCCAGGGTGAGGATATCGTTCAGTCCGACCCGGACACCAAGCATGTCGCGGCGGGCATGGCGGCAATGGAATGCGTGGTGGTGCACGACCTGTTCCTGAACGAAACCGCCAATTACGCGCATGTCTTCCTGCCCGGCGCGACGTTCCTGGAAAAGGACGGCACCTTCATCAACGCCGAACGGCGCATCAACCGGGTGCGGAAAGTCATGGCGCCTCGGACCGGCATGGCGGATTGGGAGGTGACCCAGGCCATCGCCAACGCCATGGGTTACAAGATGCACTACGATCATCCGTCGGAGATCATGGCGGAAATTGCTCGCACCACGCCGACGTTCGCGGGTGTGACCTATGAGCGGCTGGAGCAGAGCTCGGTGCAGTGGCCGTGCAACGACGCGACGCCGGACGGCACGCCGATCATGCATATGAATGGCTTCGTGCGCGGCAAGGGCAACTTTATCATCACCGAGTACGTCGCCACCGATGAGAAAGTGGGACCGCGCTTCCCGCTGCTGCTGACGACCGGGCGTATCCTGTCGCAATACAATGTTGGGGCTCAGACTAGGCGCACGGCGAATGTGGTCTGGCATTCGGAGGATGTGCTGGAAATCCATCCGCACGACGCGGAAGAACGCGGCGTGGCGGATGGGGACTGGGTGCGCCTCGGCAGTCGGGCCGGGGAGACGACGTTGAGGGCGCGGGTGACGGAGCGGGTGGCGCCCGGTGTGGTCTATACCACGTTCCACCATCCGGTGACGCAGGCCAATGTGGTGACGACGGAGTTCTCGGACTGGGCAACCAATTGCCCGGAATACAAGGTGACGGCGGTGCAGGTGGCGCCGTCGAACGGGCCCAGTGCGTGGCAGGATGAGTATCAGGAGATGTCAGCGGCGCATCGGCGGATTGAGGCTGTTGCGGCCAAGTGAGGCAGGGGAGGGCGGGGCTTTGCTCCGGACCCTACCAGGGGGCTTTGCCCCCTGGACCCCCACCAAGGACGACGGCCCTTGGAACCGGAACATTGTTGGTTTGAGGGATGGGGCCCTACACGGACCTCTCACCGTCCGTTTAGGGCCCCATCCCTCAAACCAACAAACGAATCGCATTCCAAAGGCCGCGCCTTTGGTGGGGTCCAGGGGCAAAGCCCCTGGTCAGGGTGCAGGGGCGAAGCCCCGCCGTCCCCAGGCCTGACCATGGACGCAACAGTCTCCGTCCAGCGCGTCGTCTGGCGCAACGGTCTCGCCACCCCATCCCCACGCACCATCGCCGAGGAAATCCCGGTCGCCCTGACCTATAATCGCGTGACGCACGCTGTCATGCTCGCCAGCCCGTCCGATCTGGAGGATTTCGCGATCGGCTTCAGCCTGTCCGAGGGCATCATCCAGCATGAATCGGACATCGAGGCGCTGGACGTCGTCACCGTTCCCCACGGCATCGAACTGCGCATGGACCTGGCGTCCGAGCGGCTGGACGGCCTGACCCGTCGGCAGCGCCGGCTGGCCGGACCCAGCGGCTGCGGTCTGTGCGGCCTGGACAGTCTGGCGGAGGCGCTCCGCCCCGTGCCCCGCGTGGCCGCGCATAGCCGGTTCTCGCCGCACGCGGTTGCCGCGGCAATGGATGCGTTGCCACAGGCGCAGCGGCTGAACCACCTGACTCGGGCCGTTCATGCGGCCGGTTTCTGGACTCCAAACCAGGGGTTGGTCGCGGTGCGAGAGGATGTCGGTCGCCACAACGCGCTGGACAAACTCGCGGGCGCCCTGGCGCGCCTGGGCATTGTCGCGGGGAAGGGGTTGTTATTGCTCAGCAGCCGGGTCTCGGTGGAAATGGTGCAGAAAGCGGCCAATCTGGGGGTGCCGGTGATCGTGGCGGTCTCGGCGCCCACCGCGCTGGCCGTCCGGATCGCGGATGCGGCCGGGATCACCCTGATCGGCATCGCCCGCCACGACGGCTTCGAAATCTTCACTCACCCGCACACCATCCTTACGGGACCAGAGCAACATGTCGCCTGACAAGCTCGCCTACATGGCCAACCAGATCGGCCGCTTCTTCGCCTCCCAGAAGCCCGACACCGCCGTCGCCGGGATCGAGGATCACATCCTGAAATTCTGGGACCCGCGCATGCGCCGGGGCCTGCTGGACCATCTGGATCAGGTTACGCTCGACCCGCTGGTCGCGCAGGCGGTGCAGCGCTTGAAGGACCGCCAGCCGGCTTGAATCACCCGAACCGGTTGGCGTGCGGCGTGCCCGCGGTGCAGTGCCACACGATCAGGATGATCCAACCAACGACTGGGACAAACCACAGCAACACCCACCAGCCGGAGCGGTCGACGTCGTGCAGGCGTCGCACCGCAACGGCCAGCGAGGGCAGGATGGTCGCCACACTGAAGATGATCCCGACCAGTCCCGCCTCGCTGCCGGCCACGGTATCGACGACGCCCGCCAGCAACGATCCGACCACCATAAACAGCGTCCAGTACCAATACGCCGAGCGCAGTGCGCGGCCTGAAAAATTGGCGTAGTTGCTGAATCCAGCATTGATCGCGTCGCCGAAACCCATTGCCATTCCCCTGCCATGGCGGTCCAAGGTCGGCCCGTTGGCCGCTCGGGCTGCTCGCTTGCGTCCTACTGTGCGGATCGGTGGCGGCCGGTGCAAGACCGGATCATCCCCAGACCGGATCATCCCCAGACCGGATCATCCCCGACCGGATCATCCCCGACCGGATCATCCCCGACCGGCGCATCGCAACTGGGACCTGGCGACGTACTACCCGCTCGGCGCAGTATTGCGGTTGCGGGTCGCGTGCGGATCCAGCCACCCCATACCGGCCGCCGGTTCCGAGTCGGTCGTCGCTAGATACGGCTTGATGTCCAGCAACGGCGTGCCGTCCACACAATCGAGGTAGCGCACTTTCAGCCGTGCCGGCCCGTCAAACCCGTCGAACGCCACGACGGACATCCCGATCGGGTTGGGCCGCCGTGGCCCGCGGGTCGCGAAGACGCCCCGAGGCTGGGGGTCGAACGGCGGTGTGAACACAAGCTGCGGCGCCTTCGCCTGATCCAGCCAATACAGCAGAATCAGATGCGAAAATCCTTCCAGGCTCTGCAATCCGTCCACGAATTCCGGCGCGACTTGCACGACGCAGACCGGCGCCGGATCGGGCTGGCGGCCGTTGCGCGGGCAGTCCGCGATCGTCGGCCAGGGCGTGGTTATTCTGCCGATCGGACGGACGGTGATTTCGGGTGTTGACATGGACCCATGGTATCGGTTTCGACTGACTGCCACCAGCCGCTCCGGTTTCCGGTTTTACATGTCGCCGGTATTGGACATAAATCGACATTCATCCCGGCCCGTCACGGGCCCTGTCCGGAGCCATGCGCATGCAGAAGGAGTCCGCGGTTATCGCCTTGCTGGCGGCCCAGCAGCGTGAGTGGCGTACTCGGTTCCCGGGCCTTACCAACCGCGCCCACCAGGCGATCGTGGGGTATCTCTGCACCCGGGCACGCAGCGGCGCGCCAGTCCGTCAGCTTTACGGCGTGACCAAGGAACTGTTCCTGCTGGATGACGCAACGGTGCGGGAGCGGGTGGACGAAATCCTGCGCCTGGGTCTGGCGGAATCCGATCCCCCGCTGGAACGCCTCTCGGGGCGCAGCATCGTCATTCCGACCGGCCCATTGCTGAGCGGATTCGACGCCTATCTCTACCCCTTGGCCGACCAGATGGCGACGATCGAAGGTGGCCAGGCGCCACCGTTGACCGGCGGGCTGTCCGATCGCGATAGGCAGGCCCTGCTGTCCGCCTTCGATGCCTATGCCAATACCTGGCTCTCCGCAACCGAGCGTTTCCTCGCCGCCGCCGGTCTCTCCCCCGCTCGGCGGGCAGAGGCGCGACGGCGGCTGTCCACGGCGTCCTATTGGTTGGTGATGCATGCGGCGATCGAACATGCCGATTCCATGCGCCTGGGCAAGGCGGAGGAAGACTGCCTGGTGGCCGACCAGCTTGCGGCCAATGTCCTGGAACAGACCGGTCAGGGATTCCAGACCATCCGCGACCACATCACCTGGCTGCTCAACCAGGGCCTGTTGCATCGCCATCCCGGGCGAGGCCTCCGGGTGTCTCTGGCCGAGGGAGTAACGCCCTATTTCGACGCGGCGCTGACCCGGGCGGCGGCGGACTTTACAGAGGTCGCGCAACGCCTGGGGACCGCGGCGCAGGTCGTCGTCGAGGCCGATGGCATGCAGGATCAGACGATTCGCCTGGCCTTGCCGGAGGATATGCAGCCGACCGCGCCGGAGCCGGTGCATTTCCTGGAGATCGTCACGCCCGAGGCGGAAGCGGACCGGTTCGTGCTGCCAGAGACCCCTTTGGTAATCGGACGGGCGCCGCCGGCTGGGTTGCTGTTGCGGGATGGCGCGGTTTCCCGGGCGCATTGTCGGGTGGAACTGTCGGGCAACGAGGTCCGGGTGACCGATCTGAGTTCCACCAACGGCACGTTCGTGGATGGGGACCGCATTCAGGAGCCGCGGGTGCTGGACCCGGGTGCGACTTTGACGATCGGTCCTTATACGCTGGTGTATGGGTTCGAGGGGGACGATTCTAATGCGCCTGCCAAGGCTTGACCCGAGGCCTTCCCCATTGGCGGCAGGCGTCAGATCCGGGCGACGAGCATTTTCCCCAGTCGCTGCAACTGCGCCGGGTTGAGAATCGGGTTGCCAGTGGCCGGGTCCAGCCCGCTGCCGAGACCGAAGAACCGCCCGCCTTTGCGCCCGTACAACGCCCAGGCAAACGCATCCGGCACGAAGGCTTCGTCGCCGATACCCGGGACGATGGTGACCTTGTCGAATAGCTTCCTGGCGTCCGCGTAGTTGCTGACGTCGGCAACGTTGACGATCAGAAGCAGCTTGCGATCGGCCCGCACGAAATTCAGGTCGCCGCCAGCACCGGGGATTGCCTGCTTGGCCACCAGCGCGACCCCGGTCAGGCCGCTCACCGCCTCGACATCGGCGACCGTCAATTCATTGGCGGCAAGGGCTGCGTTGGCCGTCAGGGCGAGCAACGGAAGGGCGAGACTGAGGCGTCGTGTCATGGGGGGCACGGGATTCTCCTTCGAACACCGAAATTATTACCGCATTCGGCGGGTCCGGCACTGATTTTTTTCGGATGGTGCGATATCCTTTTGGGTTGGCGCGCCGACCATCGATCCCGTGTCGATCTCCGCCCGCTGCCTCGGCGACGTCTGCGGCAATCGCCGCCCGTCCCGAAATTTCCGGAATTTTCGCGGCTTTGAATCTCGAAATATCCGGGCGATGATTCCGGAAACATGGCTGGGTTTAGTCTGACAAAAACACCCAGAATAATGCGGAACAATACTGGACAACCATCGCTCTATATCTTGCAACGTGCTTGGCTACATTACGCTCCGTAACGCGATGTCAACCGAACCATACAATATTCGGGCGGTTGACGGGCAAGGAGGCAAACAATGGCCACACAGCGCGAACGGACGATCTCCCGTCAGGTGCCGGTTCCAGCCGACACGGTCCGCCTTGGATTGCGCGCCGAACGTGGGATTGGCGGCACGGGCGCAACCGCCTGACGCAATATGCGGAAGCGGTGTCCGGTCCGAAATCGATGCCAGCCGACTCTGAAAGGCGGCGCTTTAACCGGAAACGACCCCCAGAAGCCTCTGCAATTTGCGCACGGCGCTGTCCGGAGTCGTCAACACCGGTCGTCCCGTTGCTTCGGCCACCAGGGACGCCGCCCGTGCCAGGCTGAACTGGCCCAGGGCGATGATGTCGCAGTCTTTCAGGCCGGTCGCGGCGACGGCGGCCAGACGGTCATGTGCGGCGAAATCCCCCCGATCCAGCGCGGCAAGGGAACCTTCCGCCAGGCACGGCACGACCGTGGTCCCCGGCGCCGCCACCGCGAATTCCGGCGGCATGGACGTCAAGGTTGGCGCGAATGTCGCCAGCAGGCCGATCCGGGCCGAAGCACCCCCCAGGGCCACGGCCTCGTCGATCATCGCCTCGTTCGGTTTCAGCACCGGGACCGGGCCCAAATCGCGGGCGCATGCCTCGATACACGGGCCAAACGCAGAGCAGGTGAACAGGATCCCGTCCGCGCCGCACCGGCGGGCATAGCGGGCCAAGGTCAGGAACCGCTCGGTCATGGCATCGGTCAGCGCACCGTCGCGCGCCAGATCGGCTGACAACGTGTCATCCAACAGGTTGGCGATGGTCGCTTGCGGCCAGAGGCGGGCGAACGCTTGCTCCACCGGCACGATGGAATGCTTCAGGGCGTGGATCAGGGCGATGCGCATGGCGGGTTCCGGTTGGGTCAAAGCAGATAGTGTCGTGCCCGTCGCGGCTCAAGGGGCCGCGAACGGACGGGAGCATGCGGTTTTACACCGGCCGACGTAACCGCAGGCTTATCGGTGGCCGCTGTCATGGCGCGCGCAGCGAAGCAATCCAGGGGGTGGCACAATTGATCCTGTCGGTTGCCCTGGACTGCGCCGCGACGCTCGCAATGACAGCAGGTGTTGTCGCCATGGGTCACCGGGTCGGCCGGTTGATCTTACACCGGCCGGCGGATAGAGCGCCGGTCCGGTCAGTGCCTCCCCGCCATGCCGGCTCTCCGGCCAACGGGATCGTGGGATTGTCCGTCAGCCGATCGCGGTTTCGCCGCCACCTTCGAATCGGCGCCAGGCACTCATTTGGATCGCCGAGGTCTTGCAATGCACCACCACGGGCCGGGTCTTGACCGCGAAGGCCCGGGCGATGCCGTCGGCAATCTCCGATTCCTCGGCGATGGTGATGCCCTCGGCGCCGAACGACCTTCCCCAGGCGGCGAAGTCGGGGTTGGTCAGGCGGGTCGACTCCATGAATTTCCGCTCCGGATAACGCACATAGGAGTGCATGCCGATCGTGCCGTACATGGAGTTGTCGGAGATGATCATGATCGGGTTGCCGCCGTACTGGAACGCGGTCGCGAGTTCATTGCCCATCATCAAGGTGCCACCGTCGCCGATGAAGCACACCACCTGCCGGCCGGGCCGGCGCAGGGTCGCCGCCACCGCCATCGGCATGCCGGACCCCATGGCGCCGACGATCGACGACAGGAACTCCTGGCCCGGCTTGAAGCCGATATAGCGATGCACGTAGGAGCCGAAATTGCCGGCATCCGTGGTGACCACCGCATCCGGGGCAAGATGCTTGTCGACCTCGCAGACGATGGCGGCGAAGTTGATACCGTCGGTCGTCGGCTCCCAGATTTTTTCCAGCAGTTTCAGATGGATGCTGTTCAGGCCGGCAACCCAGCCGCGGCGTTTGGCGGCGTCCGCGGGCGCGCCCTTGGCCAGCAGGCCCTTGATGACCTCATGCGGATCGGCCGGGATGCCCAGGTCGACCCGCCAGACCCGGCCGATCTCGTTCGGATCCGGCCAGACATGCACCATCGGCAGTTGCGGCTGAGGGGCGGCCGGGAACGTGTAGGACTGGCTGACCGAATCGGTCATGCGCTCCCCCAGCACGACCATCAGGTCGGATTTCTTCATCTCGGTGATCAGGTCGCGCGGGACGCGAATGCCCATGTAGCCGCCGTAATTGGGGTGGCGCGCGTCGAACAGATGCGGGCGGCGATGGGTGGGGTTGATCGGCAGCATCCACTCCTCGGCCAGACGGCGCAAATCGGAATAGGCGTTGGCGTCGTGCAAGGTATCGGCCAGCAGCGCCCCGCCCACCACGATCAGCGGCCGTTCCGCCTTCGCCAGCATCTCCGCCAGCCGGTCCAGGTCCTGCGTGCGTGGGCCGGCGATCACCCGCGGGCGAGGCAGGTTCAGTTCGGCGTCTGTCTCCTCGTCGAAGATGTCTTCCGGCAGGATCACCGCGACCGGGCCGGGCGTGCCGGTTTCAGCCAGATGGAACGCCCGTGCGATCGCCTCGGACGCCTGTTCCGGCTCGTTCACCTCGATCACGCATTTGGTGATGTCCGACAGCAGCTTGGAGTAGTTCTGCTCCTGCAGCGCCTGACGTCCGAAATCCTTGCGTTCCACCTGACCGACCAGCATCACCATGGGCGTCGCATCGTGATAGGCCGAGTGCAACGCCACCATCGCATTCGCCAATCCCGGCCCGCGCGACACGATTGCCACACCCGCTCGGCTGCGCAACCGCCCGTCGGCGACCGCCATGAATCCGGCGCCCCCTTCATGCCGGCAAACGATCATGCGGATGGAGTTGCGTTCCGCCAGCACGCTGGTCAGGCCGACATAGCTTTCCCCCGGCACGCAGAAAATCTGGTCCACATCATGCGCTTCAAGGCTTTCCGCCAGCAGGCGAGCAACGGTCTGGGTCATGTCGGGGCGTCTCCTCGGACTTTTCTTGGCGGAATGGGTGGTGGCCGAACGACGGCTCAGCCGCCCGGGCAACGGATCAGTGGATAGGGGAAGTCGACGCAATTCGGGAAGCTGATCTCGTTCTGTCCGCGGCGGACCACCCGCAACAGGTCCGGATCGCCGCAGCCGAAGCCGATCGCCTCCCCACCCGGGGTCGAGAAATTGAACATCCCACCGGACGGCGCCACGGCTTTCACCGCGCCCGGCACCAGCCGGAACTCCACGCCCTGGGGCATTTCCCGGACGGTTTCGACCAGCCGCTGGGTGTAGGCCACGTCGATGACGGTCGCGCGCATCATCGTGTCCCGCGTGAAGATGACGGACGGGCTGGCCAGGCATTCCTTGCCGCTGAGCGTCGTGGGCGGCGGAAACAACCCGCCGGTCCAGGAGCCGAATAGAAATCCATGCGGCAGGTCCCCCACGCCCTGCGCCGCAGCGATGCGGGGCAATGCCAATGAAACGGCGACGATCAGCCAGGGGAGACGACGCATCCGGGAGCCTCGGTTTTGATAAGGAGGCTGCACGATAGGGCGAGCATCAGGCAGTGACCAGACCGGCTGCCCCTGTTATGACGCGACCATGCTTCGCACCCTTTATCTGCGCACCTTGGCGCTGGCCGCTTCGCCCCGCGCCCCGTGGTGGCTGGCGGTGATCTCCTTCACCGAAAGCAGTTTTTTCCCTATTCCCCCGGATGCGCTGCTGGTGCCCATGGCATTGGCTCGTCCGGACCGGGCGTGGCGATTCGCGCTGATCTGCACGATCGCGAGCGTCGCGGGCGGGGCGTTTGGATATCTGATCGGCTATGCGGTCTTCGACCAGTTGGCCCGCCCGGTCATCGCGCTCTACGGCTACGGCGACAAGTTTGCCGCGTTTCAGGCGCTCTATGCCGAGTACGGGCTGTGGGTGATCCTGATCAAGGGCTTGACCCCGATCCCCTACAAGATCGTCACCATCGCATCCGGCGCCGCGCATTTCGACTTCTGGGTGTTCATGCTCGCCAGCATCCTGACCCGAGGCGCCCGGTTCTACCTGGTCGCCACCCTGCTGCACTTCTATGGCAACGCGGTCCGGGACTTCATCGACCGCCGCCTGACCCTGGTGACCACCGTCGTCGCCGTCGGGATCGTCGGCGGGTTCCTGCTGCTGAAGCTGATCTGAGCGTCAACGGCCGGGGACACCGCCCCCGGCCGTTGAATTCGTTCAGGAAACCGACAGCCTCTGATGCGCCGGCACGTCCAGCTTGAACAACCGTGCCGCATTCAGGCCCAGCACCTTGGCCCGCGCGGCGTCGGTCAGGTTCGGCATCGTCCGCTCGATCGCCTCGGCCGAGTGCGGCCAGGTGCCTTCGTGGTGCGGATAGTCGTTCGCCCACATGAAGCTGCCTTCCACGCCGCACTGTTCCATCAGAGCCAGACCCGTCGGATCCTCCTGGAAGCTCGCGAACCCGTGCGCCTTGTAATAGTCGGACGGAAGGCCCTGCATCTTCGGGCGCACCCACATGTGGTGCTTGCGATACGCCTCATCCATCGCATCCAGCAGCCACGGCACCCAGCCGATCCCGGCCTCGATCGTGGCAAACCGCAGGCCCTTGAACCGCTCCAGCACGCCGGACGCGCACAGATTGGCCACCGGCTCGATCGTCGGCGACAGGGAGTGGGTGACGTAGTTGATCACCGCCCCGCCATTCCCGCGCGACGCCCGCGGATCGCGACCGGTCGAGACATGGAACGTCATCGGCAGGTCGCATTCCTCGATCAGGCGCCACATCGGGTCGAAATGCGGCAGGTTGTAGTTGACGTGATCGACGTCATGCGCGCCCCAGATCGGCTTGCAGGGCAGGGTCAGCGCGCGATAGCCCAGCTTGGCCACCCGCTCGATCTCCTTCATGGCACCTTCGAGGTCGCCGGTCGCCAGCGCCGCCACCGGCAGCATCGAGTCGCTGTGCGCGCCAAACTGCTCCCACGCCCAGTCGTTCCAGACCCGGCATTGCGCCTGGGAGAACACCGGATCCGGCGTCGCCCACATGGCCAAACCCTTGTTCGGGAAGATGACTTCCACATCCACCCCGTCGCCGCGGTTGTCGCGGATGCGGTCGGCGACGACGGCGCCGGATTGCGCGCGCAGCCAGTCCTCACCTTCGAAGCTCATGACGCGGACGCGGTCGGGGCGGTAGCCCTCCGTGTAGCGCCACTGCACACCCTTATCATCGGTGATGATCCGGGGCGCGCGTTCGCGATATTCGACCGGCAGGCGGGTGACCCACAGATCGGCGGGCTCGTTCGCGTGGCTGTCGGTCGACACCATGAAGTATTTCTTCGGGTCGCCGACGCGTGCCGTCCGAGGCCAGCCGGTATGGCCGGGGGTTTCGAGGCGCCACAGATTCGGGGCGTTGATGGTGGCCTGGCTCAATTCATCCTCCATTGTGCGTTTCTGCTTGGCTTGGCACCCTAACGCCTGTGCCGAACGCGGCGCCAGTCTTGGTTGCGCCAAATGGGGAAAATGCCAGTCATGATATCGGAAACATCGTTCTTCGGCCTCGAGGGCAAGAAAGCCCTCATCATCGGCGGCGGCCAAGGCATGGGCGAGAGCTCGGCCAGTTTCCTGGCCCGCGCCGGAGCCGATGTGGCGCTGGTGGATGTGGTGGCGGAGCGCGCCGAACGGGTCGCCGCCGTGGTGACCGGGCTGGGCCGGACCGGGATTTCGATCCAGGGCGACGTGCTGGACGACGCCCAGATCCCGGGGATCGTGTCCGAGGCCGACTCCCGGCTGGGCGGCATCGACGTGATGGTATCCATCGTCGGCGCGGCGGCCTGGGGGGCCTTGCTGGATACCACAGCGGCGATCTGGGACCAGCAGATGCAGTTGAATTTGCGCTATTTTTTCCTGGCATCCCGGGAAGTGGCGCAGGCCATGATCAAGCGCGGCACGGGCGGCGCGATCGTCGGCATCGCGTCCGTGGACGGCCAACGTGCCAGCCCAATGCGAGGCGCCTATGGCGCGGCAAAGGCCGGGCTGATCAGCCTGGTGCAGACCATGGCGGTGGAGTGGGCGCCGCATCACATCCGGGTCAATGCCATCGCGCCCGGCCATATCGTGACGCCGCGGCTGTATGACACGCCGCAGCGGGTGGATGCCTATGCCAACAGCCTGATCCCGATGCGCCATCGCGGCCAGACCGACGATATTGGGCGGGCGGCGTTGTTCCTGGGCTCCGACATGGCGCGGTATGTGACGGGCACGACATTGGATGTGGATGGCGGGTTGCTGGCGGCGAACCTGTTTCCGCGCGGGCTGCCAGGGAACAACCAGTCGTAGGGGGGGGGCTTCTGGTGCGGTTTTCAAAGAGCGGTCGGTGTGGGGGGCATGCGCTTGGATGCCTTCCGTTCGGCAAATGTTCTATGTCATTGGGGCGTTCGGTGGCAAGGAAATTGTGTTGGAGGCTCTGATCGCGATTTGAGATGGGGCGGCAAGCTGTTGTTCTGAGAGGATTTGTAGAAAAATTGTGCAATGGTTAACGGGTGGTCGTTTCATTATTAAGACGACGGGTTCGGCGGTTTTGCGATCCCCCGCCGCGGTTGCCATGGCATCCCAAGATCGCCGTCCAACGGTCTGAAACCGCCCGACATTTGGCGCTGTCTTGAGACATCACTTTAAGATCGGCGCCCCGCGAGTTCATTGCAAATCCATGCGAAAAACCGGGGTTTTTGTTGCGAATTCCCGCCGAAAACGGGGGGTATCGTTACGAACAGGCGCGGTTAACCGTTTTTGGGGCGTTGCCCGCAAAACAGGCAGCCGGCCTCGTGACAATCTCGTAGCGATCCCCTAGCAGCCTGTCGGACTCGGGATTTTCGATCAATAACGACGGCTGTTCGGCTGCGCCGGCGCGGTCATCAGACCGCCGGCGGCGCCCCGATCACGTCCTGACTGGCTTCATATCGGCCCGGAGGTGGCGTCACGGCCGACCCAT
>CAMATI010000082.1 GCA_945861095.1 Asaia bogorensis | reverse complement strand
CCGCTTTTTGTATCAGGCTGGGTTACGTGACTCGAGGTATGACCCGGTCAGTTGGGCCAGCTTCCCGTTGCAGGTGGCGGGGCGACTTGGCATCCAAACCTACTGCCTTGGAATCACAGGAGAAAAAATGAGGGGATGGCTGAGGGTTGGGATGCGATGAATTGTATCGCGTTGGTGGCGTCCGCTTCGCGAATCTGTTCCCGTGCTAGCCAGCGACGCAAGTTCGTGGTGGTGGCATCCGCGACCTGAGCGCCGGCGAGTAGAAGAGCGGCTGCGCAAAACACGGTGGCCCAGGCAACCAAGCCGGGTTGCGCGACCCAAGCCGATAGGTCGGTTGACGCCCCATGGTGTGCGTTCTGGAACACCGCTGAGCGGCCAACAAAGTATCCTATCCGGAGCGAAACCGAAATGGCGACGTCGAAGATGATGTTGTAGTTTGTTCCCTCTCCCGCCGCCCCCAGACTTCCGATGGCCAGGGCCAATCCTATGTAGAGCCCGATCAGTACCGCGAAGGGATTGCGCGGGGCGGTGAACACCGGCATGGCGGCGATGCCCAACAGCGGCGCGATCGGCCCGATCCAATTGATCATCTTGGTGTAGGCGTTGGAGAGGACGTAACGGCGCGCCGCGGTAACGCCGTTTATGAACTCGGATCCGAAAATATGTCGGAAGATCGCCAGTTCGACGAGGGCGACCGATGCGGCGGAGATCAACCAGATGGCCAGGACTCGCCGATGATAGAGGGCGAGCCAGAGGACGATCGTTATCGGCAATGCCAAGATATTGTGCTTGATCGTGCCGGCGGTCACGACGAGGGCCGCGGAACCAAGGGTGCGGAGAGGGGCGTTCTGGAGACTCCCTAACAGGAGGTAGAAGCCGGCCAGCATGACGAAGTGGGCCGTCATCTGGGGGTCAAACATGCCGACATAGAGATCGAACCGGATCGTCATCAGGGCGACCCAGACAATCGTACCGCACAGGATACCGATCCATTGGCATCCCATCCGGCCGAGGATCCCACCGATACTCAAAGTGCAGCCAAGGAAGGCGGCCCAGGACATCAACCGTCCGGCCATCGGAATATCCCCGGTCAGCGTCGACAACGCCGCGACCAGATAGAACGAAACCGGCGGATAGTTGTTGATGATGGCCTCGGACTGCGCCGGATAGAGAGGCAGGCCGGCAAGCAGCCGCTGCACGAAATACGCGTTCCATCCTTCATTGTAGTTGATCTGGTAGGTCAGACTTGACCGGAAGGCGAGTGCTGACAGCAGTAACAAGGCCAATGCGCCCAGGACCGCTATCGCAGCCCAGGCGATCCCGGTCATGCCTTGTCGGATAAATCGATCGCTCATGTGGCGTCTTGGCGTGGGCGGTCTTGCGGGTCGAGAAGGGTCGTTCGACCCGGCGCGATGCCGGAGATGCCGCCGTCCCTCGGGCGACGCCAGCCGAACCCGCTCATGCCTGCCCTAGCAGCCCGTCGCACCGTGGTCCGGCGTCCGAGCCGGCAATTGTCCTTTGTTGCGACCCGGGCCTGCGTCGGTGGCTTGGATCGGTTGTCAATGTCGGAGAGGCGACATTTCACAGATCTAGCGTAGGCGGTAGCAGAAAAGGCCGCCGTAGCGGATGCCATTGTTACTCCGCCGCTTTCTTCCTGCCGAGTATCTCCGCCGTATGCTCCCCGAGACGCGGTGCCGGCAGTCGCACCGATCCGGGCGTATCGGACAGTTTGACGGTGACGCCGAGCGTATGGAAATCGCCGGTCTTGGGGTGGTGGGTCCGTGCGACCATGTCGCGTGCCAGAATATGCGGGTCGGTGAATACCTGGTCGTAATGCAGCACCGGGCCGGCCGGGATGCCGACCGCTTCCAATGCCTCCAGCCAGTGCGCGGATGATTGGCGGCTCAGCGGTTCGGCCAACATCGCCACCAGCACGTCGTTATGGGCCACGCGTTGCGCCACCGAAGCAAAACGCGGGTCCGCCACAAGTTCCGGCAGGCCTACGATATCGCACAATTGCGCGAAGAATTTCTGCTGCGACGCCCCCACCGTGATGTGCCCGTCGGCGGTCGCGAAACACTGATACGGCGACGATCCGCGATGCGCCTGTCCGATCCGCGCCGGGCGGGTTCCGGTGGCGAAATAATGCGCTGATTCGTAGACCGCGAGCGAGGTTGCCGCCTCCAGCAGAGACGTCTCCACATACTGGCCGACGCCGGTGCGGTGGCGCGCCTCGATCGCCGCCAGCACGCCGAACGCCAGGAACATGCCGGCGGTCACGTCCGAAATCGCGATCGGCAATCGGAACGGGTCGCCATCGGCGGGACCGTTGGTGCTCATGAGGCCCGACATGGCCTGCGTGATCAGGTCGAAGCCGCCGCGCGAACTGTAAGGCCCGGTCTGCCCGAAGCCAGAAATCGACGCCAGGATCAGCCGCGGATTGCGCGCATGCAGCACGTCCCAGCCGAACCCCAGACGACCCAGCACGCCGGGGCGATAGTTCTCGATCAGCACATCGGCGCGATCGATCAGTTCGAACAGTGCCGCCTTGTCGGCCGGCTGCTTCAGATCCATCACGACCGAGCGCTTGTTGCGGTTCCAGGTCATGAACGGGGCGCTTTCGCCGTTGACGAAGGGCGGCATGGCCCGCGCGGAATCGCCCGTCGGCGGCTCGATCTTGATCACCTCCGCGCCGTGGTCGGCCAGCATCATGGCGCAATACGGACCGGACAGATGGCTGGTCAGGTCCAACACCAGCAGATGATCGAGTGCTCCGGCCATGTTCGTTCTCCATCGGTGGTCCGTGGACATCATGTCATAGTCCGAGACTTGCGGCAGCCCGTCGGCTGATCATATTTTGCAGGGCATACCGGCGCGGGTATGGTCATGCTGTGACAGCCGCGTTGGCCACCTTGGGGAGCTCATGGACCAGATCACGCCGATCGTTCAACGCCTTAACCCCGCGAAATTCCGCGACCCGGCGGTCACCGCGACGGGGCAAGCGCGTGCGTCGGTCGCGCTGCGGTCGCTGGATACCCTGTGGTTCAATACCGGCACCTTGTGCAACCTGACCTGCGCCAATTGCTATATCGAATCATCGCCGCGCAACGACCGCCTGTCCTATCTGACCCTGGCGGAGATGCGGGATTATTTGGACGAGATCGCCCGGGACGGGCTGCCGACACGCCTGATCGGCTTCACCGGGGGGGAGCCGTTCATGAACCCGGACATCATCGCGATTCTCCGGGATGTGCTGTCGCAAGGGCTGCACGCCTTGGTTCTGACCAACGCGATGGCGCCGATGCGGCGGTTGCGACCGGATTTGCTGGCGTTGCGGGAAGCCCATGGGAACCGCCTGACGATCAGGGTCTCGCTGGATCACTATGACCGGGACATGCACGAACGCGAACGCGGCCCGGGCACCTGGGATCCGACGATGGACGGGCTGATCTGGCTGGCCCGCAACGGATTTGCCACCGATGTCGCCGGCCGGCGTTTCACCGCCGAACCCGAAGACCGGCTGCGCGCCGGCTACGCAAGCCTGTTCGGCCGGAACGACATCGCGATCGATGCCAGCGATCCGGTGCGTCTGATGCTGTTTCCCGAAATGGACCCGGTGCACGACGTGCCGGAAATCACCACCGCATGCTGGGGCATCCTGGACAAATCGCCGGACGACGTGATGTGCGCCTCTGCGCGGATGGTGGTGAAGCGGAAAGGCGCCGACCATCCCGTTGTCCTCGCCTGCACCCTCCTCCCCTACGACCGCGCCTTCGAGCTCGGCCGCACCTTGGCCGAGGCCGAGCGGTCGGTGCCGCTGAACCATCCACACTGCGCGTCGTTCTGCGTGCTGGGAGCGGCGGCCTGCAGCCGTTGAACGGCTAAACCGGGTCAAGCGATAACCGGTGTTCGACCGCCTCTGTCCCCGCGTCATTGGTGGGCTTGACCAGGCAACCCGCGCTTCAACGCCAAAGGGGGCGGGTTTGGGGGATCAGGTCCGGCAATGCCGGCAGGGGCACGCCGATCGGTCATGGTTTCGGCTCGGCGAAATTGGCGATACGGCCTCCATCGCGCGCATGATGCGCCGGCTGGGGTAGGGGGCGGGTCGCTTCAACGGCGGGAAGCGCTTGGTCCGCCGATGGGTCGTCCGGTGTCGCGCATCCGCTTTCAGCGGGGGCGCCTGCTGTCCAGGCGGCAACGCAACCCGCGAACCGGGCGCTGAACCGGGTCGCGCCAGACGGGTTCAGATGGGAAAACCCATCGCCGAACCACTGATCCGGCCAGACCGGCAGCACCGGGCCGGATACATGGAACCGAGGAAAGCGTTGCGACTTTCCATGCAGATAGGCCTGGAACGCCGCCACCACGATCGGCGACGTGGCATGCCCCGTCGCCTGGTTCACCGGCAGGCTGACAAAATGGGAGACGATCCCGCGCTGGTCCAACAGCATGAGCAGGCGGTCGAAATAGTGGTCGAGCACAACGGACGGCCTGAAGTGCCGCAACGTGCCCTCAATGGCCACCGCGTCCGACCCGGCGTCCGTGCCGAAGAAGTGCTGCCCGCGGGACGCGATTGTCGCCGTATGGCCGGCCTGGTTGTTCCACCAACGCAGGAACACGCCGCCCTTCAGAAGGTTGCCGAAATAGAGGGACGGGAAACCCATCCGATACAGCGCGATCCGCATCTCCGGCGGCAGACCGTCGGTCCGACGGGCGTCGAACACCGACCAGTCGCCGGTCTGATGCGACAGAGCGGCAAATTCGCGCAGGTCGGCATGGTCCAGCAGATCGTAGCGGACCGTACGCTCCCAGAACAAATCCGGTTGCATGAAATGCACGACATCCAGGGAGATCACGACGCGATCCGGCGGCACGGGGCAGGCCAGTGCGCGCCGCAACACGGCCAGCGCCTCGATCGGTTTGCCGCCACCCATTGCCAGATTGGTGGTTTGCAGCGGCATCGCAGCTGGCCGGATGCCGGCGGCGGCGCGCGAGTCACCCAGGATCAGCATGCGGCCCAGATCGCAGGTCCGCACCAGGTCCTGGCGAGCACGCCAGAACGCGTATTCGGGATCCAGATACGCCATCTTCATGGTGGCAACCCAGAGCCAGACAGCGGAAAGGGACGCGATCATGGCCGCGGCGGCGATCCACGCATAACGCCGCATCCGGCCCGGCGGGGCGGTGGGGCGGTCCATGTCGGTGGATGCTGTCGGGGGCATCGGATGTCAAAAGCGGAAGTAGAGGAACTCGGCCGTTCCGCCCAAGGACAGCAGGCCCAAGGTGGCGGCGCAGCCACAGGCGACCGCCCACGGAACGGTCGGACGCCAACGCCACCATCCGCGCCCGTCGGTGTCCATGATCTGCTGGGTATTCGGTGCGAACCACACCAGCCCATACAATCCAGCCAGAGTCGCGGCTTCCACCAGGGCGCGCGGTGCGAGGTCGGGCGCGGTCCAACCGTGCAACCCCGCCATGCCGCCGAACAGGGACAGCGCGGATTGCATCGATGGGGCGCGGAAGACGACGGATGCGAGGAGGACGCAGCCATAGGTCAACGCCACCTGCCCGATCCGTGTGGTGAGTGTCGGCGACTGTCGGCCCGGACGGTAGAGCCTCCAGGCGTGGTTCACCGACAGGAACCCAGCATGCAGCAGGCCGAAAACCAGAAATGTCAGCGTCGATCCGTGCCAGATCCCGGCAAGGCCCATCGTGACACTGATCGGCAGTGCGATCATTGAGGTAAACCCGCCGACCTGGCGTTGGGCGGTTCGGTCCAGGCTCCGACCATGGGCTCGCCGCCAGCGCATCACCGCCATCGTCAGCGGCGCATGCACCGTCGTCATGAAAAACCGCGTCAGCGAAATATGCCAGCGTTGCCAGTAGTCGATGACGTTGCGCGCCTTGTAGGGCGAGGCAAAATTCAGCGGGTAACGCAGTCCGCACAGACGCGCGGCACCGATCGCCATGTCCGAATAGCCGGAGAAATCGAAATAGAGTTGCATCGAGTAGGACAGCGCCACCTGCCAGGCCGCCAGCAGCGACAAGGCGCCCGGATCGGCGAAACCAGCGGCCACGGTGGGGGCCAGCGGATCGGCGAGCATCGTCTTTTTCAGCAGTCCGATCAGGAAGATACCGCCGCCGATGGCGATGTCCTCGGTCGACGGATGCCAGCGGGTCCGTTCGGCGATCTGGCGCATCGTGTCGCGGCTGGTCTGGATCGGGCCGGCGATCAGGGCCGGAAAGAACGCGACGAACAGCGTGTAGTCCAGCAGGCGGCGGCGAGGCTCCACCCCGGCGGCGCAATCCAGCAAGGCGCCGATCTGGGTGAAGGTGAAAAAGCTGATGCCCAGCGGCACCAGCGGATTGTCCATCACCAAGCCAGTCCCGAACCATGCATCCAGGCCCACCAGCCAGTCCGCCAGGTATTTGCACCAGAACAAAGCCGCCAGATTGGCCGCGACCCCGCCGCCCGCCACCCAGGTGCGGGCGCGCGGCGCGCTATCCAGGCGGTGGATCAACCCGCATACCGCAAAATTGCCGGCAACCGAGCCCAGCAGCATCGGCACGAAAACCGGGTTCCACCAGCCGTAGAACACCAGCGAGCACAGAATCAGCCACAAACGCGCCGCATCTCCGGATAACCGCGCGGACGCGGCCAGCCCGACCAGGGTCAGCGGCAAGAATCCGCACAGAAAACCGAAAGAATGGAACAGCACGGCCGCTTGCGCTCAAGACGACTGGAGGCCCGCCTTGGTCCGCAACAGATCGACGATATCGCCGACGGTCCGCACCGATTCGATCTCGGCCACTTCGAACGTCACGTCGAAGCGGCATTCGGCTTCGACCATCAGCGAGATATGCGCCATGGAATCCCAGCCGGTCAGGTCTGCCAACCGCGTGCCGGGAGAGGCGGCGAGGTCCGGGTCGCGCAACAGCCACCGCATTGCCTGGAGCAACTCGGGCGGGATCGCTGAGACATCCATTTCATGAGACAACACGGCTCTGGCCTCCGGCATTCTGCCTTGATCGGAGCCGGAGGTTAGCCGTGGACGTACTGACGAAGCGTTAACGCCGGATCATGTCAGGCGTGGCCGGCGACATCCGACAGCAGCAGCGGATCGACCCGGAGTTTGGCGAAGGCGCGCCGCCATTTGGTGTCATGCCCGGCATCGTACAGCAGCGGCTCATCGGGCGGCGCCGACAGCCAGGCATTTTCCTGGATTTCCCGGTCCAACTGCCCGGGTCCCCAGCCGGCATAGCCCAAGGCGAGGATGCACTCGCGCGGCCCCCGCCCCTCCGCGATGGCTTTCAGCACGTCCAGACTGGCGGTCAGGGCATGGGCATTATCCACGCGCAGGCTGCCATCGCCGGTCCAGTCGGACGTGTGCAGCACGAAGCCGCGCGCGTTTTCCACCGGGCCGCCGGCGCAAAGCCGGACCTGGCGCGCCGGAGGGGTCGGGGCGACCTGAAGCTGCTTCAACAGGTCCTCGAAGGTCGGTTTGACGATAGGGCGGTTCAACACCAGGCCCATCGCGCCCTCCGCGGTATGCGCGCACAGGAAGATCACACTTTGCGCGAAGCGGGGATCGGCCATGGCCGGCATCGCGATCAACAATTGCCCGGTCAGGAAACTGTCCGGGGAGCGAGGGGCGGATTTGGGGTCACTCTGGGCCATGAGTGAATCTATGGCGTGCCGACCGGATCATGCAAGCGGTTCGATTCGGAAATTCCTTGCCCTGGCTGGACCGAGCCAGCCTGCCGGTTGTGTCGCGGGTGGGCGATTGATACCGTTGGGTCAACGCGATCGACGCAAGAGGAAACCACAAGCCATGGCGCCAGCCCCATCGTCTCCGTTGACGATCTATCTCGACCACCTCAAACGCGGGGAACTGGGCTACCAGTTCAGCCCGTCCCTGAACGCCGCTGTATTCTATCCGCGCGTCATCGCGCCCCGAACCGGCAAGGCCGATCTGGAATGGCGGGTCAGCAAGGGGCTGGGCACCGTTCACGCCACCACCGTCACCCACCCGCAGCAGGGCGAACCTTATAATGTGTGCCTCGTGGATATGGACGAAGGCTTCCGGCTGATGAGCCGGGTGGAGGATATCCCGCCCATGGATGTGAAAATCGGCATGCGGGTGAAATTCCGGGTCCACACGCCGCCCGGTGACGAGGACCCGTACCCAGTCTTCACCCCGGCGGAGGGCGCATAATGAACGGTCTCATTCGCGGCAGCGCCGCCATTGTCGGCGCCGCCGAATCCGATCTGGGCGCGGTTGCCGCGCTGATGAACCCGATGGACCTGATGGCGCAGGGCATCCATCGCGCTTTGGAAGATGCCGGTCTGGAACTGAAGGATGTGGACGGTCTGTTCTGCGCCACGACTCAGGCGCGCACATCCGCCATGTCCCTGGTCGAGTATCTGGGGCTGCCGAACGCCTATACCGACTCCACGATCGTCGGCGGGTCGTCGTTCGAGGTGCATGTCGCGCACGCCCAGGCCGCTTTGGCCGCCGGTTTGTGCACCGTGGCGGTGATCGCCTATGGCAGCACGCAGCGCACTGTTGGCCGCCGAGCGGCGAGTGCTCGCGAGTATAATGCGTATGAAACGCCGTATCGGCCGTTCCTGCCGGCCACCGCCTATGCGATGGCCGCCAGCCGGCACATGCATGAATTCGGCACGACCCGTGAGCAAATGGCCGAGGTCGCGGTCGCCGCGCGCAAATGGGCGCAGTTGAACCCGGTGGCGTGGGAGAAGAAGCCGCTTTCTATCCAGGACGTCTTGGGTGCTCGACCGATTTCCTATCCGTTTACGGTCCGCGATATTTGCCTGGTCACCGATGGCGGCGGCGCCATCATCATGACCACGGCCGAACGGGCGCGGTCGATGAAGAACCCGCCCGTGTATGTGCTGGGGTGTGGGCAGTCGATCACGCATGCGTCCATCACCTCGATGCCTGATCTGACCCATACCGGCGCAATCGAATCCGGACGCCAGGCCTATGCCATGGCCGGCATGAAAGCGTCTGATATCAAGGTGCTGGCGCTGTATGACGCGTTTACCATCAACACGATCCTGTTCATCGAAGATCTTGGCTTTTGCCCGAAAGGCGAGGGCGGTCGGTTCGTCGAGGGCGGTGCCATCGCCCCCGGTGGCAGTCTGGCGGTGAACACCAACGGCGGTGGGCTGTCGTATTGCCATCCTGGGATGTACGGGCTGTTCATTTTGATCGAGGCGATCCGGCAGTTGCGCGGCGAATGTGGGGCGCGGCAGGTCGCGGATGCGCATACCGCGATCGTGCATGGGAATGGGGGCGTGCTGTCGGCCCAGGCGACGGTGATCCTGGGGGATGCTTCCGCGTTGTAGGGGGGCCTTGGGGGATCGGCTGGTGGATGCATCGGCCGGTCCATGCCTGTCATGCCGGGGCCATTGACCCATTCGACCGGGTTCTTGCGGCGGATTTCGATCCCGGGACAAAGGTTGTTCATGATTCGTTCAATAACGTAGCATGGCCAGGATGGCAAGAAAATTGCGCTGATGGCTCAGAAACCGCCGCAGGGTTAGTGGGCAACCCGTTGATATAACGTGGGTTGTGCAATTTCTGTGCAATCGTTAACAAAATCCATCGTCGTCCTCTCATCTCCAATTCCGCTAACCGTCGCGGCGGCTCGCCCGCTCAGATCCGACATCAGGATGCCTGGCCATTGAGTTGATATCGCGTCGCGTTTCCGATCGTTTTGAGATATGACTTTAAAAATGACATTTCCGTAATCCGTTCCGATCCAATGCGGATAATGGGGGTTTTCGTTCCGGATAGGCGTGGAAAGCGGGGGGTTTCATTTCGGATAGGCGCGATTAACCTTTTCCGCGATACGGATGAAAAAATAGCCAACTAACGTCTAAATTCTAGTCAGTCGTCGCTGTGCTGCCTGCATGATGGGCGCTTCCGGCAACTGCCCCATGCGCCGGTCACGACCTGCTCCGACCCAGGTGTCAGCCGTCTCGACCCGTGCCGTGTGGCCCCCACCGGTGTTCCCGTCGCGTCCGGGTCTTCCGTCCGAGCCGACCCACACCCCGCGGCTCGGCCGGTCGGCACTGGCATCGTCGTCACCGGCCAGTCCGCCAGGACTTTGCCAGCTTCGGTAACCGAAGCCCGGGCCGGTCAGCCCGCGCCTCCCATGGGCGAGTTCGGCCGATGGAGCCAGCGGAGCCGTGTCCGGTGAAGGGGGAATTCCTGAGGCCCGGCCAGGCCGCGGGTGCATCGGATCGGTGAGGGGGCCTCGGTCTGAACCCAGGTGCGGGGGCAGGAGGTTGCGAAGTCGTCATGACCTGGCAATTGTCGTCGCCTTGCCGGCCGCAACCTCCTTCCCTACAATCGTTGCACGCAACGCACGGGTTGGAGCAACGTGACCGTCCCTCCGCGACCGACCGCCACGAAGCCAAAGCCACGCCGCAGGAACGGCTTCATCTCCTATGCCCATGCCGATTACAGGATGTTCGAGGCGTTCTGCGTCCATTTGGGTGCCATCGAGCAGGCCTACGGCATCCATTTTTGGTCCGACAAACGGACCAAGGCCGGCTATCATTGGGAACCCGAGATACTTACCCATATCGAGGCGGCCGATGTCATCGTCGCGCTGGCAAGTGCGGCATTCATTGCCAGCAATTACATCAAGGACAAGGAAATACCGGCAATCATCGCCCGTCAAAGCCTGCCCGATCCCTGTCTCGTTCTTCCGGTGATCCTGAAACCCTGCGCTTGGGGGCAGATGATGGCCCGCCGTCAGGCCGTACCAACGCAGAACGGTGCCGTGCGTCCCATCGCGCTGTGGCGTCCAGTCTCATACGGCCACGATCGCGCACGGCAGCAGATATCCGAAGCAATCCAGGGTTTCCACGGCTGGGAGCCGGAAGCCATGGAGATCTAGCCATGCCCCCAACCCCGCCCCCTGCCGGCCGAGCGGAGGAAGACGCCCTGATGGTTTGTCTGGGCGATATCCTCGATGAGTTGCGGGAACTGGAAACCGCGCTGCCCCAGATCAACGACCAGGGCCTGCACAGCCGGGTGGAACACCTCGTCGCCCTCGTCCCCGGGCTGAAGGAAGCGCACGGAAAGGCCCCCGGGCAGGATATCGCCGAAGCCCTGACCGGTCTGCGCGATGCCGTCCGCGCCCTGCATGTCCCGGCCCGAGACCTGGAGCTCGGCGCGACATTGACCTTGAGGCGACTGCGGGAGGCAAAGGGGCTGATCAACGCCTCCATCGACGACGCCCTGACCGCCGCCGCCGTCCTGGGCTTCCAACCCGCGCATCCGCCGCCGCCGCACGAACAATCCCTCGAACTCCGCCGCGACATCCACGCAACCGAGGTCGAAATCCTCACCGCTCGGCTGGCCAAGGTCGAGCAGACGCTGGACCTGCTGGACACCGCGCGCAAGGAACCGGCCAGCTTCGTGCAACAGACCGGCTTGCTGAATGTCTACGTCCCGACGATGCGGGTGGAGGTCAATCTCGCCCGTCTGCACCTGACCATAGGCGAGGACACCATCGACCTGGGCGCCCTGGCGCGCGCCGTGGAGGCGATGGGCAACCTGACCGGCGGCTTCGTCGCAACCATGCGCGCCTGGGCGGCGGACGTGGCCGATTCCGTTGCGCGTGGGGCGAACGCTGTCCGCGACAGCGTGCGCCGGCTGGTGGCGGGGGTGCGCACCGTCGTCGGGATGGTCCTGCGGGACCGGAACGACAAGGAAACATTCCCGTTCCCCGTGCCGGACATGGTGCTGATCCCGCCCGGCAGCTTCATGATGGGCGTGCCCGCGAAGGAGAGCCAAAAAGAAAAGACCAAGGACGACAATGCCCGCCCCGTGCATCGCGTCACCATCGCCCGGCCGTTCTGGCTGGGGCGCTATCCGGTGACCCGCGGGGAGTATGCGGCGTTTGTTGAGGACGAGGGCTACGACAAGGACGGCGGCGCCTGGCGGGACGCGGGGTTTCCGCAGACCGACCGCGATCCGGTGGTGAAGGTCAGTGCCGAGGACGCGGATGCTTACGCGGCGTGGCTCAGTCGCAAGACGCGGCATGCGTACCGGCTGCCGAGCGAGGCGGAGTGGGAGTACGCGGCGAGGGCGGGAACAACGACGGCGCGGTATTGGGAGGAAACCGGTGAGGACGCGGCCCGGCACGCGCGGTTCGGCGGGGATACGCACGGGACCGCACCGGTGGACGGTCGGAAACCGAACGCGTTTGGTCTGCACGATGTGCTGGGAAATGTGTGGGAGTGGACGGCCGACCCTTGGCACGACGACTACAAGGGGGCGCCCGCGGACGGTTCGGTTTGGACAACCGGAGGTAGAGCCGCTTCGCGGGTCCTGCGCGGCGGTTCGCGGGACCTCAATCCGAGGTTCGTCCGCGCCGGCTACCGCTACCGCGGCGTTGTCGGGGGCCGGAGCGGCAACGTCGGCTTCCGTCTCGCCAGAACCTCTTTTTGATCCTGCATCTTTACTTCTTTACCTCTTGGGGGGTTCCAAGGGGGGCGAGCCCCCCTTGGTCCGTACGCGATTTTTTTGGTATATTCGGCGTCATGATGAGCAACTCGGCAGACAATGCCCGGCGTACCGGGCCCGCGCTGGAAGCGATGTATCAGTTCCTGCTCTGGCTGTTGCCGGCGGTGGACAAATTCCCGCGCAATCGGAAATTCGTCCTGGGGGAGCGGATCGAAACGACCGCGCTCGACGTGTTGGACTCGCTGATCGCCGCCACCTACACGCGCGGGCGGGACCGAATGCTGCTCGATGCCAATCTTGGCCTGGAACGGTTGCGGTTTTTCATGCGGCTGTCACACGACATGCGGCTGCTGGACAATCAGCGTTACGAGCATGCCGCGCGCTCTATCGACGATATCGGCCGCATGGTCGGCGGCTGGGTGAAGGCGCACCGTGCCCACACGGCATGACGCTCTTTTCGGCGGGATCGCCAACTTCCAGGCGCTGCATGCGGCCTGGAGCCTGGCGATCAAGGGCAAACGGCGCAAACCCGGCGCGGCGGCGTTCACCGCCGGGCTGGAAAAGCAGTTATTGCGCCTGGAACGGGAATTGAACGATCGGTCCTGGCAGCCGGGCCGCTATGTCGAAATCGCCATCCGCGACCCGAAGCCGCGCCTGGTTTCCGCCGCGCCGTTTCGCGACCGTGTCGTGCATCACGCGGTCTGCGCGGTGGTCGCGCCGCTGTTCGAACGAGGCTTCATCGACCACAGCTACGCAAACCGGGAAGGCAAGGGCACGCACCGCGCGGTCGTCCGCTACGAGGGCTGGCGTGATCGCTATCGCCATGTGCTGCGCTGCGACATCTATCGTTACTTTCCGGCGATCGACCACGCGCGTCTGAAGGATCTGTTCCGTCGCCGCATCGCCTGCGCCGATACGCTGTGGCTGCTGGACGCGATCGTCGATGGCTCTAACCCGCAGGAACCGGTGAACCTGCATTTTCCCGGCGACGACCTGTTCGCCCCCTACCTGCGCCGCCGCGGCCTGCCGATCGGCAACCTGACCAGCCAGTTCTTCGCCAATCTGTATCTGGACGGGCTGGATCATTTCGTGACCGAGGTACTGCGCGCGCCGTACTTGCGATACGTCGACGATTTTGCCCTGTTCCATGACGATCCGGCGGTGCTGGCGGGCTGGCGGGACCGCATCGGAACCTGGCTGGAGGGGCGGCGTCTACGCCTGCACCCGCGCAAGACCGTGATCCTGCCCACGGCGGAACCGGCCGCGTTCCTCGGCTACGTGCTGATGCCGGACCGGCGTCGCCTGCCGGAGGAGAATGTCCGCCGCTTCCGCAACCGGCTGCGCGGGATGCGTGACCGTTGGCGGGCTGGCACGATCGATCGATCCCTGGTAACCGCGCGCATCCAGTCCTGGATCGCGCATGCCGAACATGCCAATACATGGCGCTTGCGCCATGCGATCTTCACCGGTGGCTGGTTCGATCCCGCGTTGCACGCGCGGTTCGGCCGGACATTGGCGGAGCCTGGCCGCTCCCCGCTTCGCGGGTCCTGCGCGGCGGTTCGTGGAACAACAATCCAAGGAACGTCCGCGCCGGCTACCGCAACCACAACGATGTCGGAAACCGGAACAACAACATCGGCTTCCGTCTCGCCAGCACCTCTCCATGCCAGAGCCGGCGGTATCACGGTCCCGCCGGGCGCGCCGAGGGTGGGTTCAGGGGCGGCCATGATGATCGGGGCGCGGTAAAGCCTCAGCAGCGGCGCCTGTCCTGGCCCTCGGGCGACAGGCGCCGTTCGATCACGGAGCGTTCCTACCGCCCCAAAGTCGGCATCACAAACTCCGGCCCGCGCTTCGCCCCACCCATCCAACGCTGCGTCACCGCCTTATACCGCGTATAAAACCGCACGCCCTCCGGCCCATAAATATGGTGATCTCCGAACAGAGAATGCTTCCACCCCCCAAACGAATGAAACGCCATCGGCACCGGGATCGGCACATTGATCCCCACCATCCCGATCTGGATCGCCTGCGTAAAGTCCCGAGCCACCCCACCATCGCTCGTGAACAGCGAAACCCCGTTGCCATACTCATGCTCGTTGATCATTTTGGTCGCCGCCGCAACGTCCGGCGCCCGCACCACGGACAGCACCGGGCCGAAGATTTCTTCCTTGTAGATACGCATGTCGGTGGTGACATTGTCGAACAGGCAGCCACCCAGGAAGAACCCGTTCTCATACCCTTGCAGCTTCAACCCGCGGCCATCGACCACAAGTGACGCGCCCTCCTTCACCCCCAGATCGACATACCCACTCACCTTCGCCAGATGCTCGCGAGTCACCAAAGGCCCCATCTCCGCGTCCGGATCGGTGCCCGGCGCGATCTTCAACGCCCGCACCCGAGGCGCCAGTTTCTCCACCAGCGCGTCCCCGGCCGATCCCACGGCGACGGCGACGGAAACCGCCATGCAGCGCTCCCCGGCCGCGCCATAGGCAGACCCCATCAGCGCATCGACGGCATCGTCCAGGTCGGCGTCCGGCATCACCACCAGGTGGTTCTTCGCCCCGCCCAGCGCCTGCACCCGCTTTCCCTGCGACGTCCCGGCCTTGTAGATCGTTTCGGCAATGGCGGTGGAGCCGACAAAGCTGATCGCGGCGATGGACGGATGCGCCAGGATGGATTCCACCGCTTCCCGCCCGCCTTGCACCACGTTGAACACCCCGTCCGGCAGGCCGGCTTCCTTCAACAGAGCGGCCAGCTTCAGGGCAGGGGAGGGGTCTTTCTCGGACGGCTTCAGGATGAAGCAGTTGCCGGTGGCCAGCGCGACCGGGATCATCCACAGCGGCACCATCAGCGGGAAATTGAACGGCGTGATGCCGGCCACCACGCCCAGGGGCTGGCGCATCGACCAGGCGTCGATCCCGGTGCCGACCATATCGGTGTATTCGCCCTTCAGCAGATGCGGAATGCCGGCGGCGAACTCCACGACCTCCAACCCGCGCTGCACCTCTCCGTCCGCGTCGGACAGCACCTTGCCGTGTTCGGCGGTGATGATGGCGGAGATTTCGCGACGGTCGCGGTCCAGCAGTTCCCGCAGCGCGAACATCACCCGGGCGCGGCGCAGCGGAGGCGTATTGGCCCAGGCCGGCCAGGCGGCGGCGGCGATTGCTGCGACCTTATCGACCTCGGCGGCGTTGGCCAGGCTGACCCGCGCGGTGATCTCGCCGGAGGCCGGGTTGTAGATGTCGCCGAACTGGCCGCTGGTGCCGGCGACAAGTTTCCCGCCGATGAAATGTCCGATCTCGCGCATGGTGCGTTCCTCTCCTGTCGTCGTTGCGGGGCTTGGAAGGGCGGGGCGCTGCCCCGGACCCCGCCAGGAGGGCTTTGCCCCCTGGACCCCCACCAAGGGCACAGCCCTTGGAACCATTTAGTTGGAGTTTTAGGAGGGGCCAACCCAGGCCTTTCACGGTCCGTGTTGGCCCCTCCTAAAACTCCAACAGAATCGCATTCCAAAGGCCGTCGCCTTTGGCGGGTCCAGGGCAGAGCCCTGGCGGGGTCCGGGGCGGAGCCCCGCCCTTCCAAGCCCCGCGCTGCTACTGCCCCGGATCAATCCACCCCACATGCCCATCGGACCGCCGATAGACCACGTTCAACTCCCCGCTCGCGCTGTTGCGGAACATCAGCACCGGCTGATCCGCCAGATCCATCCGCATCACTGCCTCCCCCACCGACAGCACGGAAATCTCCGTCTGCGTTTCCGCGATCACGGTCGCATAGGTGCAGGCGCCGTCGGGCTGATCGCTTGCCTCCTCCTCCGCCATGTTCTCCGCGTGCCGCAGTACGTACTGCCGAGCGGCCTGGGGTCGCTCCCGGGAAGCCAGGTCGCGGGCATGGTCGTTGACCCGCCTTCGGTAGCGCCGCAGCCGCTTGGCGACATGTTCGGAGGCATCGTCGAAGGCGCCGTTGGCGTCGGCGGCCTCGCCCTCTCCGCGCAGCAACAATCCTCTCCCCGCATGCACATTGATATCGCACGTAAAAAAGCTGCGCGCTCGGCTGAACGTCACATGCGCCTCCAGCGCGTGCTCAAAATACTTGCCCGCGATGGTTTCCAGATGCGTCGTAACCCTGCTTCGCAGAGCGTCGGATAGTTCCACCTGCTTGCCGGAAACCGTGATCTGCATTTGCGCCTCCCCCGTCTCCGAGACGAGCGGGTGGCCGTGGGCCTTATCCCGCGGACGCTTTTTCCCGCCGGCGCTGCACGGAGCTGGGGATGCGCAGCGCCTCCCGGTATTTGGCCACTGTTCGGCGCGCAATGTCCACGCCTTCGTCCCGCAGCATGGTGACGATCGTGTCATCCGACAGAATGGCCTTGGGCGTCTCGGCATCGATCAGGATGCGAATCCGGTGGCGAACGGCCTCCGCGCTATGGGTTTCCCCGCCATGGCTGGACTGGATGGCGGTGGTGAAAAAATATTTCAGTTCGAACATGCCGCGTGGGGTGGCGATGTATTTGTTGGCGGTGACGCGGCTGATGGTGCTTTCGTGCAGTTCCAGGACTTCCGCGATGTCGCGCAGGATCAGCGGGCGCAGATGGGCAACGCCGTGGCGCAGGAAGCCGTCCTGCTGGCGTACCACTTCGGCGGCGACGCGCAGGATGGTCTGAGCGCGCTGTTGCAGGGACCGCACCAACCAGTTGGCGGTCGCCAGACGCTCGGTCAGGAAGACCCGTTCATCCTTGGCGGCTTTCGGGGCGACGCGCGCATAGAAGCGTTCGTTGACCAGGACCCGCGGCATGGTTTCAGGGTTCAGTTCGATGATCCAGGTATCGTCGGGCCCCTGGCGCATCAGCAGGTCGGGGACGACCACCGGCACCATGACACTGTCGTAATTGGCTGCCGGCTTCGGATCCAACGCCTTGATCTCGGCGATCATGTCGGCCAGGTCTTCGGCATCGACGCCGCACAGCGCCATCAGCCGCTTCATCTCGCGCCGGCCGAGCAGTTCGAGGTTGTCCAAGAGGGTTGCCATGGCGGGGTCGAGACGGTTTTTCTCGGCCAACTGCGCGCTGAGGCATTCTTTCAGATCGCGCGCGAACAGGCCGGTCGGATCGAACCGCATCATGCGCGCGCGGACGGATTCGATGCGTTCCAGCGGCAGGTTCATCGCCTGGGCGATCGCCACGGGATCGGCGGTCAGCCTCCCGGCGGGGCACAGCAGAGCGATCAGGTGCGCCCCGATCATCCGATCCACGGGATCGTCGAAATTCAGCCGCAGTTGTTCGCCCAGGTGATCGCGCAGCGGCGGCCGGTCGGTGGCGAAATCGTCCATCCCGCGGTCGTCGCTGTCGAAGGACTGGTTGCCGCCGCGCCCGTCAATGGCACCACCCAGGGGAGGGCCGTCGCCGGGGCCGCCCGGATCGTAGGTTTCGGCGTGGTCGGTATCTAGCGGGGCGGCGGCCTCGGTGGCGAGGATGTCGGTGCGTACCGCCTCATCCGCTTCCGGCACCACATCGGTGCGTGGATTGGCCTGATCCAGCGCGGCGCGTTCGCCGACCGGAGGGTCGGGGTTGTCGTCACGCTCCAGCAGCGGGTTGCGCTCCAATTCCTCCTCGACGAAGGACGCGACTTCCAGGTTGGAAAATTGCAGCAGTTTGATCGCCTGACGCAGTTGCGGCGTCATCACCAGGGTCTGGCTTTGGCGAAGGTCTAGACGGGGGGTTAGCGCCATGGGGGGCGTGGGACTGTCGCCATGATCAGAGGATTATGGGTTGCTCCGCCTCCGGGTCAATCGGAATCGCGCGCCTGGCCATCCAACCGCATGCAATAAGCATGCTACAGGGGGTTGGCGGGTTGTAATCGGATCAATCCGGGCCGGGTGCGGCGTGGCATTCACCTCCGGCCAGCCCTGAAATTTTGGCGGCCGGCCGAGCGTTCACTTTCTGTCAATCTTTGCGGTCCATTTTTCACAACGTCGTGATCGAGGCTGCGAGGACGAATAGCGGTCGGGTCCCGGAATCTGCCGGGACACCGGCGGTTCTTCGGTGAGCGTTCCGTGTGCCTGGACGACGACAATGGGCGCCTGCCCGATCCGTTGAACCCGTGTAACCGCCGCCGGCGATGCTGGCGCTTCAGAAGGAATGTAACGCCGTGATGTCCTTGCTGTTTGCCCGTGACCTGGCTGCGAAATTTGCCGCGATCAACGCGTCCCAGGCGATCATCGAATTCTCGCTCGATGGCACGGTCCGGACAGCCAATCACGGATTCCTCAAAACGATGGGATACACGCTGGCCGAGATCAAAGGTCGCCATCACAGCATGTTCGTCGTCCCTGCCGAACGCGAAAGCGCGGCCTATCGGGCGTTTTGGGAGGCGTTGCGGCAAGGCAAGCCCCAGGCGGCCGAGTTTGCCCGGATCGACAAAACCGGCAAAACCGTCTGGCTGCAGGCAACGTATAACCCCATCCGAGGGATCACGGGCGCGCCCTACAAGGTGGTGAAATTTGCCACCGACATCACCGCGGCGAAACAGGCCAGCCTTGATGCGGGCGGACAGCTCGCCGCCATCGGCCGATCCCAGGCGGTGATCGAGTTCGCCCTCGACGGCACCGTGCTGACCGCCAACGCCAACTTCCTGGCGACCATGGGCTACACGCTGGACGAAATTCGCGGCCAGCACCATCGGTTGTTTGTCTTCTCGCAAGAGCGGGACAGCCCCGATTATGAGGCGCTTTGGGAGCAATTGCGCGCGGGCCGGTTCCTGGCCGCCGAATACAGACGCCGCGCCAAGGATGGCCATGAAGTCTGGCTGCGGGCAACCTATAACCCGATCCTTGGCGTCGATGGCGAACCGGTCAAGATCGTGAAGTTCGCCACGGACCGGAGCCAGGAGAAGCTTCGGGACGCCGACTTTGCCGGCCAGGTTGCCGCCATCGGCCGTTCTCAGGCCGTGATCGAGTTTGACCTGAATGGCAAAGTGCTGACCGCCAACGCGAATTTCCTGGCCACGATGGGGTACGGCCTGTCCGAAGTTCAGGGCAAACAGCACGCGATGTTCGTCCCCGGGGGTTACGCTGCCAGTGCGGAATACAAGGCGTTTTGGGACGATCTGCGACACGGGCAGTTCAAGTCCGCGGAATTCATGCGTCTGGGGAAGGGGGGGCGGCAGATATGGATCCAGGCGACCTACAACCCGATCCTCGATCTGTCCGGCCGGCCCTTCAAGATCGTCAAGTTCGCGACAGACATTACCGAGGACATGGCTCGGCGCGCCAAATTCAACCTGCTGTCCTTGGTCGCCGATGAAACCGATAACAGCGTTGTCATCACCTGCCGCGACGGGCTGGTCGAATACGTCAATCCCGGGTTCACGCGCCTGACAGGCTTCAGCGCGGAGGAGGCATTCGGCCACAAACCCGGCGATCTTTTACAAGGGCCACATACCGACCCCGCGACCGTTGCCGTCATCCGCGAGCACCTGCGTGCGCGCAGATCTTTCTACACCGAGATTCTGAACTACACCAAGGCCAAGGATCCCTATTGGATTTCGCTGTCGATCAATCCGGTCTTCAACGCTGGGGGGGAGCTTGAACGCTTCGTCTCGGTGCAGGCGAACATCACGGATACCAAAACGACCGCTATCGATTTCACGGTGCGCATGACCGCGATCGATCAGGCCAATGTGGTGATCGAATGGGACCATATGGGCGAACTCATCCGTTTGAACGCCGGCGCGCTGGAGGCGTTGGGGGTGGAGGATATCGCGGCGGCTGGGGCGATCCCTGGTCTGCATTACAGCAGTCTGTTCACCGGGGCGGACAAAGCCGTGTTGGCCGGCGGCAAGGCGATCGCCCGCGACGTCGTGCTGCATGGGGCGGACAACAAGGAGATCGTCCTGGCGGCGACGATCCAACCGCTGCGCGATATCGAAGGCAACCTGTCACGCACGGTTATCTACGCAACCGATGTGTCGGCGCGCCGAAAGGCCATTCGGGAGACCGAGCAGGTCATGCGCACAGTGCTGAAGCGTATCAGCGACGTTGCCGACGATATCACGAGCATTTCCGGCCAGACCAACCTGCTGGCGCTGAACGCAACCATTGAGGCGGCGCGGGCCGGTGAAGCCGGCAAGGGCTTCGCAGTCGTCGCGGCGGAGGTCAAGGCTCTCGCCACACGATCATCGCAATCCTCTGGGGAGATCACGACATTGATCGACGAAACCCGCCAGAAGATCGATCTGCTGGTCGCCGTATAAGACCCGTGCGGCTCCCGCCACACTCCTTCCCGCTCGGCTCGCCCCCATCAAGCTCGTCCTCGGTCGTGGATGCCGGCATTCCCGTAAAGTGCCGGCGGGAGCCGATCTTTTCACCCATTCGTGTTATACCACCTGGCCGAAACAACGACCCACCGCACGTGCATCCCCGTCATGGCGGCCCCACGGGTCAAGCCCGAGCACAGGCTCCGGGCCGGCATGAGTGCGTCCGTGAGGACGCTTTGTCAGCGGGGTGCAAGTCCCCGTCTGGGTTGGTCGCAACCCAGCAATCGAAGGTAACTGCGTTGCCGCGAGGTGGCGTGGGGAGCAACCGGAGGTGAACCTTCAGTCCGTAGGATAACGAAC
>CAMATI010000081.1 GCA_945861095.1 Asaia bogorensis | reverse complement strand
TGTCCCAGTCGTCCGAACTCAGTGGCCATCCGTGGTGGAAGACGAGGGCCTGCGCGTCCGTCGGGCCCCAGTCCTTGTAGAAGAGGCGTGTGCCGTCGCTGGTGGTGATCGTGCTCATTGCCGCTTTCCTTGGTAACCCGGGCCAGCCCGTTGCCGCCCGACGACGGGGACAGAATGACCTGAATCACGGCAGAACGGGTATGACGAAATCGATAGTCATCGAGGGGGGGCGGCACAGCCGGTGCACGTGAACGTCCATCTGGACATTGTCACGCCTGTTAAAATGCGGACCGTTCAGGTCGCTGAAATCTGGCTGGTCAGTCAACGCCGGGACGTGGCGTCAATCTGTTCCGTTCACGCGGGTCATCCCGCGATCCATGCACGCATGCACCAACGCAGGGGGCCCCAGAGCACACGGCGCTGGTCTATAGGGCTTTCCCGCCCACGCCCAGGTCGATTTTGAAATGGTCGGCATAGCTGGCGCGCCCGAGAAGATTCGAACTCCTAACCCCCAGATCCGTAGTCTAGTACTCTATCCAATTGAGCTACGGGCGCATCCAGTGACGGGGGATATAGCTTACCCCCCGCCGTATCGCAAGGCTTAAGCCGCGAGCTTGTCCAACTCCCGCAGGATCGATTCACCCATCACGGAGGTGCCAACCCGAGCGGTGCCCGGCCCCATGATGTCACCGGTGCGCAAGCCCGATTTCAGCACATTGGTGCAGGCCCGCTCGATCAGGGCCGCGTCCTCATCCATGCCGAAGGAGAAGCGCAGCAGCATGGCGAAGCTCAGCATCTGTGCCAGCGGGTTGGCGATGCCTTTGCCGGCGATGTCGGGCGCGCTGCCATGGATCGGCTCATACAGCGCATGCCGCTTGCCGGACGGCTGCACCGCACCCAACGTGGCGGACGGGAGCATGCCGAGGCTGCCGGTCAGCATGGACGCCAGATCGGACAACAGGTCGCCGAACAGATTGCCGGTGACGATGACATCGAACTGGCGCGGATTGCGCACCAACTGCATGGCGCAGTTGTCGGCATACATGTGCGACAGCTCGACATCGGGGTAGTCGCGCTTCTGCAAATCCGTGACCACCTGGCGCCAGAACAGGCCGGACTGCATCACGTTGGCCTTTTCCACGCTGCACACGCGGTTCTGCCGCTTGCGGGCGAGATCGAAGGCGACACGGGCGACGCGTTCGATCTCACTGGTGGAGTAGGTTTCCGTGTCGAAGCCGCGCTTTTCGCCGTTGGGCAGGGTTTCCACGCCGCGCGGCTCCCCGAAATAAATCCCGCCGGTGCTTTCGCGCACGATCATGATGTCGAGCCCGCGGATCACGTCGGCCTTCAGGGTGGAAGCATCGACGAGCGGATCCAGCACGATGGCCGGGCGCAGGTTGGCGAACAGGTCCAGTTCCTTGCGCAGGCGCAGGATGGCGAGTTCGGGGCGCATGTCGAAGCCCAGCGTTTCCCATTTCGGGCCGCCGACGGACCCGAACAGGATCGCGTCGGCGTCCTTGGCCTTCTGCATGGTTTCATCGGTGATCGGCGTGCCGCGATGATCGATCGAGGCCCCCCCGACATAATCTTCGGTCAGGTCGAAGGTGACCATGCGGCGGCGGTCCATCCAGTCGATGACCCGACGAACTTCCCGCATAACCTCGGGGCCGATCCCGTCACCCGGCAGGACCAGCAGTTTCTTGTTGGCCGGCATTTGCGGCTCCTCACGGTCAACTCGGTTGGACCACCCTCAGGCGGCGGTGGACGGCATCCAGGGCTGGCTTTGCCGGGTTTTGGCTTCGTAGGTGTCGATCGACGGCGCGTGCTGCATGGTCTGCCCGATATCGTCCAGCCCGTGCAGCAGCGAATGCTTGCGGAAGGGGTCGATCTCGAAGGAGATTTCCTCGCCGTTCGGACGGATCACGACCTGGCGTTCCAGGTCGATGGTTACCCGCGCGTTGCCACCCAGTTTGGAATCGTCGATGAGCTGATCGCAGACCGCCCGGGGCAGGCGAACGGGCAAAATGCCGTTCTTGAAGCTGTTATTGTAGAAGATATCGGCGAAGTCCGGCGCGATGATGCAGCGGATGCCGAAATCCAGCAGCGCCCAGGGGGCGTGCTCACGCGACGAACCGCAGCCGAAATTTTCGTGCGCGATGATGACCTGGGCGTTGCGATACGGCTCCTGGTTCAAGATGAAGTCAGGCTTTTCCTTGCCATCGGCATCGAACCGCAGAGGGTCGAACAGATGTACGCCGAGGCCGGAACGCTTGATGGTCTTCAGGAAGCGCGCCGGGATGATCTTGTCGGTGTCGATATTCTGCATCGGCATCGGCGCGGCGACGCCGGTCAGTGTGGTGAACTTGTCCATGCTGCTCTCCCGTGTCAGACCAACTGCCGCACATCGGCGAACCGCCCCATGACCGCGGCGGCGGCGGCCATGGCCGGAGAAACGAGATGGGTGCGGCCGTTCGGCCCCTGACGCCCCTCGAAATTGCGGTTCGACGTGCTGGCGCAACGCTGGCCGGGGGTCAGCTTGTCCGGGTTCATCCCCAGGCACATGGAGCAGCAGGGATCCCGCCATTCAAACCCGGCTTCCAGCAGGATCCGATCCAGCCCTTCTTGTTCCGCCTGCCGCTTCACCAGGCCGGAGCCCGGCACCACCAGCGCCTGCACGCCGGCGGCGACCTTGCGGCCCTTCGCGACGGCGGCGGCGGCACGGATGTCCTCGATGCGGCCGTTGGTGCAGGAACCGATGAAGACGACATCCACCGCCAGATCGGTCATGCGTTGGCCGGGAGTCACCGCCATGTATTCGACCATGCGGCGCAACTGGGTACGCTTGCCCTCATCGGGCTCGTCGTCGGGGTTCGGCACGACACCGGTGACGGGGATGACCGCCCCCGGGGTGGTGCCCCAGGTGATCATCGGTGCGATATCGGCGGTGCTGATCATCACGGTGGTGTCGAAATGCGCGCCCGGATCGGTGGGCAGGGTCTTCCAGTAGGCCACCGCCTGATCAAACGCTTCGCCCTTGGGGGCGAATTCGCGACCCTTCACGTACTCGAACGTGGTCTGGTCGGGCGCGATCAGGCCGGCGCGGGCCCCTGCCTCGATCGACATGTTGGATATCGTCATGCGGCCGGCCATGTCGAGCGCGCGGATGGCGTCGCCGGTGTATTCGATAACGTGTCCGGTCCCACCCGCCGTGGTGATCTTGCCGATGATCGCCAGCACGATGTCCTTGGCGGAACAGCCGAAGCCCAAGGTGCCGCTGACATCGATGCGCATGTTTTTGGCCGGGTTTTGCAACAGCGTCTGGGTGGCGAGCACATGTTCCACCTCCGACGTGCCGATCCCGAACGCCAGCGCGCCCAGGGCACCGTGGGTGGAGGTATGGCTGTCGCCGCACACCAGGGTCGTGCCCGGCAGGGAAACGCCCAGTTCCGGCCCGATGATGTGAACGATGCCCTGGCGCACATCCAGGATGGGGATGTAGGGGACCCCGAATTCCTTGACGTTCTTTTCCAGGGTCTCGACCTGGATGCGGCTGTCCTCTTCCTTGATGTCGGCCGGAATGCGGGACCCGACGGTCGGGATATTGTGATCCGCCACCGCCAGTGTGCAGTCCGGCCGGCGGACCGGGCGGCCGGCCATGCGCAGGCCCTCGAACGCCTGCGGGCTGGTGACCTCGTGCACGAGATGGCGGTCGATGTAGAGGATACAGGTCCCGTCCGGCAGACGCTCCACAACGTGGCTGTCCCATATCTTGTCGAAAAGGGTGCGTGGCCTGGTGGCGGACATGTGGGCTCCCCGTATCGGTTCTGCGGCATTGATGGTGGAGGCGGGCTTGCGGGCAAGTCCGTCCCGGACCGGATAAGACCAGCCCGGGGCATGATTTGGACGAACGAGACTGGTTGTGCAACCCGGTCCGCTGACCCGTGGCATTCCGGGTGACCGTCTGGATGTGTCAGCCGGCTGATGGCAAAGCCGAGCGGGCGGGTTTTGGACGGTGGCGGCTGGGCAAACGGCGGCAGGAGCGTGATGGCGCAAGCGCGATGCCGGAACGCCCCCGGCGCCGATCCACGCGCCCTTGCCGCGGCCAGGCCACGAGGCTCCCCCCCGCGGCCGGGCCACGAGGCTCCCCCGCGGCCGGGCCACGAGGCGCGCCTACGGCTGGGCCACGAGGCGCGCCTACGGCGCGACGCGACCTCCCCACCGATACTTGAATTTGCCATGTCGCGAGATCGGCGTAAGGTGTCCCTTGTTCGGACTTTGTCGAAAACGGGCCCAATCGTAGTAGCCCGATGACAGGAGGAAACATGGCTGAGATCAAAGGTGCAGACCTGCTGGCGAGAAGCCTCAAGGAACAAGGCGTGCAATTCATGTTCGGCGTGGTCGGGTTCCCGGTCGGGCCGATCGCGGCGGCAGCGCAGAAAGTCGGCCTTCCCTATATCGGCATGCGCAATGAGCAGACGGCATCCTATGCCGCCGGCGCCATTGGCTACCTGACGGGACGTCCGGGTTCCTGCATCACGGTCACCGGCCCAGGCGTCATCCACGGGCTTGCCGGCCTGGCCAACTCGCAGTCCAACTGCTGGCCGATGGTGCTGATCGGCGGCGCGTCGGAGACCTATCGCAACGGCATGGGCGCCTTCCAGGAAGAACGTCAGGTCCTGATCGCGACCCCGGTCAGCAAATGGGCCCATGCCATCGAGCATGTGAACCGCATCCCGTTCTATGTCGAAATGGCCGTCCGCCAGTCGATCTATGGCCGACCGGGCGCCACCTACCTCGACATCGCCGACGACCTGATCACTGGCGGCTGCGATGAGGCCGATGTGCATGAGGCCGCGCGCTGCCCCGATCCGCCGCGCATCCAAACCATGCCGGAATATGTCGAGCAGGCGCTGGACGTGCTGCAATCGGCCCAGCGCCCGCTGGTCATCATCGGCAAGGGCATGGCGCATTCCCGCGCCGAGGACGAGGTGCGCGCCTTCATCGAACGCACACAGCTGCCGTTCCTCGCGTCCCCGATGGGCAAGGGCGTGATGCCGGACGATCATCCGCTGTCGGTCGGCGCGGCCCGCAGCCTGGCGCTGTCTCAGGCCGACGTGGTCTTCCTGATGGGCGCGCGCTTCAACTGGATCATGCATTTCGGTCTGCCGCCGCGCTACAACAAGGATGTGCGGGTCATCCAGCTCGACATCTCGCCGGAAGCGATGCACCAGAACAAGCCGGCCGAGGTCGCGATGGTCGGCGACGGCAAGGCCATTGTCGGGCAGTTGAACAAGGCCCTGGAAGGCCGGCAGTGGTTCTACCCGAAAGAAACCCCGTGGCACGCGGCGATCGCCAAGAAATCGGCCGAGAACGCCGCGGTCATCGCCCCGCAGATCGCCGACGACTCCGCTCCCGGCGGTTACTATCGGCTGCTGCGTGATGTCGCCGCCTGGATCCCGAAGAACGCGATCATCTGTTCCGAGGGTGCCAGCACGATGGATATCGGGCGCACCCAGTTGCCGAACTACAATCCGCGCTCTCGCCTGGACGCCGGCACCTACGGCACGATGGGCGTGGGCCTCGGCTTCGTGATCGCGGCCTGCGTGGCACACCCCGACAAGCCGATCGTGCATATCTCCGGTGACTCGGCGATCGGCTTCTCCGGCATGGAGATGGAGACGCTGTGCCGCTATGGCATGCCGGCGAAGATCGTGGTGTTCAACAATGGCGGCATCGGGCCGGGGGATGGCGACATTCCGGAAGATCCGATGCTGAACATGAAGCCGAACTCCCTGATCTACGGCGCGCGCTACGATCTGATGATGAAGGCGTTCGGCGGCCACGGTTCCTATGTGGAGGATCCGAAGGATCTGCGCGCGGCGCTGGACGAAGCGATGCGCGTCGACGGGCCGGCGCTTGTCAACGTCAAGCTGAGCCTTGGATCGGAGCGCAAGCCGCAAGAGTTCAAGTGGCATAGCTGATCTTTCAGCCCAACCCCCGTCCTGGGCTCGCCCGGGACGGGGACGACGGCGAGCCAACGTGACGTGCGATCGTGCACGCCATGCTCCGTGTGATCGCCCACGGTGATTTCCGTCTGACGACAGAGCAGGCGGCGTCACCTGGCCGACACCCGCAACGCCGCGGCCACCTCCGCCATCACGCTCCCCCAATCCCCGGGTGCGGGCTGCCGGAACAGACGCGCGGTCGGATACCATGGCGACCCGTCCACCCCTCGCACCCATCGCCAGCACGCATCATACCGATTGAGGATCCACACCGGCTTGCCAAGCGCACCGGCAAGGTGGGCAACCGCGGTGTCGACGGTGATGACAAGATCGAGAGCCTCCACCAGCGCCGCCGTGTCCGCGAAGTCGTGCAGGTCCTCTGTCCAGTCCATCAGGTCCCGCGCCGGGATCGCCTTCGCCGGAGCGGCGCCGGTTCCCACCGTATCCTTCTGCAACGACACGAAGGCGAAGCCCGCTTCGGTCAGCAGGCGCCCAAAGATATCCGGAGGGATCGAGCGGCGGCGGTCGTAGCTGTTGGTGGCCCGATCCACGATATGGGCGTGCCCCGCCCAGACCACCCCAATGCGCGGTCCTGGCGCCGTCCGCAGGCGCATCCGCCATCCGTCCACCAGGGCCGGGTCGGCGCGCAGATACGGGATATCCGCTGGGATCGTCGCGACCGCGGTGCCGAACGCCAGGGGCAGGCTCATCAACGGACAGTAGCAATCGAACGCGCCGATCGGATCGGCCATGTCCAGCACCTGAATGCCTTCCATGCTCCGCATCAATCTTACCAGCGGCCCCGGCACCCGCACCAACACCCGCCCCGCCTAGCCGGCAACCAGCTTCGCATAGCGGCAAAACTGGATGATGTCTCCGAACCCTTGCTCGCCATGCAGAAGGATCGTCTTGCCGGTGAGGTCACTGTCCCCCAGCCATGGCGGTTGCACGTAATCGGGGCGGGAGCGGGCAAAGCTCGGGTTCGACCATCGGGTCTCATAATGCCGCCATCCGTTCGCATAGTCGCCGAGGGCCAGGCTGACATGCGCCTGCGCACCGAGCACGGCAGAATCGCCCGGTGCCTGGGAAGCCGCCTGTCGCAGGGTTTCATGCGCCTCCGTCAACCGATCCAACTGGACCAAGGCGAGCCCCCTGCCCCGCAACGCCGCCGCGTTGGCCGCGTCACCAGCCAGGACAGCGGTAAAATCCGCCAACGCCTGCCGCGCTCGCCCCGCGGCCAACAAGACCAGGCCACGGGTTATCAACAATGCGGCATCCCCGGGCAGCAGGGATATAGTCCGATCGAGCACCGGGATCGCATCGTCCAGCCGGTTCCATTCCCATAACAATCGCACGATCCGGGCAGTCGCCAGACGGCGGTCCGACCCGGCCGAGTCCTTGCCGTTATGCTCCTGGGAGCCGTACTCTTGCGCGCCCTGCTCCTGGGAGCCGTACTCTTGCGCGCCCTGCTCCTGGGCGACGACGGCCTGGGCACGATCGACCCAGGTGACCCCGTCATCCGGGAAGCGAGCCAAACAATCCGCCAAACGCAGGGCGGCGATGTCAGCCGCACCACCCGATACAAGAAGCGCCGCGAGCGCCCGCACGCCGGCGCTGTCCGACGGCGCCCACGCCAGATGCAGCGCCAGGGTGAGGTCAAAAGCCGGAACGAGCGCCGCGATCGTCACCGCTCAGACGCTCCCCGCGGACGGAAACAGGGAGGTTGTCACCGGCCGGCAAGGCGGGGCAGCCAACGCGGTCCGGCCTGTAAACGCCTCAAGCCCCTTTCCCATCCCGGTATGGGCGCTCGCGGTCGAACCATTTCCGCCCCCGTCCCGTTGGGGCCCGGAACCACTCCGTCGATCCCGGGGAACCGGCTGCACGGGTCGCGACGGCGCGCGCGCACGGCTGTTCCGGTCGGCGGTTTGCGGTGCCGTCGATGCGCTCATCTGGCCATTCTTGGCGCGCTGCCCCGTAGATTCATTGTTTGTTCACTACGCTGAAATGCCTGGAATGGCAAGAAAATCGCGTGAATCCCTCCGATTGTGGATCGGAGCGGCATCTCAATCCGTTGATTTCACGTTCTTTGTCTAATCCATATGCAGGTGTTAACAGGCCGCGTCGCATTCCTGATACACCCCAATCGACCACCGCGTCGGGATCGCGGCAGGCTCAGCTTTCACGTCAGGGACGACGTGCACGCGACTGATCGGGCACCCGGTTTTCGATCGTTTTGAGAACACGGGTCAGATATGGATTTTCGGTAATCCATTCCGAATCGTCGCCGAAACCCGGGGTTTCCGTTCCGATCAGGCGCGGATAAGGCGGGGTTTCGTTCCGGACAGGCGCGGTTAACCACTCGCTTGATCTTGCCCTGAAAATCACCAGTCCGCGCGATTCTTAGCCAACGCACCTATCGGGCACCCTCCGAGCACGATTCGATGCGACCGAGCCGACGGCGGCGCCGGACGCGCCCCAAGCCGGATTGGGGCGATCCGTGTCGTCATCCACCGATCCGGCGGCCGCCATCGCGCGGCAATCGCGACCGTTCAGGTCCTTACGGATTGGCGACGTTCCGTGTGTCGCGTCCACGATTGTCCGCCACGCAGGCGGGCGGGGGCAGCGGCCCCCTCGTATCGGGGGCGACAACCCCGCTGGCCCGATTTGCCCAACGTCCACCACCGCTCTATCTCTTCCTCAATTGCCAAGGGGAGAAGCAAAATGGACCTAAATCTGCGCGGCCGGACCGCCTTGATCACCGGCGCTTCGAAGGGGATCGGGATGGCCAGTGCCGAATGCCTGGCGGAGGAGGGTGTCAACGTCATCCTGGTGTCTCGTACCCTGGACGACCTGCAAGCCGCCCGGCAGAAGATCGCCGCTCGCTGGAACGTCAATGTCCAGGTCCATGCCTACGATCTGTCCGACAGCGCCAACGTGGACCGGTTGGTGGCCGAACATCCCGACATCGACATCCTGGTCAACAATGCTGGCGCCATTCCCGCGGGCAACCTGCAGGACGTGACCGAGGAGCGCTGGCGCCAGGCCTGGGACCTGAAGGTCTTCGGCTACATCAACATGTGCCGCCGTTTCTACGCCGCAATGCAGACCCGCGGTCACGGCGTCATCATCAACATCCTCGGCATGGCCGGGGAGAAGATGGACCGGACCTATATTGCCGGGTCCACCGGCAATGCCGCGCTGATGGCGTTCACGCGGGCCCTGGGCGGGTCGGCGGGTGACGACAAATTGCGGGTCGTCGGCATCAACCCGGGCGCCATCGCCACGGAACGCCTGATCACCATGATGAAGACCTGGGCCAAGGACCGGGTCGGCGATGCGGACAAATGGGAAGAGATGATGAAGCCGCTGCCGATGGGCCGAGCGGGGGATCCGGCGGAGATCGGGTGGATGGTGGCGTTTTTGGCGTCGGATAAGTCCGCCTATACCACCGGCACGATCATCACCATCGACGGTGGTGCCGCCAATCGCGGACCGATTTTCTGAAAGGCATATCGTCATGGATCTGAACGGAAAAGTCGCGGTCGTAACCGGCGCCAGCGGCGGAATCGGCGCGGCCACCGCGGTCCGCCTGGCCCAGGCCGGCGCCAAAGTGGTCGTTGGCTACAACACCAACCTGGACGCGGCACAGGCGGTCGTCGCATCGCTTGCCGGTTCGGGCCATTGCGTCGCCCGCATCCCGATGCTGGAAACCCCCGTCATCCGGGACGTCGCGGCGATGGTGGAACGCATCTATGGCCGATGCGACGTGCTGGTGAACTCCGCCGGCTTTACCGAGCCGGTGCCGCACGGCAACCTTGAAGCACTGACCGATGAGTTGATCGACTCGGTGCTGCTGTCCAACGTGCGCGGTCCGTTCGCCACCATCCGCGCCTTCGTGCCGCTGATGAAACGGTCTGGCGATGCGGTGATCGTGAACATCTCCTCGGTCGCGGCCACGATGGGGTCGGGCAGCAGCATCGCCTATGGCGCGTCGAAAGCGGCGCTGAACACGATGTCCGTGGCACTGGCGCGCGCGCTGGGACCGGATATCCGCGTGATGGTCGTGGCGCCGGCCGCGGTGGAGACCGCGTTCGTGCGTGGCCGCACGCATGAGATGGTGGCGAAGATGGCGGAAGGCACACCGTTGAAGCGGATCGTCCAGGCCGATGAGGTCGCGCAGGCGGTCATGGCGGCGGTGACGCATCTGACGTCCAGCACGGGCATGATCATTCCCGTGGATGGAGGCAGAACGATCGCTTGATATCGGCCGGCCCGTCTGTCGGCCGCTAGCGTCGTCCTGCTGCCGCGTTGGCCCACCGCCCGGTTCGTTGCCGCTTTATCGATAGTGCCCCTCTATCGATAAAGGGGCGGCTATCGGTCCGTGTTGAATGCGGTTGGCATCAGCACGAAGTCCTGTTGCGGACCAGGCCGCCACCACGACAGCAGCCGTCGGACCCAAGACCCGCGGGCGTTGTCGGGATTCCGAGACCGGCCCGCGCCCGTGGGAGACGCCGCGTGGGACGCGTCCAGCGCGATGCAAACCTGACCGAACAGCGCGGCACCGTCCTGACCCCGCGCTTCCTCCCAGGTCTTCAGCCGGTCGACGATGTCGTAGACCGCGCGCAGCAATGCCACCGCCTGGAGATATTCGTCCGCGGCCGGATCCTGGCTTTGCGCCAGCCAATGATCAATCCGGGCATGGGCGAAATCAGCCAAATCCAACCTGCCAGCGGCAGGGACCGTGGCACCGACAGAGCGTTCGCACGCCCTCATGCCGTTGCCCGCATCAGATGTCCCGTCCGCGGGCGCGCCAACCCTGGACTCGACACCGACCTGATCATCCACCCGCACCCGATCCGGGCGGGACGTATAGCGGTTGGTCCGTTCGATCCAGCCGGAGACATCAGGGTGCGACAGGTGGTGGATGCACGGTCCCTCATCGATGCCGATCCGCATGATCCGGTCCGACCGCGGCGTCATGCCGCCATGCACCTTGCCCCCCAAGGTCATGGCATCGCGGCGGAACAGCCGGATATGATGCTCCGGCCAATAATAGGCCCGTTCGTCATGCCGACCGAGAATGTAGTGGCGCAACGGAAACGCATACAAATCCGCGCGGGGCGCCATGAGTTCACGCTGGATGAACCGCACGGCCTCCGGATTCAGGCATTCGTCGTCGTCCAGCAGCAGGATCCAGTCATGCCGGCACAGCGACACGGACAGCGCCCGGGTCTCCTCGACCGTGGGCGACCATGGCACGGTGACGATCCGGTCCACGAACCGGGCCGCCACCGCTCGCGTTTCGTCGGTCGACGTTTTGTCGACCAGGATGACTTCATCCGCGAATCCCACGGCGCGCAGGCAGGTGCCGACGATGGTCGCTCGATTGTAGGTGATGACACAGGCACTGACAGACTGTTGTCGATCGCCCATCGCCGCTGATCCCACATTGCGCTGAGTCGCAACATGCGCCGGCACTCATGAACGCCAGGTTAACGCCCGAGCCAATGGCGCCGAAAATTCGGCCAATAATGCCGCCAGAAGGTCCGGAACGATCGTTTCAGGACAACCAGGTCCCGCTCCAGCGCATCCCCCCGGGCCTCGGCCGCCACCCGACGGCCGGCCGCCGCTGACATTTCGGCACGCGCCTGGCTGGCTGCCTCGGTTTGCCGCGTGGTTTCCGCCAGCGCCGATGCCAGGTCATGCGTGCGTTGCGCAAGCTCCGCCGCCAGCGCCCCCACCTTCTCGCGCGCCAACGCCAGATCCCGAATACGCTCCGCCAGCGCGATCCGGTCGGTATCGAGATCGCCCCGCTCGATATAAAGGCTGTGCGGCGGCACCGGCACGGGCCGATCGGATGCCACCGCGATCAAATAAGGCGCGCGCGGCATGCCGGCACAGGCTTCGAACCGATCGCCACGCCGCTCGAACACCAGCGGCGGTTCAGGGGAGGCCACGTCGCCCAGCAGCGCCGACCCGATCAGGGGGCGCTGCGACAACAGGCCGACATGGGCAAAATAACGACGGATCAGGATGTCGAATTCCGCACGCCCCAACTCCCGCACATGATACGGGTTGGATGGCTGGCCCGCCGGCGAATAGGTCTCTCGATCGGGTGTGCTGACGATCAGAACGCCGCCCGGACGCAGGACCCGGCGGACCTCGGTCAGAAATGCGTCGTGCTCGCCGAAATGCTCCAGCGTCTCGAACGACACGACGACATCCACGCAGGCATCGCCCAGCGGCAGAGCGCGTGCGTCGCCCTGGGCGAACCGAAGATTGGGGCGGGCAAAATTCGCGGCCGCGCTTTGCACGGTATCGGCGGAATACTCGACACCGACCACCGATCGCGCAACCTGGGCCAACTGAGCCGATCCGTAACCCTCCCCGCTGGCGACATCCAGCACGTCCAGGCCCTGACAGAAGGTGCGGGCGAACAGGTAGCGGTGGTAGTGTTCGATCTGCACCTGACCGTCGATGGCCGATGTCAGGCGTTCACCGGTAAAGGCCTCGGGCGTACGCGCGGCCTCCCGCGGGAAATAGCCCATCATCGGATTGGTCCCCCAGCGGTCAGTTCAGGCGAGCGCGCAATTCGCCGATGGTGGCGCGCACCCGGTCGGCCGCGGCCCCGGTCGGCACAATCGCCACGAACCGGTCATAGCAACGCAACGCCGCGCCGACCCGATCCAATCTTTGGTTGAGCATCGCCGCCTGACGCCACAACTCCGCATGGTCCGGTGCGATCCGCAGCATGTCCTCCGCGCAGGTCAGGCCGCCTTCGATATCCGATCCCTGCAACCGGCGCGTCATGACATTGTTCTGTAATCTTAACAACACGCGGCGCGCGCTCATGGGTTGCAGCAACCCGGGACGCAGTTCGGCGTCATCGCCCTGCACCCGCTTCAGCAACGCGCGAAGGTCGCGTGAATTCAACGGTGTGCCGCCATGGAACACGTCCAAAACGACCTGAGCGGACTTGCCCTCCAAAGCGACCAGAAAATGCGCCGGGAAATCGACTCCATGGCCGTTCCACCCCGCCGCGCGGGCGGTATGCAGCCAGATAATGCCCAGAGCCACGGGCAGGCCGCGCCGCCGCTTGATGACCTGGATCAGGTTCGCGTTGGCGAGGTCGTCATAAGTGTCCGCATCCCCGGTATAGCCGTAGCGCCCCCCCAGCAGGCCGGACAGCGCGATCGCTCGGTTCGCCAGGTCGTCGGCGTCGATGTTCGCCGCGAGGGCGACCGCCTGACGCGCCAGTTCGGACAAATGGGCACGCGCTTCCGTCCAATCCGCATCCGGCGCATCCACACGGGCCAGTTGCAGCGCGGCGTCCGCTATATCGATCTCGGTATCGGGCAGTTGGCCGATCGCCTCAAGAGCGGCACGAGGGTCCGTCATGCGGGAATTCTCTCGTTCATTTAATGTTCAGACTCACTGCGCACACGTCCGCCGGCATGGGATTCTCGCCCGCGCCGAAACCGACAGGCATTTGTGAGGCCAGCGGAGCCCGGCGGCAAGCCTGGGGGCAGCCCAGACGCGGGGTAATCCGCCCCCTGGCCGGCGTGAAAGCGATCGCCAAGCGGGCGGGGACGCAAACTTGGCTTCCAATACGCCGCGCAATCGGTATGTCTTGCCATCCGGGCGGCCAAGCGGCGAATCGCCCTTCCCATCCATGCGCGCCCCTAGAGACAGGAGACGGATACGTCATGACTGAATACCGGCGGATCGGACATCGCTCGGCCTGGCTTGCCATCGCGATCACCGGCTTCCTGTTGCCCGGCTGCGCCGAACAGGGAACCTCCAGCGGCGCCACGGGCGGACGGGTGTTCGCTGTGGACCAGACCGGCGGCGCGCGGAAATGCGATGCCCCCCGGCCGGACCTGGCCGACGGCAAGACGTCCGAGGTCAAGATGACCGTCAGCAACGAAGGCGGCTGGTGCGGGATCGTGGCACTGCGGGGCGGCCGACCCTATGATTCCGGTCTGCTGACGTTGCGACCGGACAATGGGAAACTGTTGGTCCATCGGGTCGGCGATATCACGCGGATTACCTACACGCCGACGCGCGGGTATGTCGGGCCGGACAAATTTACCGTCAAGCTGATCCCGGGGGATGCGTTGGTCAACGTGACGGTCGCCGCGATCGCGCCCTGACGATAGCCCTCCCGTCCCCATCGCGGGCCTGGGCCGCGACGGGGACGAGAGGCGTTATCTCCACGACCTGATAGTTGCCAACCGTCGCCCGTCACCAACGCGTGCTGGCGAACACGAGCTGGCGAACCCATGCCGGCGAACCCATGCGGGCGACGGGCGGGCTTACTTGCCGGTGGTGGTGCGGGCCGGTGCGGGTGCGCTGGCCATCACGGTCTTGGCGCGCGCGCCGGGCGCATGGCAGATGTCGATCGTCGGCGGCAGCAGATCCTTCGCCGCCGCGAACTGCGCCAATTCCGCCGCGCTCCGCAATGCCAGGACTTCCGCGAAAATCTGGCCGTTGCGCGGGCAGAAATCCGACCCCAGCCCGGTCCCGACGCGGGAGCGCGCATTTGCCATGTCCGTCACGAACCGATCGTGTTCGGACTGGCCCGAGCGGCCATAGTGCTTCTTGAAATAGGCGGAAACCGCCCGCTCATTCGCCTGCAGGTCGCTCTGATAGCGGCGGATAAAGGCATTGTAGCGGCTGTCTTCATTGCAACCGGTTGCCAGCACCATCAACTCACTGCGAAGCGCCTGAACTTCGAACGCCGCCTGGTCGGTCGGCGAGGCACACTGGCGCTGGGCCAGCGCCGGTTGCAGAGCCAGGCCACAGAAGGCCACGACACCAAGGATCAAACCACGCATCCTGTTCTCCAATGATAGAATTGGCGCTGAGATAGCGTGGATCGCCATCCGCCGCGAGCATTTTCTTGTTCTTCCCCAGATGGTTGTGTGACGGTCTTCAAGCAACTCGGCAACCGCGCTGCCACCTGGGACCCGATCGGGCGGAATGGCTGACGTAGCCGCCCGGGTCTGCTACAGGCTGGCCATGACCCGCTCTGACAAACTTGCCATCGGCAGTATCGCGATCGGGTGCCTCGTTCTGGCATTGAAGACCATGGCGTGGCGGCTGACCGGCAGTGCGGCGCTTTACTCGGATGCGCTTGAAAGCATTGTCAATGTTGCAGCGAGTGTCATCGCCCTTGCGGCACTTCGGCTGGCATCTCGCCCGGCCGACGCCAATCACCCCTATGGCCACGGCAAGGCGGAATTCTTCGCCGCGGTGATCGAAGGCGTGCTGATCGTCATTGCCGCCATTTCCATCTTCCGCAGTGCGTGGGAGGCATGGCTGGCGCCGCGCGCCCTGGAGATGGCGTTGGAGGGCCTGGCCCTGAACGGGGCGGCGACATTGCTGAACGGGCTATGGGCCGCGCGCCTGCTGACGGCGGGTCGCGCGTTGCGGTCGCCGGCGCTGGTCGCGGATGGGTGGCATCTGGTGTCGGATGTGGTGACGTCCGTTGGCGTCGCGATCGGGGTTGGGCTGACGGTTTTGACCGGTTATCTGCCGCTCGACCCGATTTTGGCCGGGATGACGGGCGTCTATGTGCTGTGGGCGGGCATGCACATGATCGCGTCGTCCGTCGGGGGGCTGATGGATGCGGCGCCAGAGCCCGCCGTGATTGCGCGTATCCGCGACCTCGTGGCCACCAGCGCGGAAGGGGCGTTGGAGGCACATGACCTGCGGACCCGCCATGCCGGGCGGCTGACATTCCTGGATTTCCACCTGGTTGTCCCGGGTGAAATGACAGTTTCGGCGTCTCATGCCATCTGCGATCGGATCGAGGCCGCGCTGCATGCCGAAATGGAGCATCTGGTGGTGACGATCCATGTCGAGCCGGCTGAAAAGGCCAAACACCACGGCGTTATTGTGCTCTGATGCCGCTCCGACCGCGGAGCGCGGGTTTCGGTTGGTCCAATCCGCTTCATGAGGTCACGAGCAGCGAACCTCCGTTCATGCGCCTGTAGCCGGACGCGCAACTGCATTCACACATCGCCGCAATGTAGAAAAATTCTCCCCCACCCCTTGCGGGATGGGGTTGGGGGGGAGGGGTCTTACGCAATTCCGTGCGCCCCTACCCCTGCCCCCAGCCCTCTCCCGCAAGGGGTGGGGGAGAATTTTCTCCAGTCCGCCGGTTCAGAACACCTGTTCGCCGTGCAGGACGATGTCCAGGCCCTCGCGTTCGTCATCGCGCGAAACCCGCAATCCGATCACCAGATCGACCGCCTTCAGCAGGATGTAGCTGACCACGCTGACATACACGATCGTCGCCACGACCCCGATCGCCTGGATCTGCAACTGCGCCCAGCCGCCAATGATCACGCCGTCGGGCGCATCCTTGGTCGCGGTCAACGGGCCGTAGGCGAACCAGCCCGTGGCCAGGGTGCCGATGATGCCTCCCACGCCGTGCACGCCGAACGCATCCAGACTGTCATCGTAGCCCAGTTTCTTTTTCAGCGCCGTCGACGACCAGAAGCACACGGTGCCCGAGACGATACCAATCAGCAACGCCGGCCCCGGCAGCACGAACCCGGCCGCGGGCGTGATCGCGACCAGTCCGGCCACAGCGCCGGAAATCGCGCCCAGCACGGATGGTTTCCCGCGCAGCCACCATTCGGCGAACATCCACGACAAGGTGGCACCCGCGGCGGCGCACTGGGTGACCAGGATCGCCATGCCGGCGCGTCCATTCGCGGCCAGCGCGCCGCCCGCGTTGAAGCCCATCCAACCGACCCAAAGCAGGGACGCGCCGATGACGGCATAGCTCAGGTTCCAGGGCGCCATGTTCTCCTGCCCGTAGCCCAGGCGGCGGCCGAGCATGAGGGCGCAGATGAGGCCGGTGAAGCCGCAATTGATCTCGACGACCGTGCCGCCGGCGAAATCGGCGATACCCATGGCGGCGAGCCAGCCCAGCGGGTGCCAGACCCAATGGGCCAGCGGCGCATAGACCAGCAGCGACCAAAGGGTCATGAACACGAGCAGGGCGGAGAATTTCATCCGGTCGGCGCAGCTTCCGGTCACCACGGCGGGCGTGATGATGGCGAAGGCCATCTGGAACATCAGGAAGACGCTTTCCGGGATCGTGGTGGGGACCGCCACGTCGGTGCCCGCCGCGAGGGTGAAGGCCTTATCCCAGTCCTCGCCGATGCCGTTCAGGAAAACGCGCGACAGGTCGCCAATCCAGGCATTGCCGTTGGTAAACGCCAGTGAATAGCCGGCCACCACCCAGACGACCGTCATCGCGGCGCACAGGGTGAACGACTGCATCATGATCGCCAGGACGTTCTTCTTGCGGACCATCCCGGCGTAGAACAACGCCAATCCGGGCACTGTCATCAGCAACACCAGAATGGTGCTGAGCAGGACCCAGGCGACGTCGCCTGGCTCGATTTGTTGCATGTTACCGTTTCCCCCAGGACCGGATACCCCGACCTAAGGGCAGCGCGTGTTCCAAGAATCGTGTATCCCAAGAACCGTGCCACATGACCGGCCTTGCGCGGACCGGCCACCGGGGCCAATTTGCCCGCCAAATAGGCAGGGCCGGTTGCCGCCATGGAAGGCAACTGCCGGATGAACGGCTCACAAGTCCGTGAGAGCCGATGCCTGATTCAGAGGCAGGACCGATGACGGAGAGTCTAACCGCCGATGTGTGTGTGATGGGCGCCGGCCCGGTGGGGGGCACCCTGGCCTGCCGCCTGGCCGAAGCCGGGATCAGCACCGTCGTGGTGGATCGTGCCGCCCTGCCGCCCATGGAGCATCCGGCGTTCGACGGCCGAGCCTACGCGATCGCCGCGGGCTCCCGCCGCCTGTTGGAAAACGCCGGCCTATGGGACGCGCTGATCGATCCGCCATCCCCCATCCTGGACATCCGCGTGTCCGATGGCCGCATCGGGCGCCCGGCATCCCGCCTGCACCTGCATTTCGACCATCGGGACGCCGGGGACGATGCCACCGCGTTCGGCTGGATGGTGGAAGCACGGTCTTTGCGGCGAGCCCTGAATGCTCAGATGCCCATGGTGCAAGCGCTGACGGTGTTGGCGCCCGCCGAGGCCACGGTCGAACGACGCGCCGACGGGGTTACGGTGACCATCGCCGGCGGACCGACGATCGCGTGCCGCCTGGTGGTCGCCGCGGAAGGACGCCAGTCTCCCTTGCGCGAACAAGCCGGCATCCCGGTCACGCGACTTCCCTATGATCAGACCGGGATTGTGTGCGCCATCAGCCACGAACACCCTCATCACGGCGTCGCCCTGGAACACTTCCTGCCAGCCGGCCCCTTCGCCGTCCTGCCGATGGGACCCAGCCCGGATGCCGAGGTCGGAGGCGCACCCAACGTGTCCGCCATCGTCTGGACGGATCGTACCTCGGTCGCGGAACGCATCCTCCGCCTCGACAATCCCCGCTTCGAGCGCGAAATCGCCCGCCGGCTCGGCAGTCACCTGGGCGCGATCCGTGTGGTCGGCCGGCGATGGAGTTATCCGCTGTCGGCGATGCTGGTGCATCGATATGTCGATACCCGCATGGTGCTGGTGGGCGACGCCGCGCACGGCATCCATCCGATCGCCGGACAGGGCCTTAATCTGGGCTTCCAGGATGCGATCGCATTGTCCGAGCTGCTGATCGAGGCGGCTCAGGCCGGCGCTGATCCCGGCGAACCAGCGCTGTTGCGCCGTTACCAACGCCTGCGACGCCCGGACAATCTGGCTATGCTGGCGATGACCGACGGGTTGGATCGCCTGTTCAGCTCGAACAACCCTCTGTTGCGGCTGGCCCGGGATGTCGGCATCGCCGCCGTGCATCGGGCTCCGCCGTTGAAACGACTCTTCATGCGGCGGGCGATGGGACTGGGCCGCGCCAGTGTTGCCAACCCACCTGACCTTTGACCGAGGCACCGCCCCGTCACCGTGGCAATTCGCGTTATGGCCGAACGCATAACCCGCCGCATTCATTCGCCGCGTAGACCCGGCCGGCAACCCACGCGGACTTGACCGCAGCGCCGGGAACGATCGGCTACCGGCTCGGCCACGATCGCATCCCCTCGCGTATCCATTGGGGGACTGGCTTATCGCGGGACGGAACGCGGCCGGGCAGGGTCAGCCCCGCGCCGACAAGGTGAAACCAGACACGTCCAGCGAATCCGGTCGGACCTTCAGCGCCCGGATCGGGCCTGCGCCGGAGCGCCCATGGTCTGTGTTCGCCTATCTGGCATCGGCGGCTGAATTCTGGTTAATTCCACCCGGCCGAAACAATGACCGATAGGCGCGCCCGCGTCGTCATTGCCGGGCTTGATCCGGCAACCCGCGCTTTAACAGGTGCCGGGTTCAACCCGGCAGTGACGAGGGCGGGCAGGCCTATCGGTCATTGTTTCGGCCGGTTGGTATATTGCCTCAAAATCCACAAGGGAACGTCCATGGCCACCATCACCTTCATCGAACACAACGGCACGGCCCACCCGGTGGAAGTCCCCGCCGGACGCACTGTCATGGAAGGGGCCGTGGACAACAATGTCCCCGGCATCGACGCAGATTGCGGTGGCGAATGCGCCTGCGCCACATGCCATGTCTATATCGACGCCGCCTGGCTGGATCGGGTGGGTCTGCCCGCCGCCGGGTCCCAGGAGGCCAGCATGCTCAGCTTCGCCGCCGTCACCCAACCGGACTCCCGGCTGTCCTGCCAGATCACGGTCACCGAGGACCTGCATGGCCTGGTCGTACGCATGCCCGAGGGGCAGCACTGAACCTAACCCTGAAGGAGTTTCGCTGATGAACGCACCGGTCCATCTCGATCCCGCCTCCGATGCCTGGTCGATGCCGCTGGACAGCATCGATGTCAGCAACCCGAAACTGTACCAGGACGATGTCTACCATCCGTATTTCGACCGGCTGCGACGGGAAGCCCCGGTGCATTATCGCAAGGACGGCATGTATGGGTCGTTCTGGTCGATTACCAAATTCAAGGACATCATGCATGTCGAGACGCGTCCGGAGATCTACTCCTCGGAAGCGAAGCGCGGCGGCATTTCGATCACCGACCGGCCGATGCAATACCGGCGTTCCAGCTTCATCTCGATGGACCCGCCGCGCCACGACGAACAGCGCAAGGTCGTCAGTCCGATCGTCGCGCCCGCCAACCTGAACAACATGTCGTCCATCATCCGGGAGCGCGTCTGCAAAGTGCTGGACGGCCTGCCGCGGAACGAAACCTTCGACTGGGTGCAGCTCGTTTCCATCGAACTGACCACCCTGATGCTGACCACGCTGTTCGATTTCCCGATCGAGGACCGGCACAAGCTGACCTACTGGTCCGATTGTTCGACGGCCGATGTGAATGCCGGGGGTGTTGTCGATTCCGAAGAAAAACGGCTGGAAATCCTGTCGGAAGCGCTGCGTGTGTTCACCGGCCTGTGGCACGAACGCGCCGCCCGCCCGCCCGCGTACGACCTGATCTCGATGCTGGCACATGGGGAGGCGACCAAGAATCTGGTCAACGACCCGATGGAATTCCTGGGCAACCTGACCCTGCTGATCGTCGGCGGCAACGACACCACCCGCAACTCCATGAGCGGCGGTCTGCTGGCGCTGTGCCAGAACCCGGACGAGTATCGGAAATTGCGAGACAATCCGGGGCTGATCCCGACCATGGTGCCAGAGATCATCCGCTGGCAGTCCCCGATCGTGCATATGCGGCGCACGGCCGTGGCGGATGCCCAGATCGGCGACCAGCAGATCCGCGCCGGCGACAAGGTGGTGATGTGGTATGTGTCGGGCAACCGCGACGAGGATTCCATCGACCGGCCGAATGAATTCATCATCGATCGGGCGCGCCCGCGCCATCATCTGTCGTTTGGCTTTGGCATCCATCGTTGCGTCGGCAACCGTCTGGCGGAAATGCAACTGATCATCCTGTGGGAGGAGATCATGAAGCGCTTCCCGCGGATCGAGTTGATGGAACAGCCGAAGCGCATCTACTCCAACTTCATCCACGGCATTACCGAGATGCAGGTGCGCATCCCGGCATGAGGGAAGAATAGCCTCGGGGCTCTGCCCCGAACCCCGCGAGGGCTTTGCCCTTCGAACCCACCAGGGGCTACGGCCCCTGGACCGCGATCCATTGGGTCAGGGGGGAAAGGGGGCCGAC
>CAMATI010000080.1 GCA_945861095.1 Asaia bogorensis | reverse complement strand
CCGAACAGTTTCACCAGCAGAGCTTCAAGCTCTGGACGGCTTAGCGCGGAAACGGGCGGTGGCGATGGCACATGACGTATAGACTCGGTCGCGCCGAATCGCGGCAAGAAAATAATGCGCGGCCGCCCACGGTTTTGCCCCTCTTACCGTAGCTGGTGGCCTTGCCATCCTGATCGAACAGCTTCTGCCCGCGACCTTCACGGTTCAGGCCCGGATATTCCTCATCCACGCACAGCAGGAACCGATCGTCGCTCTTGGAAAAGACGAACGGATAGCGGCGCAGGAACGCCGGGACGTATTTGGCGGTCCACTGCTTGGACCCTTCCGACAGGAACAGGTTCTCATTGCCGCGAACACCCAGCAGCACGGCGGGCGTGATGTCCCCCCCCTCAGGCCCGGCGAAAACGATTGCATATTCACCGGCGGCCTGTGGGAATTCCACCGCCATCAAAGGCACCGAGTTCACATCGCCGGAGAAGGCATAATCGCCAGCGACCTCTACAGAACAATCGCCGTGACGCGCCCGGGAAACCGGGACCGCGGTCTTGTAGATCAGAAGCTGCGTCATAAACGATTTACTCCACGTGCGCCCAGCGGCGTGTCCGGGGTAGCCCCCGGACACCATACACGGAAGACATCAGCCAGGCACTCGCAACTTGATCCCCGCGTTGGGATTGCGGTTCTTCGCGTCCTGACCCGAGTTGTTGAGGAAGTCGGTCAGCCAGGATGGTCCCTGATCGAGCGGATCCGGGCTTGCGGCATACCCTGACCAATCGATGGTGGGCATGTTCTCCGGTTCGTCGCCGTCGGTCGCGCCGATGCGGCCGACCGGCAGGGTTCGGACACCGGCCTGCAGGAACATGCCGGCAACCTCTTGTTCCAACGTCTCGGGGAAGCCCATGGCGTTACCCATCTCGTGCAGCACCGTGGACAGCAGGTCCATCCGGCCCGCCGCCACGCTACCCATGGTCGCGCCGAGGGCGGCGTTCGACAGCAGATTTGCGAACTCGCTGTTGTCGCCCGGTGTGCTGTCGACAAACCAGCCCCAGCCCGCGGCATCGCGATCGATCAGGATCGTATCCGCCATAGTCACGCCAAGTCGGTTGTCCGCCAGATTGCCGACCTGGATGGTGATGCCATTCAGGATCGACAGCCTCGGGTCGTCCGAGCCCAACGCCTTGGTCCAGAGCAGCCTGGCCTCATCCACGATCGGGGTCAGATCGCCGGTCGAAATCGCGCTGGCCTCCGTTCCGGTCGCCGGCGCGCTGGCGGTCTGCCAGATCGGCAGGGTGCCGGCGGTCTCCTTGACGTCCGGCTCTGATTGCAGGTTCTGCGGCTGCACATCGCGAGCCCCGCCTTGCTGCGCCTGCCAATCGTTGTTGATCTCTATGACCATGCCGAGTTCGCCGAGCGGTTCGCCGTTGCGGGCGGGGTCGGTGCCGTGCTGGGCGGCCAGGGTCAGATCGGCACCCTGACTCTTCGACAGATCCAGCAGGAACGACTGAATGCTCGGCGTTGTCGTGCGCACCACGGTCGGTAGGTCGGCCTTGGAGAACGGCACCAGGTAGGTGTTGAAGTTGCCGTCCCAATCGACCAGACGATCGCCCGCGGTGTTGCCGATCAGCACATCTCGGCCGGCCCCGCCATAGACCAGATCTTCGTAAGACGGGTTGGTGTCTGTCGTGTTGTTCCGCGAACCATTGGTCGACTGATCGTCGTCCGCGTTCAGCAGATCGTCGCCCCGACCACCATAGATCGCATCCCGGCCCGTGCCACCGACGGCCCAGTCATTGCCGAGATCGGCGAAGATCCGGTCGTCACCATCGGTGGGCAGAGCGTCGAAACTGGTGCCGACGATCCATTTATCGTCCTTCGGGCCGTCCGATGCGCTGAAATTCAGGAACCACGGCAAGCCGGTGTTCGACCCGGCCAACCCGCCGGTGGCGGTCAGGAAGATCTCGCGCAGACCGTTGTTGATATCCGCGTTGGCGTCGTAGAGCGCGAATTTGGTGTTCCGTGGGTTGTAACCCAGCGGATTGCCCGGATTGAACGGCTTATCGAAGTGGCTTTCGGACACTGGGCTGAGCGGGTTGAGCAGCGTCCCCAGGGCGTCGTAGTTCGTGATGTAGCCGAATTTCCGAGCCTCGGCCCCGGAGACCGCATCGTCGCCCGCTCCGGCATGGATCGAGTCATCGCCCAATCCGCCGAAGATGATGTCATTGGCGAACAGCGGCCGGAAGTTCGGGTTCTGAAACACTGCCGGATCGAGGTTATCGGGCGTCAGGTCGGCGGTGTATTTCAGCGCCTTCTCGACGTTGAGCAGTCCCGTCAGGATCCCTTGGTCGTCCTGCACCAACCGGTTGAGCTGCTCGGCTTCAACCGCCTTGATGCCATAGAGCGGCTCCCCGAAATCAGAGGTGTTGACGCTGGCAAAGATCAGTCCGTCGTCACCCAGGATCCCATCATCGCCGGTGCCACCGGACACCCAATCCGCCCCGTAGCCAGCGACGATACTGTCGTTCTGCGCGTCGCCGAACAGAACGTCGTTGCCGACCTGGCCGAAGATGAAGTCATCGCCGGATTCGCCGTGGATTTCATCGGCGCCGCCTCGGTCGGACAGGGCCATGTCCTTGTTGAAGTCGGGGCCGCCCGGCGTGTAGTCCAGCATCTCCGCGCCGCGCACCACGATTCTGACGGTTGGGCTGTAGCTATCGTAGTTGAAGGCAACGTAGTTCCCGTCCGAATTCACGATCCGGTAGATGTTGCCGTTGTCGCCCAGGATCATGTCGGCGTCGACGGCATGGCCGTCATCGGTGACATTGCCGAGCGCATCCCGGGTGATGGCGGTACCGGAGCCGCCGAAGATGATGTCGGCGCCATCGGCGCGACGAGCCGCCGTGGTCAGGCTGAACAGGCTGGAACTGCCGCCGATGATGTCGTCCTGGCCCTGGTTGCCGAAGATGACGTCGGCGCCGCCATTGCCCTCGATATAGTCGTTGCCATTCGTCGTTGCGTCGAACGACGGGTTGAGCAGCAGCGTGTTCTCGGCGTTACGACTGGCGGAGACGCGCTGGCCGCCGGTCTGGTTGATGTCGGTGGTGCCGTCCCCCTGGATCACGTCGTCGCCGAGCTGGCCGAAGATGTGGTCGTCCTGTGCGCCGCCGGCGATGTAGTCGTTGCCGTTCGTAAGGGCGTCAGAGGTCATCTCCAGCAAGGTGATGCGGAAATCGGTCCATGCCGGAGCGCCGTCCGGATCGACTTGCCATTCCGCTTTGACCAGGACCTTCCCGGCCGCTCCTTCCTCGGTTTCGTAGAGCTTCTCATCCGTCAGCAGGCGGAACCGCGGGTTGGTCTTGTCGCCGGCCGTGGTCTGCCGGTCGATCATGGCATTGTCGCCCATGATCAGGTCGCGGCCGATACCGCCGTTGATGACGTCGCTGCCGGTGCCGCCGACCAGAACGTCGTCGCCCGAATCGCCCTGGATGTTGTCGTCACCACCGAAGGTCGTATCCGTGCTGACGACCTGAACGATGATACCCGTCGTCGAATACATGGCTTTACCATGGTCGCCGAACACGATGTCGTTGCCCGAACCCGCCCGCACGGAGTCTCCGCTCAGGCCACCGAACACAAGATCAGCCCCGATCCCGGTGCCGATCGAGTCGGTAGCCCCATAACGCGGATCAATCGTCTCCGCGACGGAAAGCTGCCCCAAGACGAATGTCATTCGGCCATGGTCGCCGAAGATGACGTTGTCGCCATCCCCGCCCAGGATCGAGTCGATCCCGTTGCCACCGAAGATCGCATCGGCGTCTACGCCAGACGTAATCTTGTCGGCCCCTCCCGCCCCGGTCGGGTCGATGGTTTGAGCGGTGGTGAGGCTGCCCCCCGCGAAGGTCAGCCAACCGCCATCGCCGAAGATTGTGCTGATGCCGTTGCCGGACAGGACCGTGTCAGAGCCGATACCGGCAATGATCACGTCCATGGCCGCACCGGTGACGATGGTGTCGTTTCCTCCGGAACTGAGATCGGTGCTCTTGATTTCCGCGATCGGGCCGGTGGCGCTGTAGAGGACATAACCATTGTCGCCGAAGACGACATTGTTGCCCGCTCCGGCGGCGATCGAATCACCCCCGGCGCCGCCGAAGATCACTTCGTCGCCGGCGCCCGTTGTGATCGTGTCGCTGGCACCGAAGCTCGCGTCGATCGTTTCGACCTTGCCTGGCAGGAGCCCGTTCAGTGTGAAGCGGCCGTTGTCGCCCCAGACCAGATTGAACCCGTCGCCGGCCTCTATCTTGTCGCTGGAAGCCCCGCCGAACACGACATCCGCGCCGCCCCCGGTGACAATCGTGTCCTTGCCGCCCAGGCTTGGGTCGGACGTCTGGATCGTGAGCGGTTGACCGCCGGCATAGGTCAGCCAGGCGCCGTCGCCGAAGGCGATATTCGCCCCCTCCCCCGCGTTGATCGCATCGTCGCCGACACCGCCCGCGATGATGTCGGCATCGGCGCCGGTGGTGATCTTGTCATTGCCGCCGAAGATGCCGCCCGAGGTCTTGATTTCCGCCAGCACGCCGCCCGAGCCAAAGGACACGTAGCCACTGTCGCCGAGGACGATGTTCTTGCCCGCGCCGCCATCGATCACGTCGTTGGCGAACCCGCCCAGGACGATGTCATCGCCCACGCCCGTGGTGATGATGTCGATGCCGCCGATGCTGACAGGGATCGCTTCGATCTTGTTCACCACGCCCACGGCGAACGTGAACCTACCGTTGTCGCCGATGACGAAGTTGACGCCGTCGCCGCTGTTGATCGTGTCGCCACCCAGGCCGCCGATGATCAGGTCGTTACCCACCCCGGCGACAATGGAGTCGTTGCCAGCCACGCTGAAGTCGGTCGACTGGACAAGGATCGGTTCAGCGGTGGAGTTGTAGGTGACCTGGCCGTTATCGCCGATCAGGATGTTGTTGCCCTCGGTATCGGTGATCGCGTCGGCGCCGGCACCGCCGAGGATGACGTCGCTTTCGCCGTTGCCGGTCAGCACGTCTGCTCCGCCATCGGTCCGCACCGCCAGGATGGACGTGACCAAACCCGTGGTGAGGATCCGGTTGGTGCCGGCGATCTGGGTGATGACGCCATGGTCGCCAAAGACGATGTCGGTGCCGTCCCCGCCGTTCACCTTGTCCGCACCGCCGACCAAATTGTCACGGGTGATCGGGTAGTCGGCCGCCAGGAAATCCGTGGCGACGGTCAGTATCTGTGTGGACAAGCTAAGTCGTTGCGACAGGTTCAGGTTGAAGCCGTCATCGCCATGGATGGCATCGTTGCCGCCATTGCCATTCAGGACGTCATTGCCGGACCCACCGGCAATCCAGTCCCCCGCGGCGCCGCCACGCAGAAGGTCGTTGCCAGCGCCACCATACAGGGTCACGGATTGGCCGGCCTTGCTGGCATCCAACGTGTCGTTGCCAGGTTTGAAGAAGGCGCGGGCGTGCCCAGTGATGAAGAACGTCGTCGAGTCGTAGAACCGCCCATCCTGGGTGGTGTCGCCGAGGAGGATCAGCGGCGAATTGGCTCCGCCACCCCCATTGGCGATCAGCGTGTCGTCGCCGCCGCCGCCCTGCACGACCGTGATCATGTCGGGCAGCGTCGTTTCGACCGTGAACGTGTCCTTGCCGATGCCGAGCATGGTGTCGGCGACCTCGACGTTGAGGAAGACGATGCCGGCGTGGAAGTTGCGGACATCCGGCACGCCGCCCAGGCCGAAATCGAGCGCCTGCTTGCCCGCCATACCGAGTCCAGTGATGTTGCCGAACTCATGCACATGGGCCGCTGCTTCAGCCGTCGATACTTCGAATTGCGCGGCGAGACCGTCCGGGATGAACCCAACATCAAGTGCGCCGATATCGTTGACGACGCTGCCGTCGTTGAAGACGTTCAGGGTGTCGGTCTTCTTGTTTTCATCGACCACAATGTCGGGAGTCGGCAACACGGCATTGAGTTCGGTGGGTAGGATCAGCGCGATGTTGACCGAGCGGTCCTTGTCCGGAAGGTCCCCGCCGTCAATCGTCAGCGGGCCGTCGATCAGGGTCGTGGTGTGAGGTTGCGCGGGATACAGGATCTGCTGGCTGGCACCCTGGGCGGCCTGACCGGCTGCAACATGGACCGTGAACGGGATCTTCCAGTTCGTGGCATCGAAGGTCACGGTCGAGAGGCCAGCGATCATGGCAAACCGTCCCGGTAGCTGGCCCGAGGGATCGGCCGAAACCACCGTCTTGCCATCCGTCAGGATCGCAATCGTCACCGGTGCGATCGGCGCCCGGTTCAATTGCAAGGTGTAGGTGTCGGACAGGCCGGAAGCCACGAGGGTTGCGTCGTTGCTCTGGGTTACCAGGACGCCACTGGTATCGTTGTCGCGAACATCGACCTCGACCTGGGTCGTTTGGGAGATGCCTGCATAGATGCCGTCCGGCTTGTCGCTGGAGATGCTGTGCGAGATGCCAACCAGCGCGGGGTTTTCGACGACCGCATTGTTCGTTGCGGTCACCTTGACAAGGACCGTGGCGTTCCAGTTGGCGGACGTGAACACGATGCTGTTGGTGGACAAGGTAAGCTGCGCGGGATCGGTAGTCAGTTGCACCGTCACCGTTTCGCCCACCGCCGGCGGCTTGGTCAGGGAGACGGTATAGCTGTCGGTAATCCCAGCTTCCTGAACAACCATCGTGGTGCCGGTCTGCTTGACGATCAGACCCGGACGGTCGTTGTCGACCACCTTTACCTCGACATTGGCAATATTGGCGCGGTTCAGGATCGGGTTGGTGCTGAACACCGAGTGGCTGATGACGACGGTCTGATCGCCTTCATCCACCGTGTCGCCCACGGCGCGGACATAGATGGTCACGCCGCGGGTCCAGAACAGCGGGCTGTCCTTGTCCGCAGCGCTGTCAAAGCCAACGACCAGCGAGTCCGAGTAATTCACCCCATCGGTCGACACCTGGACCGAGCGCCCACCGCGGATCGCATCACGGTAGGGTGCCATCGCGGCAGACACCGTGACGTAGGCGAGGGACCCGAAGCCGGTGGTCTGACCTCCTGGAAGTGCCGCCATCCGCAAGGTGTAGGTGTCGAAGTTGGTCTTCGGGTCGGTGTTGTTTTCCACCACCATGGTATCGCCGCCGCTTTCGGTGACGATGATCGGACCGGCCTGCTGGGTAGCGACGTTCAGGCTGATCCCCTGCGCGTGGATGCCGTTATAGGACGCGTCCGCACTGACAACGAAGTGGTTGATGATACCACTCTGGCCCTCGACCGACTTGGCGATGATCGGCGTCACGACGTCGCCGCCCACATCGATCGTATCGCTGCCAAGACCGCCGATCAGCAGGGTCGCGGTTTCGGCGGCGGTGCTCAGGACGTAGAAGTGGTCGTCGCCCTGCATGGCATCGACTTCGAGTCGGGTGACGTTCCTGTAGGTCACGTTCAGCCCGGCGCCGGCCACGTTGTCGCGGGAGACGACGATGCTTTCATCCGCCTCCGTGGTGATGATGTCGAGCTTCTCGAAGCCCGGCCCACCATCGATGCTGACCGGCGCGTTGATCTGGGCAATCCCCAGCGGCTTCTGGATGGCGAAGGCGCGGACGATGAAGCTGTCGTCACCGTCCTCTCCGAACAGGGCCAGCGGCGCCTGGTTGGCGTAGACGACCATGTTGTCATCGCCGTCGCCGCCCTGGGCGACGGTGGAGTAACGGACGCCACGGCTGAGCAGCCCCATCGTGGTGGCGACGGTGGCGAACTCATCGCCGACGGCCACCCGGAAGGGCGAAATCCGGGTCGATCCGAACAACTGGCCGAACTGGAAGAAGTCCTTCCCGGCCCCGGCATCGAGTTGCGTGATCGCGCTGTTGCCATCGACGTAGTACGAGTCGTCGCCCTTGTAGGCATTGACTTGCAGGACGTTGATGGTCTCGTCGTAATTCACCCGCTCGTAGGTCTCGGCGAACCCACCCGCCGCGCCCTGCGACTGCAGCAGGACGACGAACTTGTCACGCAGCAGGAATGTGTCGTCGTCGTCGGTGCCGTTGATCATCAACGTGTCGGATCCCGGGCTCGGGAAGCCCGTGTCGGTGACGTTGATGATGTAGTCCGTATCTCCGGTCGTATTGATGGTCGTGTGGTCGGCCTGCTCCCCACCATCGATGTCCACGGTATCGCGGATCGAGGGCAATGCGCCGGTGACGAGCTTGTTGGGCCCGACGCCCGCGGGGACGTATTTGTCCGCGACATCGAGCGTGTTCAGCTTGTTGACGGTGATGTCGTCGAGGCCCTGGCCGCCATTGATCCTGATATGCCCGGAGATCTTCAGGCGGTAGCCATCCGGGTTCTCGGGATTGAGCCCGATGACGTCCTCTCCGCCCTGGCCGTTGACGAAGATATCGCGGGCATGGACATCGCCCCAGACCGAGATCAGGTCGTCCTCGCCTTCGCCGTTGATGATGATCAGCGACACGTTGGACTGTTCGCGGCTGAACTTGCCGAGTTCGCCGAACACCGAGTTGAAGATCGCCTGGCTCGCCCAGGGGTAGACGGCGGTCAGCTTGCCCGTGGTGACGAATATCTTGTCCTGGTCGCTGTTGCCGTTGATCGTGATGAACGGCGCGGTCAACGTCCCGGCGACGATGATCGTGGTGCCTCGGTTCGGATCGGCATTGCGCTCATTCGGCTTTTCGGGATCGTTGCCGGTACCCCAATCGCCAAACAGATGGATCGCGACGCCGCCTTCGATCAGCGCATTCTGCTCCACCGTCAGGTCATCACCGGCGAGCAGGCGGATGGTGCCGACCGCCTGAATGGTAAGGCGCTGTCCGAACAGGTCCTTCTCCCGGACGATCATGTCGTCGGGCACATCGTCGAGTTCCGGCTTGTTGCCGTCCTTGTTGTCGTCAACCGCCTCGACCGTGATATCGGTGCCGGCGATGACCTTCTTGTTGAAAGTCACCGGGCTGGCCGCCGAGATATTGACGGCGCCAGCGGCCAACGCACCGAACTTGGCGGAGGTGAAGAGGCCGCCGATGGACAGCACGCCGTCGTTGGCAACCCAGGTGCTGCCAGCGGTCGACTGAGTCTCCAGATTGGCAACCCTGGTCTGGACGCGGTTGCCGGGTTCGCCGATGTCCTTGCTGGCGAGCAACCTGGTGTTGGTCGATTGGACGTTGATCTTGCCCAGTCCGGCGCCGTTGAGGATGCTGCCCGATCGCGCGGTCAGGAAGGCCGATTGGACGGCGCCGGTGGCGATGACCGAATTCAGCCGCAGGTCGCCCACGGTTTCGATGATGTAGGTATCCGCCAGGGCACTGGATGACGTCAGGGTGCCACCCGCGGCCGAGAACTGGCTGTTGATGTCGACCGCATTGTTGGCAACGCCGATACCGCCGCCGGTCGCTTTCAGCTTGATGCTATTGCCGATCACGTCCGCGCCGGGCAGGTCTGGCAGCCCGCTCTTGTCCCACACGGTCGTTTGCGCATCGACGATCGACAACTGTGCCCGCAGGTCTACGTCGCCCTTGTTGGACAGGATGCGGTCGATGCGGAAATCGCCGTCAGTCTCCGAAATCCAGATACTGCCGCCAGCGCTGGCGGTGATCCGATCGGCGGCGTTCACGTCGAGATAGTTGCCGAGCGCACCGATCGTGCCGTTGATCGTCGTGAGGAAAATGCGCGCGGCCTTCACCTTCACGAAATCGTTGTTGAACGCATCCACGATCGATCCGGTGGCCGCCAGGGTCGCGTTGCCGGTCGCGGAGAAGACCGACTCGATATTCAGGTTGCCCGGTCCGACCGTTGCCACACCCGTGATGAAGATCGAATTGAGCGCGCGTGCCGTCAGCGTGCCGCCGCCCAGGGAGTCGAGGGTGATGGCCGCCACGCTGGACCCAATACTGCCCTGGGCTGCTTCCAGGATCACATCGTTGCCGCGGATATAGGCAAGGCCGGGGGCCGCCGCATCCATGATCCTCTGGCTGCCCTTGATGCGGATCTTATCGCCGACCACCGCGTTGCCGGCGATCACCTGCTCCAGCCGGATGTCGATGGTGGACCCGAGCAGCACGCCCTTGCCGGCGATAATGTCGATACCACCCGCGGCGTTGACGTTCACATCGTCTAGGTTGCTGATCCGGATCGCCGTGATGTTCGGCGCGACGCCGCGGCGCAGGGTGACGACCTGATTGGCGTTTTCGGTCACAATGTGCGCGGTCGAACTGAGCGTGATGACCGTCGACGTTACGGATACAATCCGATAGGTCATCCCGGGCGTCGTGGAATTCTCAACCGAACCGGCAACCTGCAACAATTGATTGGCGGCAAAGCCATCGGCGATCCAGTTGCCACCGTCGACCCGCACGATCTTGCCGGCGGAGATCAAGCTCGCGCCGGTGAAGTGAACCGTCGCGTTGACCGGCGGGGCGCTGGCCTGGAATGTGGGATCCAGCACCACCGGGGCGATCTTGATCGACTTGCCGCCCTCGGCCGTCAGGGATGTGCTGTTGTCGAGCGTGATCACCGTTGCGGTGACACTCTGAATCCGGTGGAAGGTCGTGGTGCCGACGGTTTCGTTCTGGGTGGTCTGACCGTTGGCGCCCTCGATCGTGATGTACATCCCGGCCACGAAACCGTTGCTGATCCAACTGCCGAGCGTGGTCCGGGTGATCGTGCGGGAAGCGGCGTCGAAGTTGACCGTGGCGGTCACGACCGCGCCACCCAGGAACTGGACATCGAGCCGTTCGGCCGCCGCCAGCGCGACCCGTTCATCGTCGGTGAACACCACATTCGGCGGCGTCAGATCGATCAGCGTTTCGGTACCCTTCTGGCCGACGCTGGCCTTCGTGATGATCGTGACGTTGTTGGCAACGATATTGGGCTGCTCGATGTTCACCACCGTGCTGGTGACATCCTTCATCAACCCGGCGCTGATGGCGTAGAGCAGTTGGTCTTCCGTCCACTCCTTGATCGTGCCCTGCAGCGCGTTGAGCTCCGACACCGTCGTCTTGTAGCCGAACTTGCCGTTGAAGGTGTTCGCGATGAATGCCGCATCGTTGGACGCGGCATAGGTTCCGCCGACGCCATAGGTCGCATTCAGCGTGTGGTAGACGGCGGTTCGCGAGGTCACCAGCGCCGCCAAGGCCGGGGCATCGTAGCCAAGGACGTTGACGTAGTAATCGGTTTCCGGAGCTGTGAGCCCGACCTGGAACCCGGCGTCGAAGACGGCACCTCCATCGGCTTGCATCTTCCGGAACTGCCAGTAGGTGTTGTAGTCCTGGCTCTTGGCGGACGTGAAAGACGCAATCGTGGTGTCAACCTTGTCCTTGTAACCGGTGGCACCGGTCAGTTGCAGCGAACTCCACACGCCGGCCTTCAACTGCGCGTAGGTGCGATCGTCGCGGATCTGCACGGAGTTGGAGTCGATAAGACTGCCGTTGGCCACATTGATCCAGACGTCGCCCCCGGTCGTGATCGACTTGACCCGCAGGTCGCCCGACTTGACCTTCAGGAACACGTCGGACTGCGCCGTCGCGGTCAGGGTGTCGTTGAGTTCCGCCTTGACGCCAGGCGGCAGTGGCGTGTCGAGGACCAGTGGACGGATCGTATCGTTACCGATGCCGCCCGCCACGGAGGTCAGTTTCAGGGTGCCGCCGGACACCAGGCCTTCATACCAGATCGCGGCGGACTTCTGCGCGGTGGTGATCGATCCAGGCGCCACCAAGGTGACGTCGCCGAGGCTTTGCGCGACCACCTGATCGATTTCCAGCGAACCGATCGTCTGCTGGATGTTGATGTTGCCGGAGGCGGTCTTCGCGCTGAGGCTGGCAAAGGGTGTGCCACCGACGTCGACCCGGAGCGGCGAGAAATTTGTTCCAATGCCGGTCTGCGCGGACAGGACGACGCGGTTGCCGCCGACCGAGGAGTCGATGGCGTCCGACAGGATCGACCGCTGTGTGGTGATACTTGTGGTGCCGCTCGGGTTGACAAGCTGCTCCTGGATGAAGACGCGCCCGCTCGACGTCGAGTTGATGGTGATCGCACCGTCGTCATAGCCGAAGAAATGGATCCCGACATCACGGTTGGCGGCGATGTTGTGGTCGTGCAGGGTACGGGTGCCGGAAATCTCCACGATGTCCACGGTGATGGATGTTTCGCCATACCAGGTGGTGTTGGTAATCGCGGCGGACGGAGGCAGGCGTACGTTGGAAAGCGTCGTCGTGTGCGCGTTGTATTCGTATTTCAGTCCGGTGTTCTGTTGATAGTAACCACCGGCGGGCGTGATGAGTACCGGGGTCCCGACGTCCTCGGTCGAATCCCATACCGTTATGTCGTCCCCGAGATCGAGGATGCCCAACCAGCTGCTTTCGACGAGATGTTTGGTCTTACGGATTTCCTCCGTCGACGCCACGGTCCAGGCATACCGCCAGTCGCTGACCGGGGTGAAGGTGGTGTCCAGCGATGCGACATTCTGGACGACCGCGGGATCATTACCAAGCTGGGTGGTGATTTTCAGCCCGCTGCCGGTCTGCTCATACAGCTTGACCCAGAACTTGTCGTCCTTGGTGCCCGGCCCACCCAGATCATCACGCGTGATATCGTGGATCAGCAGTCGTCCGACCCCAGGCTCGGACAGGTCGATCCGATGCAGCCCGAGGTCGAAGGCGGTGTTGTTCGTGATGCTGACATGACCATAGCCGCCGAACACGTTGATCTTGCCGTTTCCGGTGTTCACGACGCGGCCGGTTATGAAGATGTCACCGCCGCTGGCACGCAGATCGTCGACTTCGATACGCTTTGATCCAGTATCGAAATACACGTTGAAATCGCTGGTCGAGTCTTGCACCAGCTTGATCTTGCCCGTGGTGCCGGACGAGATGATATCGCTGATTCGTTGCGTCGTGCCGGCGCCCAGGGTCAAGCTGTAGTCGGCCTTGCCGCTCTGGATGATGCCATTCACGTTGACGAAATCGGCCTTGATGGTGATCTTATCAGAGGTGATCATGTTCTTTGCGCCCGGCACCAGGGCGAGCGTCTGCTCGATGGTTCCGTTCTTCCCGCCGGTCGCCGGGTTGACCCACCCACCAGTCGCCGTCTTCCATTGTGCCAGTGGCGAGCCGCCGTCAAAAACCGGGACGCTGATGAACAATTCGCCGCCCGCGACCACATTGAGCGACTTCGATTGAATGGGCCCGAAAAGATAGACGTTGCCCTTGCCGACATTGTTGATAAGGCTGACGCTGCCAGCCAGATTTTGAATGCCGATGCCGCCATCACCGATCGCCATGATCGTGAGGTCTGGCCACGCATAGTCCGAGAACTTACCGTTGATCTTGTATTTATCGCTGAAGTTCACCGCCCCGATATCGAGCCGGTTATGGATCAGGACCGCTGGCTCCGTCGCGCCAGTGGCGACGCCGCTCAGATCGAAGGCGGCCAGCCCGGGGATGAACGGAGCGATCGGCGAGCCCGCGGTCCCGTTGAAGAGATTGTCGTCCTTGACGTTGTTGGTATTGGTCTTGTTGATCTGGGCGTTCGTCGTCATCGACTCGCCGTTGAAGTACAGACTGCCAAGATTGTACGGTATCGTAACGCCTTTGATTTTCAGGAATGCCGGCGTGTCGTTCAGAACGGTGACCGTCGCGTCATTCGGCGCAATCCACTTGCCGGTCCCCTGAAGTACGTCCCCGCGGGTAAAGATTCCGCCGGAGTCGGCCCAGATCGGGTTGACCGTGACGGTCATATTGAACTTCTGGTTGACGACCGGCACGACGCCTTTGTTGCCTTCGAAATCATCCTCGAAGGTTACGGTGACGCCCATGTCCTGCAGGGCCTGGATGACCCGGGCGATCTCCTCCTCATAGTATTGCTTCAGAATGGGATTGCCCGGACCATACGTGTTCAGTTGGTCCTGGAACTCCGCCAACTGGGCGATCAGCCCGCTCGACGCGGATTCCTGGGTGACTTCGAAGGTGATGCCATCGCTTGCCTCGAACTGGTTGCCGGTGATGGTGCCGGTCTTGCCGTCCCAATCCTTCAGCCACAGGGTCTGGTGCCGGATAATCCCGGTCTCCACCGTGCCATCCATCTGGATGATACCGTGCGACACGGTCAGGACGTTGGCATCCTGATATTCCAGCAGCGCACCACCGCCCTGGGCCTTCAGCAGCGCGGATTGCAGTTCGCTGACCCAACTTACGGCCTTCGCCTGCACGTTCATTACGTTATCGCTGTGGCGAGCGGTAAACAGGTTGGCGGTTCGGGCAGTTTGCAGAAGGGCGCCGCTACCGACGGTGATCTTGTTGCTCTGGATCAGGTAGCCGGTGGCGCCGATATCAGAGATCGGGATGAGCGCACCGGCGAACCCATCGAAGCGCGATTCGATATAGTACTCGTCTTCGTTGTATTTCGTGTCGGACCCGGCCGACAGGTTCAGTTCGCCATAGGCCTTGATCTTGGTGTTGGCGCCGACGATGACCTGGTTGACCGGACGGATATCAACGGTTGCGGAACCCACGGTGGCCGTCCCCAGGCCATAGGTTTCGGTCGAAACCAACTGCCGCAGGGTTCCGTTTCCACGGGCCGAAATGTCGATGGCATTGTCGCTGGTCAGGATCGCGCCTGTACCGATCTGCACCGTCGATACCGCGGTTGGAACAAGGATCTGGCCATCGACGAATGCGCCGGACAGCGCACCACCGGTGATGAACGCCGCCGCGTCACGCACGTCGAAATCGTTCAACGCCGCAAGCCTGAAGGTATGGGAGTTCAGGGCGAGGCCGACGACGGTCAGCTTCGCCGCGTTGCCAATCGTGACCTTCGAGGTCGTATTGATGGTTGTCTTGTCGCTGGCACCGGCACCGCTGACCAGGCCGCCCGTGGTGCCCTTGATATTCTCGGACGGGTTCCCGGCGATGATCGGCTTGTCTAGATGGGTCGTCGCCGTGATCTCAATGCTCTTGGCGTTGATGACGACGTTGTCGCCGATCGCGGCGGTGGTATTGGCCGTGGCGTTATTGCGGATCTCCCCGCCCGCGCCGGCAAACAGGCCGCCGGCAAAGGTGGTGATTTGCGCATTGAACTGCGCGGTCTGATCGGCGCCGACGGACAGCGCGCCCACCCCGCTGGTGAGCGTGACTTTCGATCCCGCGCCGATGTTCGCCTGGGTGGAGCTGATATTCTTGCTGTGTGCGATCGACAGAGAACCCGCGATCAAGCCGCCCGAGCCCGCATTGGTGTAGGCGAAATTGTCGTCCTCGCCGGTGGCGCCAATCGTCAGTTGCTGCCCGGTGAAGGTGACGTTCTTGCCAAGGAATGCCTGGGTGACGGTGTTCGAATCGGTTTCGGCATAGGCGATGCCAGCGGCGATCAGTCCGCCGGAATTGCTGTTGGCGGTGGTTTTCTGGCGCGTGTTGTTGACGGCCGATACCAATGCGGCGCCGGCAATCGTCAGCACGGCTCCGTCGCCGACGAAGCCTTGGACCGTGGACGTATTGTCGATGACGGCATTGGTGCTGGTGACACCGATCAACGCACCGGCGGAGCCGATCGAGCGGGATCGCGCGGTGTAGCCACTGGCCGGCAACACCGTGCTGGCGGTGACCGTGAGCGATCCGGCTTCCAGCTTGGCCACGCCCGCCGCGGAATTGTCGGGGTTGCCCACCGACGCGATCACGGTTGGATCGATCGTCACGTCGGTCAGTGACGCGCCAACTGCCAAACCGCCAGCCGCGACACCATGCGCCTCGGAGAAGGCGTCGATGGTTGCAACGGCCGAGATCTTGACCGCGTTGTTGACGTCGATCTTGGCGCCGGCGCCGATCGAAGCCTTGACGTCGGGATGGACGTTGATGAAGGAGAAATTCGCCCCGAACGCACCGATGCCGGCGGTGACCGCCAGAACACTGGTTTCCCCTTTGGTATTCTCCGTGGCGCTGACGGTCAGGGAATTGACCGATCCTGGTCCGCCGATCACGGCGTTGGCATTGACCCGGGCGATCGAGCCGCCGGAGACATCCAGCCGGGTGAAGACGACACCGGCGCCAACCACACCGCCCACGACCTGTCCGGTGGACAGATCGAAATTGCGCGTATTGACCGCGGTCACGCTGACCGCGTCCGCGGTTTCGACGCTGCCGAGGCTGGCCTGCACCAGGCTAGAGTCATTGACGATGCCAACCGCGGCACCGAGGCCGATGAAGCCCGCGCTGCCGCTCAGGACAAGCACGTCGACTTCGTCGTTCAACGTGGCCAGGACCGAAATGTCATCGCCGGCCGAAAGCACGCCGTCGGCGGATGCCGTGACATTGTCGGCGATATTCATCACGACGACGGACGCACCGACACCGACCAGCCCAACCGCGACGCTGCCCACGCTGACGGTGAAATGCGATTCCGCGTTGCCGCGGACGGCGATGTCCTGGCCAGCGTCGATATCGGCCCCGGCCTGGATGACCGCAGAGGTACCAGGCGGCACCGGCGCATTTTTGGTGAGCGCAAGAATGCCGGCCTTGTTTGGCGCCTGCGTGTTGACCGTGGTGATCGCGCCGCCGGAAATCGAGTCGACGCGATTCTGGCTGGTATTCTTGTTCGCTCCCCCGCTGGTGAAGCTGCCACCGAGATCGCCGGTCACCAGGCCGGTACCCTTGCTGGCCTGATCGGCCGCATCGGCGTCACCACTGCCGTTGTCCATGGCAGTGCTGTCTTTGGTGTTACCTTCGTTATCCTGATAGTTGCTGTTGATCTTGGTGCCGATCGACCAGAAACTGACGGCACCGCCGACCCCGACGACGCCACCGGCGCCGCTGGCATCGAAGCCGACCAGTTCCTTCAGCCCGACCGCGTTCACGTAGACGCTGTTCTTGGCGGACACCTTGGACCCGGACTGGATCTCGGCCCTGACGTTGTTGTTGAGCGTTCCGATATCGACCGCGCCGGCGACACCGACGAAGCCGCCCGCCACACCGATGACGAAAGTCTTGATGTTCACGTCATTGGTGGCGTTGACATAGACCATCTGCGCCGCGTTGGCGCTGCCGGGGTTGGTTCGATTGACAGTCGCGTTGCTGCCGATCTTGGCGGTTGTGTCGGACTTGACCAGGGTCACGCCGACCGTGCCCGCGACACCGACGAAGCCGCCGCCGCCCGCCGCGGCGATATGCACGATGTCCTCGCTGGAATCGGCCTGAACGATGACGCCATGCGCCGTCGTCCGTTGCGCGGCATTGCCCGCGATGGTGCCGTTGACGACGTCGGCAACCAGACTGACGCCGCCGCCCAGGCCTTCGACCGTTGCCGAGTTGCCGATTGACGCCTCGGTCGTCTTGTCGATGATCATGACGCCGACAGACGCGCCCACGCCCACGAAACCGGCGCCGAGGGCGCCGCTGAGTTCGAAGACGTGGGTGTCGTCCTGCGCAGAGACGAACACGTCGCCGCCGGCCAGGACCGTGGCCAGGCCCTTGATCGTTGCTTCTGTGGTGATGTCCAGGTCCAGCACGCTGACGACACCGCCGACGCCGACCGCGCCCGCGGCAATGCCGAGGCCGATCATGACAAGGTCTTCCTTGCCCGTGGCCTCCACCGAGATGTCGTTCAGCGCCTTGACGTTGGCGCCCTGCCCGATCCAGGCCTTGGTTTCATTGGTAACGACGTTGACGCCGACGGCCGGCGCGATGCCGACGCCGCCCACGGCAAGGCCGGCCGAAACGGTCAGGTGATAGAAATCGTCGCCCGCCGCCACCAGGACGGACTGCGCCGCGTTCGCGCCCAAGGTCGATGTATTGATCTTCGCATTGTCGCCGATATAGGCAGTGGTCTTGGCATTGACGACGTCGATTCCGGCCGACACGGCAACCGCCACGCCACCTGCCGACAGACTGATGGTGAAGGTCCTGATCTCATCGCGGTTGGTGGCCGAGACCGACAAGCCCCTGAACCCGCCCTGGGTCGCGAGCGTTGTCGAGCGCGGCCCGTTCAGCGACGGATTGTCGAGCTTGTTCGCGCTTTTGTTGCCATCCAGGTCCATTCCGCCAAGCGACGGTGTGCCGACCTTGCCTTGTGCGCGAAGGGCGGATCGATCGCCACTGGTGGCGGCCGACAGAGTGCCGCCCTTGTTGGACTCGATGCCTGGCGTGCCCGGCGCGCTGGGGTCGTAGGTCGCGCCCAGGGCGTCGATGCCGGGGGTGATTCGGCCGGTCTGCACGGTGACGCCGGTCCGGTTGCCGTCGGCTCGCACTACGGCACCAGCACCGACGAAGCTCTTGACGTCCTTGTTGAGGACGTTGACGCCGGCCGCCGCGCCGACCCCAACGCCACCAGCGGCGAGTACGCCCACCACTTCGTTGATGTTGGCGTAGTCGTTGGCATAGACCACGATGCTGCCGTTGGCGAAAACATTGCCCGCCCCGGCCGACAGCGCCGGGTCTTCGGGATCGTCGCCGATAAAAGCCTTCGTCGTGATGTTGAAGACGTGCACGCCGGCATTGACCGCGACGCCGACGCTGCCGGCCGCGAGACCGGCGGAAACCGAGATCAGGTCCTCGGTGGAATTCGCGGTGACGAAGATATTGTCGTCAACCGTCGCGGTTACACCGGAGTCGATATAGGCCCGTGTGGTCTTGTTGAAGACACCCGCATCCACACCGATACCGACGCCCACGCTGCCACCGGCGATGGAGCCCGCGACCGAGATGATCTCGGTCACGTCGGAAGCATTGATGTCGAGATCGCCGCTCGTGACCGTCACGCTGGCGCCGCGCCCGACATAGGCGCTGGTGTTTTCGTCCAGCACGCCGACCGCGGCCGATCCGGCAACGCCAACGCTGCCACCGATGGCAATGCCGGCGGCGATCGACAGGATATCCTCGTGCGATTGGGCGTCGATGTTCAGGCCGATGCCACCCGCGGACACGATTGCCCGCTGCCCGACATAGGCGCTGGTGGTGCCGTTGTGCACCAAGGTTGCGTTCGCGGCGCCGATGCCGGCCGTTCCGGCAACACCGACCGAGCCGGCGATCATCGTGACCTTGAAGTCGGTATCCGCGCTGATCGTTACCGATCCGGCGGAGGTCAGTTTCGTGGCGGTGCCAACCGGAACGTCCGCGAGATAGGCCTTGGTGTCCGTGGTCACCACCTGGATTGACGCGGTCGCGGCGACGGCGGCGGAATCCGCGACCGCGGCAACCGCGGCGACGGACAGCATCGTCATGTTCTCGACGGCGCCGATCTTGGTGGCCCCGCCGACGCTGACGATCGCACCCTTGCCGATATAGGCGCGCGTCGTCTTGCTGATGATTTCGACATCGACTCCCGCGCCAACGCCGGCCGACCCGGTCGTCAGGGCCAGCGCACCGGCGATGCTGATGATGTCAGTGTCGTTCAGGGCGGTGACGGTCAGGTTCTGCCCCACCCCGGCCACGAACTTGCCACCCTGGTTGATCTTGCTGCCGTCGCCGACATAGGCGATCGCGTCCAGGTGGAAGTCGTTCACCACAACCGACGCGCCGATCGCGGCATCACCGTTGCTCGCCGCGCCGGCGAGTGCCACCGAGGTGATGGTCGGGTCATCGCTGTCATCGAGGAACGGGAGGTCGATCTTCGATGGCGACACCACCAGTTGCGCATTCACCAGGATTGCGCCGGACGCGTCCGCATCGCCGCCGATATACGCCGTGGAGGACGCGTTCAGGACGCCAACCGCAACGGCAAGTCCAATCGCGGTCCCTTGCGAGAATGCGCCCGCCGCCGCCAGCGTCTGCATCTCGTTCTTCGAGATCGCCTGGACGGTGATGCCGCCATTCGAAATCAGCGCCGAAGCCGAACGGGCCGAGGCTTCGGTGTCGAAGGTCACTATGTGAACGGCCACCGAACCGGCGATGCCGACATCGCCCTTGCCACCACCCGCCGATGCGGCCCAGGTGATGAATTCGTTGGACTTCGAAGCCGGGGTGACCGCCGCGATGGTAATTCCCTTGCCGGTCAGCACCGAACCGGAGCTGGACAGGAACGCGGTGTTCGAGCCTTTCACGACGCTGACGGCGACACCGGCGCCGATATTCACATCATTATCCATCCCCAACGATGCGCCGATCGCCTTGGCGGACACATCCAGTTCGGCTTCCGACCGGATCGTGATGGCCTTGTTGGTGGCGGTCAGGTCCGCGCCGTTGGTGATCTTCGCCGAGGTGTTGGCCGTCACGACGCTGACCGCGACAGACGCGGCAACGCTGACGCCACTGGAACCACCGCCACCCTGGCTGCTGTTCTTGTCACCCGCGTCCTTGGTGCCTTGCGAAGCGGACGCCGAGGACATGTCCTGCCCTTGGGTGTTCTTGTTGTCGTTGACCTGCCGATCGGCCTGCCCGTCGGCGCCCGACTTGCCGCTCTTGCTGTTCTGCTGCTGATCCTTGCTGTCGTTGCCGCTGGAGGTGGCAACCGCTTTGGTTTCGCTGGAAACCGTCGAGGTCGCGAGCACGGTCAATGTGCCACCGCTGGTGGAAATGCCGCGCGCGACTTCCGCCGTGACGTTTTCGGTGATCACGCCGACCGAGACCGACGCGCCGACACCAACGCTCTTGCCCGCGGCCTTGGCATCGGTGATCGTTTCGAAATCGCCGGTATGGGTGGCCGAAACGGTGACATCGCCCGTCGCCGCGATCGTCGCGACACCCGTCCCGACGCGGGCCAGGGTCGTATCCTTGACCACCGCCACCGCGACACCGACGCCGACCGCGACATTGTCGGATGCCGCGCCGTTTTCGCCACGCGTGACCGCGGTGCTGCCCGACGCGGCGGTCACCGAGAATTTTCCGGCCGCTCCGGCCCACACGGTGCTGTTCGTGATCTCGGCGGTCGTTGTGTTGGTCAGCACATTCACCGCGACAGACGCGCCGATGCCGACATCGCTGCCCTTGCCGCCGCCGTTCGACGGCAACGCCCGCGCGGACCCGGCGCCGGTGTTGGCAGCGGCAACGATCACATTCCCACCGCCGGTGATCGTGACGTTGGAGAATCCACCGCGGCCGATCTGCGCCTCGGTGATGTTGGTCACGCTGTTGACGGCGACCGATCCGGCCACGCCGACATCGCCGCCGCCAGCGCCGGATGTGGCGTCCGCGACCGATGTATGGGTCGCGTCGATCAGTTTCTGGTTGGCACCGCCCGCGCTGGTCAGGTTGATCGCCGTCCCGGTCTCGGCATC